>CABQSN010000001.1:0-40059 GCA_902466845.1 uncultured Haemophilus sp.
CCTAAGAACACCACACAAAGTGCGGTCATTAATAGGATGTTATTTAATAACAATAAGGTTTCGCGAGAATAACGTTCTGCATTATCACGCGAACGAATTTGGTTGCCTTTGTAAGCGTACAAGGTTAAAGAACCACCAATTACCACAACCAAATAAGCAAGAATATATAAACCACGTGTTGGATCTGAAGCAAAGGCGTGTACTGACACTAAGATACCGGAACGAACTAAGAATGTACCCAGTAAGCAAAGTGAGAAAGCAAGGATTGCTAAAAGCACAGTCCAAGCTTTAAAAGAGCCACGTTTTTCAGTCACCGCTAAAGAGTGGATTAATGCGGTTCCTGCAAGCCAAGGCATTAAAGAGGAGTTTTCTACAGGATCCCAGAACCACCAACCACCCCAGCCGAGCTCATAATAGGCCCACCAAGAACCGAGCACGATTCCGAGTGTTAAAAAGACCCAAGCTGCCATCGTCCAAGGGCGAGACCATCTTGCCCAAGCGGAGTCTAATTTCCCTGTCATTAATGATGCAATCGCAAAGGCAAAAGCCACAGAAAAACCAACATATCCCATATAAAGCAATGGAGGATGGAAAATCAAGCCCACATCTTGCAACATCGGATTGAGTTCTCTGCCATCTACTGGGAAATCAGGGAATGTACGGGTAAATGGATTTGAGGTAAATAAGACGAAGAGTAAAAAGCCGATGCTAATAATCCCCATAATACCTAATACACGAGCCACAGCTTCTTGTGGCAAATGTTTGCTAAATAAGGCTACTGCAGCCCCCCAAAGGGTTAATAACCAAATCCAAAGTAATAATGAGCCCTCATGTGAACCCCAAACGGCAGATAAACGATAATAAATCGGTAAGCTACTGTTAGAGTTATTCACCACATATTGCACACTAAAATCATTGACAGCAAAGAGGTAAAACAATGCAGCAAACGCAATGGTTAAAGTAAAAAATAAACCATAAGTCATTGGACGAGCCAATGACATAAGTTGAGAATGACCTTTTTCAGCCCCCCATAATGGGAAAATAGCTAAAAAGAATGAAACGGCAAGGCTTAAAGCAAGCGCATAATTTCCTAATTCAGCAATCATTAGCGACCTTCTTGCGATTTTTGCTGGGTTTCTTTATAACGACGATCAGCTTCACTCTCGCCTTTTAATTCTGCCCCCATTGGTTTATGCATTTTCTGCATTTTCTCACCTAATTCTGGCGGCACATAGTTTTCATCATGCTTAGCAAGCACTTCTGTTGCTTCTAATAAGGTTGGTTCTTTTAGTACACCTTGCGCAACGATACCTTGCCCTTCACGGAAAAGATCCGGCAGAATACCTTCGTACTCTACTGTAATTGATGGACCAATATCATTCACATCAAAGCGAACTTTGAGACTTTTCGGATCTCGACTAACAGAGCCTTCAACCACCATACCACCAACACGAATACGTTGCCCAACTTCAGGTTTTTGATCAGGATTTCCATCTTTCCCTTCTATGACTTCCGAAGGTGTATAAAACAAATCAATATTTTGGCGAAGCGCATAAAGCACCAAACCTGTTGCAATCGAAATACCTAAAATCACAAAGATAATGATAGAGAGTCTTGATTTACGTCTTGGATTCATAGCGTATTTCCTTTATTTGTTTGGTTTAAACGAGCTTCACGTTGTTGCTCGCGTAACACTTCTTTTAATACTATTTTACGCCCCTTGACGCTTTGTATCGCCAAAATGATCATTGCCACAAGGCTAATGCCGTAGGAAAGCCACACATAAAAACCGTAGCCTCCCATATTGATAAAATCACTCCAACTTTGGAAAAACATTTTCCGCTCCCTAAAATAAAAATAAAAAACTATTTTAGCTTACTTGCTAACTCTTTTACCCATGGGCGTTTGCTGTCTTCTTTTAGCAATTCAACGCGGTAACGCACAAGCGTAAACCAAATGGATAAAAATAAAAATCCCAAAATACATAAAATCAGTGGAATTAACATCGGCGTTGCAATAGACGGTTTTTCAAACTTCGTGATACTTGCCCCTTGATGTAAAGTATTCCACCACTCTACGGAAAAGTGAATGATTGGTAAATTCACTACGCCAACGATACACAAGATACCCGCTGATTTTGCGCCCACAGCACGATCAGAAAATGCAGAATAAAGCGCTAATACACCGATATATAAGAAGAAAAGAATGAGTTCTGCGGTTAAACGCGCATCCCACACCCACCAGGTTCCCCACATTGGTTTACCCCAAATTGCGCCTGTGACTAGCGCGATAAAGGTAAACATCGCACCAATTGGCGCCATGGCAACCATCGAAAGATGTGCGGCTTTAATCTGCCAAACTAACGCAATAATCGCAGCAATCGCCATCGAACCATACACGCCCATTGACCAAATCGCTGCCGGCACATGGACATACATAATTCGGAAACTATTGCCTTGCTGATAATCTGCCGGCGCATAAGCTAAACCCCAAACGATTCCAACAGCCAATAATAAAACCGCAATCACACCAAAAAATGGACTTAATTTGCCACATAAATGATATTGGGTTTCATGTTTTGCGTAAGGATGTAACCACTTCCACATAAAAGATCCTTAATTCAAAAAATAAAAAACAGTTAAAAATCTGACCGCACTTTCACCGTCATGATGATTAATTATCTAAACTAATTCGTAGTGCAGCGGCAATCGCAAAAGGCGATAAGGTTATCGCGCCAGCCAAAATTGCACCTAAAATAGCAAGCTGTCCGCCATAAGGGAGATTTAACGCAGCGGCATCTAAAATTGCTGAGGCAAAAATTAAAACCGGAATGAATAATGGTACCACAAGTAAACTCAGCAATACGCCACCTTTACGCA
Source organism: uncultured Haemophilus sp. (assembly GCA_902466845.1). Lineage (GTDB taxonomy): Bacteria > Pseudomonadota > Gammaproteobacteria > Enterobacterales > Pasteurellaceae > Haemophilus_D. The sequence continues at coordinate 2,880 of CABQSN010000001.1, forward strand.
ATCCTACCGTCAATGCCACGCCAATTGCGCCAATGCAGCTTAAAATCGGTGTACCCACTAAGAGTGTAAGCACCAATGCCCACCAAATATTCACTTCCAACGAAAGCAATAAAGCCGCAATAGGTGAAAGTAAAATCAACGGCAAACCAGTTAATAGCCAGTGTGCAACAACTTTTGCGAGTGCCGTTAGGGCTAAAGGTTGAGCCGTAAGCATCAATTGTTCTAAAGAGCCATCAATAAAGTCATCTCGGAATAAGCGCTCAAAAGACAGCAACGCAGAAAGCAATGCCGCCACCCAAGAGATTCCTGGTGCGATGCGAGAAAGTAACTTAGGATCCGGCCCAATGACTAATGGAAATAACGTGATGACGATTAAAAAAAACCAAAGTGGGTTTAAAATTTCCGCTTGCTTACGGGTCGCAATCTTCAGCTCTCGCTTTATAATCTGTAAAAATATCATAAAAATCTAAGGGTTATATTTATAATCAGCAAGATTGATTTTCTTTAATAGGCTACTTGGTACTTCTTGATGACTCGTTAAAATCACCATTCCACCTTTTTTAGCATGATTTTCAAAAAGTGCGGTCAAAACTTCAACCCCTTTTTTATCTATTGCTGTAAAAGGTTCATCCAAAATCCAAAGTGGCGCTTCAGAGATCCATAATCTCGCCAAGGCAATGCGCTTTTGCTGACCCGCTGAAAGTTGAGCTGCCGGTAAATCTTCTCGACCGAGTAAGCCCACTGTTTCCAACACATCCCATAAAATATCGGTGCCTTGCTGGCTTTGACTAATCTGCTGATAAAATTTTAAATTTTCCCATGCCGTTAATTCAGGTTTCACGCCTGAATGATGGCCGAGATAAAGTAGCTGATGATGGTATTCTTCGCGTTGTTTTGTAATCTCGTCTGAATTCCACCGCACTTTACCTTCTACAGGCTGTGCAAGGCCGGCTAAAATCCGTAATAAACTTGTTTTGCCGATACCATTGTGCCCTTCAATTTGCACGAAATCACCGCTTTGAAATTGCAGTGAAAGATCAGTGAACAACACACGATCGCCACGCTGGCACGCTAATTGTTCTAATTGAAGTTGATGAGCAGGAAACATAGTCTCAGCCTTAAAAATAAAATCTTGTGAAAAATCAGCAAGTATTCTACCACAAGGGGGAATTTTGACGAGATTTTAAGGGCTAAAAGGTATAACTATTTAGAAGTAGATTGGTGTGTTTATTGATTTAAAACAAATTAAGCTTTTCTAGTCTATTCATCGGATAATCAAATAATTAAAAGATTTACTGATCTAAATCAAATTTTCTGCTACTATTTAGTTACTTTTTGATGTTGTTTTATCAAAAACATTACCTTAACTTCATTTAAAAAAGGAACATATTATGTCTTATACTCTACCTGAATTAGGTTACGCTTATGATGCGTTAGAACCACATTTTGATGCACAAACAATGGAAATTCACCACTCTAAACACCACCAAGCCTATGTAAACAATGCAAACGCGGTGTTAGAAACTTTACCTGCTGAATTTTCTGAAATGTGCTCAGGTCAATTAATCAGCCAATTAGATAAAATCCCAGCTGAAAAACGTACTGCATTACGTAACAACGCAGGCGGTCACGCAAACCACAGCTTATTCTGGAAATCATTGAAAAAAGGCACCACTTTACAAGGTGATTTAAAAGCAGCTATCGAACGTGATTTCGGTTCTGTAGAAAACTTCAAAGCTGAATTTGAAAAAGCAGCGGCAACTCGTTTCGGTTCTGGTTGGGCATGGTTAGTCATAAACCAAGGTAAATTATCTATTGTTTCTACCGCAAACCAAGATTCTCCATTAATGGGTAAAGAAATCGCAGGTTGTGAAGGTTTCCCACTTTTAGGTTTAGACGTTTGGGAACACGCTTACTACTTGAAATTCCAAAACCGTCGTCCAGACTACATCAAAGAATTCTGGAACGTCGTAAACTGGGATTTTGTTGCAGAGCGTTTTGCTAAAAAATTAGCAGATTGCGGATGTGCAGCTAAATAATAGCTTCTAAAAATATATAAAAAATCGCCTATTTTTAGGCGATTTTTTTTATTGGTTAAATCCAACGTCTGACTTTTTTCTTGTACTCTAAATAAGACTCACCAAACTTCTTCTCTAACCAGTATTCTTCAGGTTTAATTTGCCATTGTGTGATGAGATAAATAAACAGAAAAACACCTAGAAAACTGACCGCACTTTGTAAATAAAGCGCCCATGCCACTAACAAGCCTGCTAAACTTAAATACATTGGGTTACGGCTAAAACGATAAATACCATTTACCACAAACACATTACTTTTTTCTAAGTGAATTGGATTGATATTCGCTTTACTTTTATAGAATTGCCAAAGGCTAAAAAAAGCGATGGCAGAAGAAACCGATATAATCAAATAAACTGCTAATACATTGATTTCGAGCGGGTAAGGATTAGGCAAATATGCCATGATAAGTGCACAGCCAATAAAAATGACGGGTGGCGGCACAATAGGTTTCTGAATCATAAGATCAAAAATCCAATAAAAAAGCCCGAGCAATTCGGGCTAATTAAAATATTACAGATTATTTAATTTCATCTGCGCCATTTGTTTTTCTAACGGGTTACCGCTTTTTTGTGCATTCTCAAAGCTTGCCTTAGCACCATTCACATCGCCTTTTGCGACTTGAATATCGCCCGCTAAAAGATCTTTACGTGCACTGAAGCCTTGGCTTTTCACTTGATTTAGACTTGCTAATGCTGCATCAAATTGACCTTGTTGGAATTGCACAGCAGACAAACGAAGCGCTGCAAGAGACGTTAAGATATCATCTTGTGATTGAGCAATCGCTTGTTTCAAGCTATTTTCAGCAGAGGCGTAATCTTGTTTTGCAACAAAACCTTTTGCTTGATCTAGTAAGCTAAATACCGCATAGCTAGTTTTATCATGCGCTTTCACAAATTCAGCCACTTTAGCTTGTTGTGCCGCGGCATCTTTGTTTGTGGTATAAACTAGAGCATCGTATTCAGCAGACGCTTGCATAATTTGATTGGCTTGATAAGACTGCCAATAACGCCAGCCCAACATCCCGCCTACACCAAGAATAAAAGCGGCCATAATAGTTTTGCCATTGTCTTTCCACCATTCTTTTAACTGGTTCAGTTCTTGTTCTTCTTCAATGGTATATGCCATTTTCCTATCCTTCTAAAATTAAAATTGGGCTTTCACGTGTTCAATCAAATTGTCCACATCAATGGTTTGCTGCTCTTCTGCGCCAAGTAAGTGTTTTACCACAACTTGATTATTTTGCACTTCACTTTCGCCAAGTACAAGGGCTAGAGTCGCACCAGACTTATCCGCGCGTTTAAATTGTTTTTTAAAGTTACCGCCGCTGCAATGCAACATGGTGCTTAAGTGCGGTAATTCTGAGCGAAGTTTTTCAGCTAGTTGGAATGCGGCTAATGTTGTGCCTTCACCTTGATAAACAACGTAAATATCTACCGCACTTTTTACCGGAATCGATTTATTCACTTCTTGAACGAGTAGCACTAAACGCTCTAAGCCCATTGCGAAACCGACACCACTTGTTGCGTGGCCACCAAGTTGTTCAACTAAGCCGTCATAGCGTCCACCACCACATACAGTACCTTGCGCACCTAATGCTGATGTCACCCATTCAAATACAGTTTTATTATAATAATCTAAACCACGAACCAATTTTGGATTAATTTCATATTGAATACCAACCGCATCTAATAGACCGCATAACTGCGCAAAATGCTCGCGACTTTCATCGTCTAAATAATCCAATAATTTTGGCGCGCCGTCCAATACATCTTGTAATGCTTGATTTTTAGTATCCAAAATACGTAATGGATTTTTTACAAGACGTTCTTTCTCTTCTTCGCTCATTAAATCTTGGTGATTTTCTAAGAAAGCCACTAATGCAGAACGATAGTTTGCACGTGCTTCTAATGAACCAATCGAATTTAATTGAAGTGAAACATGTTGATCAATACCTAAGGCTTTCCATAAACGTGCCGTTAAAATAATTAACTCAGCATCAATTTCAGGGGTTGCGATACCAAATACTTCTACACCTGCTTGATGAAATTGACGGTAACGACCTTTTTGTGGACGCTCATGGCGGAACATCGGCCCCATGTACCATAAACGTTGTTCATTGTTGTAAATCCAACCGTGTTCAATCGCAGCACGCACACATCCTGCTGTACCTTCTGGGCGAAGTGTTAATTGCTCATCATTATCCCAGAATGTGTACATTTCTTTTGAGACAACATCTGTGACTTCACCGATTGCACGAGCAAATAATGGCGTACTTTCCACGATTGGCATACGCACTTCTGAATAGCCGTAGCTGCTTAAAATTTGGCGAACCTGCCCTTCAATCCATTGCCAAAGTGGAGATTCAGTTGGGGAACAGTCATTCATCCCACGAATTGCTTGAATATTTTTTGCCACGAGTTTTCCTTAAATAATTCGATTTTTTGGATCTTGTTGTGCAACTTTGGCACGAATTTTTGCTTCTAATTGGTCAATAATCGCGTCGTTATCAAAACGTTCTTTTTGACGCTCGCCATCTAAATAATAGCCACTTTTCTTATTACCACCGGTAACACCTAGGTCTGACACTAATGCTTCACCCGGGCCATTTACCACACAACCAATAATAGACACATCCATTGGGGTGATAATATCTTCTAAACGTTGTTCCAGTGCATTCACCGTGCCGATAACATCAAACTCTTGACGAGAGCAAGTTGGGCAAGCAATAAAGTTAATCCCGCGAGAACGAATACGTAACGATTTCAAAATATCAAAACCAACTTTGATTTCTTCTACAGGATCGGCGGCTAAAGAGACACGCAAGGTATCACCAATACCTTCCGCTAACAACATACCTAAACCAATTGCAGATTTCACTGCTCCTGCACGTGCACCGCCCGCTTCCGTAATGCCTAAATGCAACGGCTGTTTAATGGCTTTTGCCAGTAAACGGTAAGATTCCACCGCAAGGAAAACATCGGATGCTTTTACACTCACTTTAAATTGATCAAAGTTTAAACGATCCAAGATCTCAACGTGGCGTAACGCTGATTCTAATAAGGCTTCTGGTGTTGGCTCGCCAAATTTCTCTTGAATATCTTTTTCTAATGAGCCAGCATTGACACCGATACGAATCGGGATATTTTTATCACGCGCACAATCCACCACTGCACGAATACGATCTTCACGACCGATATTGCCTGGATTAATACGTAAGCAATCCACCCCATATTCAGCCACTTTTAACGCAATGCGATAGTCAAAATGAATATCCGCCACTAATGGCACATTCACTTGCTGTTTAATGATTTTAAAGGCTTCGGCGGCATCCATAGTTGGTACAGAAACACGCACAATATCTGCGCCGACACGTTCCAACGATTTAATCTGTGCAACGGTCGCTTCAACATCAGTTGTGCGAGTATTTGTCATGGATTGCACGGCAATCGGTGCATCACCACCGATTGGTACATTGCCCACATAAATTTTTGTCGATTCACGACGTTTGATAGTAGGTTTTACTGCTGACATTCTTTCGTAAATTATTCGTTAAGGTTTTGGTAATTTAAATTTAGCCACACGGCCATCAACTGTAAGCGGATACGCTTCGCCTTTATAAGTAATGCGAACGTTACCCGGCGCGCCGATAATCAATGCATAGTCATTACCATTAAAGGTTAAAACTTCGCCTTGTTTATATTCTTTTTGCGCTAATACTTTACGGTTTTGGTCTTTCACACTAATCCAGCTTGAATTTTTCGTGATCTCAATAACGAGATCGCCTTTCGCTGTAGTTGGTGCTTCAGAAATAGCGGGGTTTTCAACCGCACTTTGTGTATCTGGCACAGTTTGCTCTGTTGTTGGTTCTGTGTTAGGTAACGTTTGTTCCACAACAGGTGCTTGAGTTTGTCCAATAGTAGGTGCTGAAGTTGCAGCGGTTGAAACTTCTGCATTTACTGGTTGAGCTTGATTTTCTTGAGTCGTTGAAACAGCGGGTTCAGCAGCATTATTTGTTTTTTCTACTACAGACGTAGTTTCATTGCTTGACACCGCAGGCTGACTATTTACTGTTACTGGAATTTCATTCGAATGAGTAACTGGTACCTCTGCTGTTTTTTCTTTTTCAACGTAGGTTTGCACTAAATTATCACGTTCTTCATTTGATTTTTGATAATTTTGCCACCACCATAAGCCTGTCATTCCAACTGCCGCGAGTAAGATAATGGTTGTAAGTGTGCCGACCCAGCGACTATGAGAAGAGTATTGGTTTACTGAACGCGTCGCACGTACATTTTTACCTAAATCGTTTTTATATGCCTCCCCAAAGGTCAAATGCTCCCATTCGCTTTCAGGAATACGTAAAAATTTCGCATAACTGCGAACGTAACCTCTCAAAAAGGTTGATGGTACATCTTTTTGGACAAATTCATTATTTTCTAATTTTGCCAAAATGCTTGGACGTAAAGAAATAGCCTTTGCCACATCTTCTAGAGAAAGGTTTAGTGCTTCGCGAGCTTGACGAAGTTTATCCCCAAAGGAGATATCTGTTTTTTCGGTTTGTTCAAGGATTGTATTCATAGGTATAAAAAAAGAAATAGCAATAAAAAACTAAATACCAAATTTTAAAGTCGAAAGGGGCTTTTGGCAATGATTATTTGAGTGTGCGGAGCTTTTCTACTCTGGAAGGATCAACTTGGCGCAATTTATCCAACGCTTGTTGATAAACATCGGTTTGTTTTCCAGCAAAAGCACAAAGTGCTATGTTTTCGTAAGTATCGGCTTGATGATAATAATTCGGTGCTGCAAGTGCCGCATTAAATTGTGAATAAGCTTGTTCAAACTCACCTTGCCCACATAAAAATGCACCAAAGTTGTTATACACATCTCCTTGCTTATCGTCTAACTTAATCGCCTGTAAATAAGCTTGCTTCGCTTTTTCCGTATCGCCTTGTAATTGATAAAAATGCGCAAGTGCCGAGTGCACAAGATAATAGCGGTCATCATGTTCAAAGGCTTTATCTAAATTAAGTTTTGCTTGAACAAAATCCTCTTGTTGAAGATAACCTAATGCCAATTCAACGCGCGCTTTTGCAGCTTGTTGTTTATTAAAATCAACAGAAGACTGAGAAACACAAGCCGAAAAAACAAAAGGGAAAATGACCGCACTTAGAATGTTAATTGGGATTAATTTCATTTTATCACTCCTCTATCTTATCAGTCTTCTACGAGCCATTTTCCTTTACAAGTATTGCTATATTTAGCTTAGTTAACCGCTTTTACGTCAATACCTTCACCAAACTTACGTTTCATTGCTGTACGTTTGGTTCGGTCGATTACATCGCCCGCCAACTGACCACAAGCGGCATCAATATCATCACCACGGGTTTTGCGCACAATCACCGTAAAGCCGTATTCCATTAATGTTTTTTGGAAACGATCGACACGGCTATTTGAGCTTTTACCATAAGGCGCCTCCGGGAACGGATTCCATGGGATCAAGTTAATTTTACACGGGGTATTTTTTAACACTTGAGCTAATTGATGCGCATGCTCTGTACCATCATTCACGTGATCTAATAACACATATTCAATTGTCACTTTACCATGATTCGCATTCGATACTTCTAAGTATCTGTGTACCGAATCCATCAACATTTTGATGTTATATTTTTTATTGATCGGCATGATTTCATCACGCAATTCATCGTTCGGTGCGTGAAGTGAAATCGCTAATGCTACATCAATCTTATCACGTAACATATCGAGTGCAGGCACGACACCTGAAGTGGATAACGTCACGCGTCGTTTAGATAATCCATATGCGAAATCATCGAGCATAATTTCCATTGCAGGTACAACATTAGCTACATTTAACAATGGTTCCCCCATGCCCATCATCACCACATTGGTAATAGGACGTACACCCGTCACACCAAAATTACCGATAATTTTTGATGCACGCCAAACCTGACCGATAATTTCAGACACCGTTAAATTACGGTTAAAGCCTTGTTGTGCTGTTGAACAGAAAGTACAAGCTAAGGCACAGCCTACTTGAGAAGAAACACAAAGTGTTGCGCGATCCGCCTCAGGAATATAGACCGTTTCAACTTGCTGCTCACCTACCTGCATCGCCCATTTAATGGTGCCATCCGCAGAGCGTTGCTCAACCGCCACTTCTGGCGCTTTAATTTCAGCGACCGCTTTTAATTTTTCTCGTAATTTTTTATTAATATTGGTCATATTGTCGAAGTTATCTTCGCCAAAATGATAAATCCATTTCACTAATTGATCCGCACGAAATGGTTTCTCGCCTAATTCAGCAAAAAACTCACGCATCTGCTGACGCGTTAAATCCATTAAGTTAATCTTTTTTGTATTCGTTTCGGATGAAAGGGGTTGTTCTAACATAAAGCCTCGTTATTACACATTACGGCGATGATGTTACTCAGAATTGAGCAACAAAAAATTCGCATATTAAAAATGAGCCGAGATTTTACAGATTTACCGACGGATAAGCTAGCAGATTTGAAAAACAAAGAAAATTTTGACCGCACTTCTTTGCGATCGCTATCGCAAAAATCAAAAAACAAAAGAAAAAAGTGCGATTAAAAAACTTTAAATTTTTTCTCTTTCACACATCCCAAACCCTTACAAAAACTGATAGAATGTAAGCTTTGTTTTATTCTCTAAGTTGGCTATATTAAAAGATATGTTAAAAAAAGTGCTTTCTGTATTGTGTTTAGTGCCAGCAATGGCAACAGCACAATCTTATGTCGTGTATGATTTCACCCATGATCGCGTGCTCGAAAGTAGCTCACCGAATCACGTTCAACCTATCGCATCCGTCACCAAGTTAATGACTGCAAATGTGTTTCTTGAAAATAATCGAAACGCAAATTGTACTGCAGCGATTACTGACGACGATTACGATTACATTAAAGGCACACATACAAAATTACCAAAATACACGCCAATTTCTTGTAATGAATTATTAAAAGCGATGCTCGTTCATTCTGATAACTATGCTGCCCATGCACTTTCTCGCTCTGCGGGCATGAGTCGTTTGCAATTTATCCAAAAAATGAATGAGAAAGCACGAGAATTAGGTATGAGCTCTACTCGCTTTTCAGACAGTTCAGGTTTATCTGATAGCAACATTTCAAGTGCAATGGATTTAGTTAAGCTAGCCAAATACTCGCTCAATAAAGCACAAATCAAAAATCTTTCTAATATGCCAAGTGCCTTCATTCAAGCTGGCGGACGCAGTGTTTTCGTCAAAAACACCAATAAATTAGTGCGTGAAGAAGTCTTCGATGCAGCAATAAATAAAACCGGCTATATTCGCGAATCTGGCTATAATTTAGTTTTCGTGAATAAAAATCCATGTAATCACTCTACCATCGGTGTGATCAGTTTAAATAACCATTCATCCGCATTTCGTAGCAACTTTACGAAAGGAAAACTGGAACAATATGGCTGTACTGCTGGACGTAGCATGCAAAACTTTACCGTTGATGAAGCCCAATATGAAGAAGGCTATGATGAAGCGGGTATGGATCGTCTAATCCAACAAGTTGGTGGTTAATTATTTCAAAAAAGAGCGGTCAATTTTTCACAAAATTTTCCGCTTTTTAATTTTAATTGCCTATGGATTTGATAATTATTTTCATTTGAAAAACTTATAAAAAATGGTATTATTCTGTAGAATGCTAATCAATCATTATTTTTAAGGAGATCTCATGAAGCATTTATTTAAAAGCCTATCTGTTATCGCTCTAGGTTTAGCTGCTTTACAAGCCGAAGCGAAATTTAAAGTGGTGACCACATTTACTGTTATTCAGGATATCGCACAAAATGTTGCGGGCGATGCCGCGACGGTGGAATCTATCACCAAACCTGGTGCAGAAATTCACGAGTATGAACCAACCCCTAAAGATATTGTAAAAGCTCAATCTGCTGATTTAATTTTATGGAACGGATTAAATTTAGAGCGTTGGTTTGAACGTTTCTTCCAAAATATCAAAGACAAACCAGCCGTTGTGGTAACCGAAGGTATCACACCACTTTCTATTTATGAAGGCCCTTATAAAGATGCACCTAACCCACACGCTTGGATGTCGCCATCTAATGCGTTGATTTATGTCGAAAATATTAAAAATGCATTAGTTAAATACGATCCGCAAAATGCTGATACTTATCAAAAAAATGCGGCAGCTTATGCAGAAAAAATCAAACAACTCGATAAACCTTTACGTGAAAAACTCGCACAAATTCCTGCCAACCAACGTTGGTTAGTCACCAGTGAAGGCGCCTTTAGTTATTTAGCGAAAGATTACGATCTCAAAGAAGGCTATTTATGGCCAATTAACGCTGAACAACAAGGTACGCCTCAACAAGTGCGTAAACTTATCAATTTAGTGAAAAAAAATCACATTCCTGTGGTATTTAGTGAAAGTACCGTGTCAGCCAAACCTGCTCAACAAGTAGCGAAAGAAAGCGGTGCCAAATACGGTGGCGTGCTTTATGTCGATTCCCTTTCTGCCGCTGACGGTCCTGTACCAACTTATATTGACTTACTGAATGTCACTGTATCCACCATAGTCAAAGGATTTGAAAAATAATGACTGCACTTTCCGCTTCTATTTCCGTTAATGACGTAACCATGCGTTACAACAACGGGCACACTGCAATTTATGATGTTACCTTTGCATTACAAGGGGGAACCATCTGTGCTCTTGTCGGCGTAAATGGGAGCGGAAAATCAACGCTATTCAAAAGCATCATGGGCTTAATTAAACCACAACAAGGCAATATTGCGCTTTGTGGTTTACCAATTAATCGAGCGTTGAAACAAAATTTGGTTGCCTATGTGCCGCAAGCGGAAGAAGTCGATTGGCAATTTCCAGTCTCCGTTTATGATGTTGTCATGATGGGACGCTACGGCTATATGAATTTCCTACGCATTCCAAAGGCTGAAGACAAACAAAAAGTGCTCGAAGCGATGCAACGAGTAAACATCGAGCATTTAGCTGAACGGCAAATCGGCGAGCTTTCTGGTGGGCAAAAAAAACGCGTATTTTTGGCTCGAGCATTAGCACAACAAAGTAAGATTATCTTACTCGATGAGCCTTTTACGGGTGTAGATGTTAAAACTGAAAATGCTATTGTGGAACTCCTTCGCCAATTACGTACTGAAGGCCATTTAATTTTAGTTTCTACCCACAACTTGGGTTCTGTACCCGATTTCTGTGACCAAGTGGTGATGATTAACCGTACTGTGATTGCTGCCGGTAAAACGGAAGATACATTCAATCAGCATAATTTGGAAAAAGTCTTTGGTGGTGTATTACGACACATCAAATTATTAGGTGAAGATCTGCATAATGATGAAGATAAACGTGCGGTAACCGTTCTCACAGATGATGAACGCCCTGTTGTCTTTTATGGCGAAACCAAAAATGATCCGCCTGCAACGGCTGTAAAATCCTGCCGAGTGCCTCCGCATGACAAGGAATAAGCCATGCTTGAATATTTGCTAGAACCTTTCTCCTATGAATATATGCAAAAAGCCATGTGGATAAGTGCCGCAGTTGGTGGCATTTGTGCCTTTCTTTCTGCCTATTTAATGTTGAAAGGCTGGTCATTAATTGGCGACGCACTCTCTCATTCGGTGGTACCGGGTGTGGCGATAGCTTATGCCTTTTCACTCCCCTATGCTTTAGGTGCTTTTTTTGCCGGCATTTTGGCCGCACTTTCCATTTTATGGATCAAATCCATTTCTAAACTCAAAGAAGATGCCGTTATCGGCTTTATTTTCAGCACATTCTTTGCCTTGGGATTGTTGATTATTTCTCTGAATCCAACTTCAATAAATGTGCAAAATATTATTCTCGGTAATATCCTCGGGATTGCCGATGAAGATATTTATCAAGTAGCCATCATTATGTTGATTTGCTTGGTCTTATTGCTTATTTTTTGGAAGGATCTGTTACTGATTTTCTTTGATGAAACGCAAGCAATAACAGTTGGACTTTCGCCACTGTTTTACAAAGTTCTCTTTTTTACTCTCTTGAGTGCTTGTGTCGTTGCGGCATTACAAACTGTCGGGGCGATTTTAGTGATTGCGATGGTAATCACGCCAGGCGCAACCGCCTATTTACTTACTGACAAGTTCAAAACTCTTATCAAAATTGCCGTAGCATTAGGCGCAATCACTGGTTTCGTCGGTGTCTATTTAAGCTATTATCTGGATGGCACAACAGGTGGTGTCATCGTGACATTGCAAACCTTGTTATTTTTATTGGCTTTTCTATTCTCGCCTAAATACGGATTAATGAGTCAAAAACGACGTAAGGCGGTGGATTATGACTGAGATGTTCGCCATTTTCGTTGAGCCATTTCAATTTGCCTTTATGCAAAATGCGTTACTTACCGCATTAGTAGTTGCCGTTATCTGTGCACTACTCTCTTGCTATTTGGTGTTGAAAGGTTGGTCATTAATGGGTGATGCCATTTCCCATGCTGTCCTACCTGGCATTGTCCTAGCTTTTCTAGCCGGTATTCCATTAGTGATTGGTGCCTTTGTTTCAGGTATTGCCTGTGCCTTAGGTGTAGGTTATTTAAAAGAGAACAGTCGAATCAAAGAAGATACCGCGATGGGGATTGTATTTTCGGGAATGTTTGCCCTTGGTTTGGTGTTGTTCACTAAAATCCAAACCTCACAACATCTTACACATATCTTATTTGGAAATGTATTGGGTGTAAGCCGACAAGAGCTGATTCAAACGGCTATCATCGCCTTGATTATTTTTATTTTGCTTGGCTTAAAGCGTCGTGATTTTCTGCTTTATTGCTTTGATCCTAGCCATACCCGTGTTGCAGGTCTCTCGCCTAAATTACTGCACTATGGCTTACTCACATTACTCGCACTCACCATTGTGAGTACGATGCAAGTCGTTGGGGTTATTTTGGTTGTAGCGATGCTAATTGCGCCTGGCATCACTGCGCTAACCCTGACGAATCGCTTCGATAAAATGCTTGTTATCGCGATCATTAGTGCTGTAACTGCAAGTCTACTAGGCGTGCTACTTAGCTATCATTTTGATGCGTCCACAGGTGCATGTATTATTTTGTTACAGGCCATATTTTTCTTAATTGCGCTAATTTATAGCAAAATAAAAGTGCGGTTAAATTTCTAAATAAAAAAAGCTAACAGAAATGTTAGCTTTTTATTAGGAATTGAGTTTCAACAATATCAGTGCTTCATAATGCGCTGTATGCGGGAACATATCAAATAATTGAATTTGAGTAAGTTTATAATTGGTTAGATGCTGCAAATCTTTTCCCATGGAAATCGCGTTACAGCTGGAATAAAGAATAAAGTTCGGTTGCATTTCATTGAGAAACTCAGCGAGTTCCTTTCCGATACCTCGACGAGGCGGATTGACGATCACTAAATCGGGTTTGTTTTCATCTTGTGTTAAAGCAAAATTAGCGGCATCCAAAGATTGGAATTTAACGTTGTTTAGCCCTAACACCTGAGCGGATTGAGTCGCCGCTTGAATAGCAGATGGGGAAATTTCAATCCCGGTCAATTCCACTTCTTGTTGATGTTTATCCTGTAAAGCTTTAGCGCAATGAAGTCCAAAACCTCCAACGCCACAAAAGAGATCCCAAAGTTTAGTAATCGGTAAATCTTGCACCCAATCTTGTGCCGTTGCATATAGCCCTTGTGCTACAAGTGGGTTCGTTTGGAAGAAACCTTGAGGGCGAATAAATAGCGGAATACCGTTAAAGCTCTCTGATAAGGTGTGCTGGTCCGTCAAAAAGATTTCTTTCTCGCCTTCTAAGATCGCAGCATGATTAGGTTGGATATTCACACTCACCACTTCAAGCTGTGGTAATTTTTCCAATAAACCTGCAAATTCACGTTGAATTAACGGCAATTTAGTTTCTGAACGCAATACAAAACGCAACATCAATTTTTTTGTATGTTGGCTTTCTGTGAGCAGAATATATTTGAGCTCACCTTTTTGCTTAGCCACGTTATAAGGGACTAAACCAGCGCGTCCAATGAAATCTTTTAGAATCGGGAATAGCTCTGCAAAACGTTGCGGATAAAGCGGACAATCACATAAATCTACCGCACTTTGAGGATCATTCGGGTCTTGTAAAATACCTAGAATGGGACGTTCCACCGCGCCACTTACGACCATTTTGGCTTTATTACGAAAGGCAGACTCGGAGGAATAAAAAGGCGGATGCCAAATTAAATTATCACAATCTAATTTGGCAAGTTGTTGTTTTAGATGCTCTTCTTTCTTGGTGAGTTGCTGTTCATAAGGCATTTCAAGCCATTGACAAGAACGGCAATCGCCTTTTTGATAATGATGGCAATCAATCATTTAGAAGCAAGCCACTCTTGTTGAAGTGCGGTCAGTTTTTGATGATTTTCAATCCAACGCGAAGTTTTTGTGAGTTCTGACCAATCAAAGGATTTTTGTTTAAAGAGCGATTTCAAGCGAGCTTGGCGTGCTGCGAAATGCTCCGTTGTTTCCTCTAACTTCAGATTATCAAGCACTTGAATGGCACCCTCTCGTTCATTACAAAGCAATAATAAGTCACAACCAGCCTTCAAGGCTTTTTCACTACGAGCCACAAAATCACCCATAAAGCCTGCGCCTTTCATGCCTAAATCATCAGAGAAAATCGCCCCCTGGAAGCCCAACTGTTTACGCAAAATCTCTTTTAGCCAATAACTCGAACCGCTTGCTGGCTGGCTATCACATTGAGTATAAATGACGTGAGCCGGCATAATCGCATCAAGCTTACTCTGTTGAATTAATTGCTGAAATGGCAAAATATCATGATTAAAAATCACTTCTTTTGCACGCTCATCATAAGGGGTTTCAAGATGAGAATCGGCTAAAACATGGCCGTGTCCAGGGAAATGTTTCCCTGTTGTCGCCATGCCTGCTTGGTGCATACCATCAATAAAAGCAGCTGCCAAATTGACCGCACTTTTTACATCACAGCCAAAACTACGATCACCAATCGCACGACATTCGTGACCTAAATCCAACACCGGAGCAAAACTCAAATCAATATCTAACGCCACCATTTCAGCCGCCATTTGCCAACCCGCTTCTTTTGCTATTTGCTGTTGCTGATCTGAATCTTTAACTAATGTCGCAAAAGCCTGCATTGCAGGGAGCTGAGTGAAACCTTCACGGAAACGTTGCACTCTCCCACCTTCTTGATCGACCGTGATCAATAAAGGCTTTTTTACTCGCTGACGAATGGATTTAATTAGCGCTTGAACTTGCTGACGATCATAAAAATTGCGGGTAAATAAAATCAAACCAGCAACTAAAGGATGTTCCAGTAATTCAACTTCTTCTTGTTTGAGTTCATGACCTTCAAGGTCAATTAATAATGTGGACATAAACTATTGTAAATAAAGACGATAATTGGTGCTTTCTGTGCTTGGTTTTGGTAGTTCAAACACTTTCTTTTCTTGCGGTTGCAATAAAATATTGCCTGATTGGCTTTCTTGCTGATTCGGCCAAACTTGCGTTACACCTTGTGTGTTATACCAATAAAGATGGTAAAGCACATTGAGCTGTTGCGTAGTTTTATTTTTTAAAGCCGCGGTATTATCCGACAAATCGACATCTAAAGCCGGTGCTAAATTTGCCGCCATATTTAAAATCGGTTTATTTGTTCCCACAATATTTGGTGCAGATGAACAAGCCGTTAAAAATAATACCGTTGCTGTAATTAGGATCTTTTTCATTATTTCGCCAACATTCTACCTAAAGGTTCACCACCAACAAGATGCATATGAATATGAAATACTTCTTGTCCACCGTGTTTATTACAATTCACGATCAAACGATAACCGTCTTCGGCAATGCCTTCTTCTTTAGCAATTTTAGCCGCGACAGTAAATAAGCGGCCCAAGGTAACTTCATCTTGTTCTGTCACGTCATTAACCGTTGGAATGACTTTATTTGGGATAATCAAAATATGGGTTTTCGCTTGAGGTGAAATATCTCGGAATGCGGTCACTAATTCATCTTGATAAACAATATTGGCAGGGATTTCTTTGCGAATAATTTTGCTGAAAATGGTTTCTTGAGCCATAGTCTTCTCCTTGTTTTATATAAAAAAGTGCGGTCAAAATTTACCGCACTTTGCTTTTATTTTCCATCAGAAATTGATGATGAATGATATTTCAATCGGCTTAGTGAGCTGCACCTTCTTCTGAATCATCTTGATTAATAAAGGTATTATTAATCTCAATTTGTGCTTTTTCACGTAATGCTTGCATTAACTGTCCTTGCAATTCACCTTGACGTGCACGAACCAGTTGAGTGCTAAATTTCGCTAATTCTTGCTCACTTAAAGTAGGTTCTTCTACACGTTCAAGGGCAACCACAACCACATCACCTTTGCTGTTACGAGCAACTTGATAAGCCGCTTTACCATCTTGTGGTTTTGCAATAGCAAATACACCTTCATAAAGCACTGGATCTTTATTATCCACTAACGTAAAGGTTTGTGGCTCACCAAAACTAATACCTGCCGGTAATTTGGTTGGATCGGCTGATAGCGCTTTAACGGCTTGCTCTGCTTTTTCAGCCAATACTTTATCGGCTTTTTCACGTTTTAAGAATTGCTCAATCGTTGATTTTGCTTCATCAAGGCTTTGTAAACCTTCAGCTTTGTGATCCACGACACGTACCACAACAAATTCATTTTCACCAACAGTTAATGGTTCAGAATTTGCGCCGCCGTTTGTAATATCAGATTCAAAAATGGCAGAAGTCACATTTGGGAAATTTAATGCCGCAGGGACATTATTTTTACCAAAGTAATCTGTATCTTCTACTTTCACGCCTGCGGCTTCCGCTACCGCAGCTAATGAATCACTGCTTTCTGCTGCTTTTTCACGAACGGCTTTTTCTACTGCTTGGAAACGGCTTTCTGCTAAGTTTTTACGCACAGTATCCGCGATTTGTTCTTTCACTTCTTCTAAAGTACGTTCTTTACGATCTTGCACTAAAATAATATGGTAAGCCCCATCCACATTAACTGGTGTGCTATATTGACCAACATTTAATAATAATGCTGCATCTTCAAAGTTTTTCGGTAATTCGTTGTCTTTTACCCAACCTAATTCACCGCCTTGAGCACCAGAAAGTTTATCAATGGATTTTGTTTTTGCTAACTCAGCAAAATCAGCACCTTTTTTCAGTTCTTGATAAACGGAATCCGCTTCTTTCTCAGTTGATAATTGAATATGTGCTAATTTTTGGCTAATGAATTGCGCTTTATTTTCTTGATAATATTGCGCAATTTGTGTTTCAGTTACAGGTTGTAATTTACCTAATGCATTCGCTGAAACGCGAATATATTGCACTTTCGCCTGTTCAGGTTGAACAAGTGATTTCGCATTCGCATCGTAATACGCTTTAATTTCTTCGTCCGTTACTTTTTGTTTTGCAATTTCATCGGCTAATGGAAGAGTTACAAGACGAGCGATACGTTTTTGGAAAAAGACTTGTGCGTTATCTTTTACTTGGGCTGGTACAACAAACTCACTGTCTGCCAAACCGTTTTGCATTTGTTCAAGTGTTAATGCATTACGTAAAATAGCCGCATAAGTATCTGACGTTAAACCATTTTGAGTCAATAATTGTTGATAACGGGTATTATCAAATTTACCGTTAGATTGTAAGTTAGGATCGCTTACAATCGCACGTTTGATCATGTCGTCACTTACACCTAATTTTAATTCTTTCGCATATTGACGGATTAATTCTTGATCCACTAAACGTTGAATTAAATTTTGACGAAGTGCGGTCACAAATTCCACCGAGTCAGTTTTCGCTAGGAAGCCCTCGCCTTCTTGTTGAGCTCGCGCTTCAAACTCTTGGTTATAACGATTTAAGAAATCTTGTTGAGAGATGGTTTCGCCATTTACTTTTGCCGCAAAACTATCATTGCTGCTATACAGATAACCTGACATCCCACCAATCAAAAATGAAACTGGAATTAAAGCAAAGATCGCTTTTCCGATAAAGCTATGGGCGATGCCATGCATTTTTTCAATTAACATTCAATTATTACCCTTTTAAAAAAGACAAAGTTCGTAAGATTATAATCTAAAAGGCGAAAATTCGCACTTAAAAAACACCATGTTCGTGTAGGATTTTCACAGCCATGACTAATAACACTAAACCGCCAAAAATCTCTGCTTTGCTTTTGAATTTTTTCCCTAAAAAATGACCGCTCTTTACGCCAATAAAAGAGATGACAAAGGTTGTTAAACCAATGATGAAGACAGCCAACAAAATGTCCACGGAAAGAAAAGCAAAAGAGACACCAATGGCTAACGCATCAATACTCGTTGCCACACCAAGTGTTAGCAAGTGTTTTAAACTAATCAATGAGGGAGCGGGTTCATCATCCGAGCTAAGTCCTTCTCGAATCATATTCACACCGATGAGCGCAAGCAAAACAAAGGCAACCCAATGATCCCAATTTTGAATCATCTGACTAAATTGCAATCCAACAACATAGCCTATCGCAGGCATGATGCCTTGGAATAACCCAAAGCAACATGCAATAGCTAATGCTTGTTTCCAACGAAAAGCCCGCATTGCTAAGCCTTTAGAGATGGAAACTGCAAAGGCATCCATCGAGAGACCAAGAGCAATGACCCACAACATATGAAAAGTCATAAACTACAAGTTATTTTCCAATACAGAAAGAACTGAAAATATTGCCGAGTAAATCATCCGAGGTAAATTGTCCCGTAATTTCACTCAGATTAGCTTGAACTAAACGAAGTTCTTCCGCCAGTAATTCACCCGCATGAAACTCGGTTAATTGGACTAATCCAATTTGTAAATGTTCGGCCGCTTTTTCTAAAGCATCAAGATGACGACGACGTGCTAAGAAGCCACCTTCCATCCCTGTTTGGAAACCCATCGCCTGTTTTAAATGCTCACGCAACAAATCTACACCCTGATGTGTTTGGGCGGATAAACAAACGGTCGTTGTTCCATTTTCTTCTTTTAGCCCAACTGCCTCGCCACTTAAATCTACTTTATTGCGAACAATGGTCACTGGCATATTATTTGGCAATTTTGATAAAAATTCTGACCGCACTTTTTCGATATTTTGGCTATCAGGATCGCTGCTGTCTAACATCAAAATTATACGATCGGCTTGCTCAATTTCAGTCCACGCACGCGAGATGCCGATACGTTCAACTTCATCTGTCGCTTCACGAAGTCCTGCGGTATCAATAATATGTAAAGGCATGCCATCAATATGAATATGCTCACGCAATACATCGCGCGTCGTTCCCGCAATATCTGTCACAATAGCCGCTTCTCTGCCCGCTAAAGCATTCAGTAAACTTGATTTACCTGCATTTGGACGACCGGCAATCACCACTTTCATCCCTTCACGTAAAATCGAGCCTTGTTTTGCTTCGCTACGGACTAAATCAAGTTGATCAATAATTTCTCGTAATTTTGCTTCGATTTTACCGTCTGCCAAAAAGTCAATTTCTTCATCGGGAAAATCAATCGATGCTTCCACATAAGTACGAAGATAAATCACAGAATCCACTAACTGATTCACTTTATT
Source organism: uncultured Haemophilus sp. (assembly GCA_902466845.1). GTDB lineage: Bacteria > Pseudomonadota > Gammaproteobacteria > Enterobacterales > Pasteurellaceae > Haemophilus_D. The sequence continues at coordinate 22,626 of CABQSN010000001.1, forward strand.
AGAAAATTCACCTTGTAGCGATTTTAAGGCAGAACGAGCGGCTTGCTCCGAAGTCGCATCAATCAAATCTGCAATGGCTTCTGCTTGAGCTAAATCTAATTTATCGTTTAAAAAAGCCTGTTCAGAAAATTCACCTGGACGCGCAAGACGAACACCATCAAGTTGTAAGATTCGTTTTAGCAACAAATCTAATACCACTTGTCCGCCATGACCTTGCAACTCCAATACATCTTCACCAGTAAAGGAATTCGGTGATTTAAAATAAAGTGCAATACCTTGATCTAAAACTGTGCCATCGGCATCTTTAAAAGGTAAATAGTCTGCCATTCGAGGTTTAGGACATTTACCTAGTACTGCTTGGGCAACTTCAACCGCTTTGGGGCCTGATACACGCAAAATACCAATACCGCCACGTCCTGGTGCTGTCGCTTGTGCGACGATTGTTTCTTTCATAAAAACTCACTAAAAATTGACCGCACTTTTATCTGCGATAAAAAAATGAGAGGGCGCATTAATACGCCCATGTGATTATATATCAATCAATGATAGAAAAAAGGCATCTTTCGATGCCTTCTATTTGTTATTTTTTACGGGTATGTAACCCTTTCTTCTCTAAACCACGGTAGATCATTTGTTGTTGTACGATAGTGATTAAGTTAGACACTAACCAGTAAAGTACTAGACCTGCCGGGAACCAGAGGAAGAAGAACATGAAGATCAACGGCATAAAGTTCATCACTTTTTGTTGCATTGGATCTGCAACTGGTGTCGGTGACATTTTTTGTAACAAGAACATTGATCCGCCCATTAAGATTGGGAGAATGTAGTAAGGGTCTTGTGCCGATAAATCTTGAATCCAACCAAAGAATGGCGCATGGCGAAGTTCGACCGCTTCCATAAACGTCCAGTATAATGCGATAAAAATTGGCATTTGAAGGATTAATGGTAAGCAACCGCCAAGTGGATTTACTTTTTCTTCTTTGTAAAGTTTCATCATTTCTTGGCTCATACGTTGGCGATCATCACCAAAACGTTCGCGCATTTCTTGCATTTTCGGTTGCAACATACGCATTTTCGCCATAGAAGTGTATTGTGCTTTTGTGAGCGGATATAAAATCGCTTTCACCACTAAGGTAACACAAATAATTGCCACACCCCAGTTAGATACAATACTTTGAATGAAAGTTAATAACCAGAATAATGGTTTCGCGATAAACCATGCCCAACCGTAATCTACAGTCAAGTCTAAGTGGTTAGCCACTTCAGCCATTTTGTTTTGTAATTTTGGACCTGTCCATAATGAGCTGGTAATTTTTTCTGTTGCACCCGCTGGAACAGATACTACTGGACCACGATAACCAATAGACGCAACGTTATTTTTGCTGTCTGTAATACTATAAAGTTGGTTATTTACATCTTGATTTGGGATCCAAGCTGATACGAAATAGTGTTGTAAAACAGCAACCCAACCTGCTTTGGTATCGATAGAAAGATTTTTGTCTTTCATATCGCTGAAGCTGTATTTTTTGTAATTTGTTTCAGAAGAAGAATACGCACCACCGGTATAAGTAGGCATTGCCACGTTACCGCTGCTTTCAACTAATGTATGTTTTAATTGGCCGTAAGGCTCAACTTCAATTGCACTACCACTTTGGTTCACAATTTCAAAGTTAACACCTACATCGTAGCTATCGCGTTTTAATACAAAGATTTTACGATAAGTCACACCGTCTTTTTCAAATGTTAATGGCACAGAAAGTTCATTTTGACCTTCTGCTAATTTGAAATTATCACCCGTAACTTGATATTGTGCACGACCTGCTTTTGTATCGATCCCGTTTTTACCGATTAAGCCGCTTTGTGCAATGTAAACATGCTCGTTTGTATCTTTTAATAAAACGAAAGGTTCTTTTGAATTTAATTCTGCATCATATTTTAATAATTCAGAACTGATTACATCACCACCTAATGTATCCACTTTCAAACGGAATACATCATTTTCTAATGTGATAATGTGACCTTTGGTTTGTGAGTCTGCCACTACTTCGGCAGATGAAGAAGAACTTGCCGGTACATCAGAAGGGGCGGTTGTTGTTTGTTCCGTGGTCTGTTGTTGAACCGGTGGATTTTTATCAAGTTGCCATTGCTGATAAACAAGGAAAGAAATAAAGAGTAGTGCAAGCACTAATAGGCTACGTCTTGAGTCCATTATTTTTTCTCATCGTTATTATTAATCTTTTTCGGCGGAACAGGATCGAATCCACCGGCGCTTAAGGGGTGACATTTTAATACACGTTTTAGCGTAAGCCAACTACCTTTTAACAATCCATGTGTTTTTAACGCCTCAATACCATAACAAGAACAGGTTGGCACAAAACGACAACGCGGTCCAATTAAAGGGCTAATCGCTACTTGATAAAACTTAATTAAAGCGATGAGGATTTTTGTGCCAAACGAATGTGACGTGCCCATAATTTATCCAAAGTTTGTAAAAACGTTTGATTATCAAGCTGACCAATGCCACGTTTCGCCACAAAGACAAAGTCACAAGAAGGCAAATTATGTTGAGATAAACGAAAACTTTCACGAACTAAACGTTTGATACGATTACGATCATGTGCTCGTTTAAGATGTTTTTTAGCCACAGTTAAACCTAAGCGTGGATGCTCAAGATTATTTTTGCGTGCGAGAATGGTAATTTCAGGGGTGCTTGCTCGAAACGGTTGTTCGAAGACATTTTTGAATTGAGTGGGAGTTAACAATCGTAACTCCCGAGAGAAGTTTAGCTTAATCACTAAAAGAGGTGATTATGCAGATAAACTCTTACGACCTTTAGCACGACGACGAGCTAAAACTTGACGGCCGTTTTTAGTTGCCATACGAGCACGGAAACCGTGAGTACGGCTACGTTTTAATACAGAAGGTTGAAATGTACGTTTCATTGTAATCTACCTAAATCAAAATGGTTTACTGTTTTGATATTCAAAACACAACAAGGGTTATAAAAAATAGACCGCAATTTTAATCATAAATTGGGCTTTCGTCAAATAAGAAAAGAGAAAATTCCGAAATAATCTTCCGTTTCTTCTAAAATCGTGGGGATTATACGGATTTTGGACAAAATCTCAAGCAACCTTTTTGTCTTTTTTTGACGACCAACAGAAGATCTTTTGCCTAAATTATTGTAAAATTCTCTTCGATTTTTAACCGCACTTTTGCGGCTTTTATTTTATACGCATATAACATAAGGATAATTTATCGTGAGCCTTTCTACCCTATGGCAAGATTGCTTATCACAACTACAAGATCAGGTTTCCCCGATGGATCTCAGCACGTGGTTACGCCCATTACAAGCGGATGTCATCTCGCAAGATCAAGTGGTGTTATATGCGTCCAATATGTTTGTAAAAAGCTGGGTGGAAAATCATTACTTGGCTCAAATTCATCAAATTTGCCAAGCCCTTGCTAAAAATCCAAATTTACAAATTATCGTAAAAGAAGGGGTAAAACCTGCTCCCAAAGCAGTTGAATCAGCCCCGAGTCAAACAGCTAATCATCAAGAAAGTGCGGTGAGTTTTCAGCAAGAGTCTGATGCACCAAGCAAATTTGAATCACACCTAAATCGTAAACATTTATTTGAAAACTTTGTTGAAGGTAAATCAAACCAACTCGCTCGTGCAGTAGGCCAAAAACTCGCCCTTGCACCTGGTGAACCAACGGCAAACCCATTCTTTTTATATGGTGGTACAGGTTTAGGTAAAACCCACTTATTACACGCAATCGGTAACGGCATTTTAGCGAATAAACCGAATGCCCGCGTGCTTTATATCCATGCAAATAACTTTATGCAGCACATGGTAAAAGCAATGCGTGATAATAAAATGGATCAATTCAAAAAATTCTATCGTTCTCTTGATGCATTATTAGTGGATGATATTCAATTCTTTGCAGAGAAAGAAAAAACACAAGAAGAATTTTTCCATATTTTCAACAATTTATTTGAAACTGGCCGTCAAATTATTTTGACCTCTGACCGCTATCCAAAAGAAATTGAGAAAATTGAAGAACGCCTAAAATCTCGTTTCGGTTGGGGTTTAACCACTGCGATTGAACCACCTGATTTAGAAACTCGTGTTGCGATTTTGCTGAAAAAAGCAGAAGAACATAATATGGATCTGCCAGAAGAAGTGGCATTCTTTATCGCCCAACGCTTACGCACCAATGTTCGTGAATTAGAAGGCGCATTAAACCGTGTGAAAGCGATGCAAGACTTCAAAGGTGGTCACATTGATATTGATTTTGTCCGTGACACATTAAAAGATATTCTCGCCTTACAAGAACGTTTGGTAACCATTGAAAATATTCAGAAAGTCGTGGCAGAATACTATCGAATTAAAGTGGCGGATTTAAAATCAAAAAGCAGAGCAAGATCAGTCACTCGCCCACGCCAAGTTGCGATGGCGTTAGCAAAAGAATTAACCAATAAAAGCTTACCGGAAATTGGCCGTGCCTTTGAACGCGACCATACGACAGTCTTAAATGCCTGCCGTGAAGTGCCCAAATTCCGTGAAAAAGACAGCAGTATTCAAGAAGATTGGGCGAATTTAATTCGCACATTATCTGCATAAGGAGCCAATGATGCAATTTAGCATTTCAAGAGAAAATCTATTAAAACCCTTACAGCAAGTTTGTGGCGTATTAAGCAATCGTCCGAATATTCCTGTATTAAATAACGTGTTATTACAAATTGAAGATAACCGTTTAACGATTACAGGTACAGACCTTGAAGTTGAGCTTTCTAGCTATACTCAACTTTCTTCTTCAACCGCTGATGGTGCGTTCACCATTCCGGCTAAAAAATTCTTAGATATTTGCCGCACGCTATCAGATGAATTTGAAATTACAGTTACCTTTGAAGAAGATCGCGCCATTGTAGAATCAGGTCGCAGTAAATTTAATCTCACTACGCTACCTGCAGAAGAATACCCAAATCTGACAGATTGGCAATCTGAAGTGGATTTTGCCTTACCGCAAAGCACCTTACGTCGCTTAATTGAAGCAACCCAATTTTCAATGGCAAACCAGGATGCCCGCTATTTCTTAAACGGCATGAAATTTGAAACGGAAGGTAATTTATTACGTACTGTTGCAACTGACGGTCACCGTCTTGCTGTTTGTACGATTGAATTAGATCAAGATCTGCAAACTCATTCGGTTATTCTGCCACGTAAAGGGGTATTAGAACTGAATCGCCTATTAGAAAGCAGTGATGAACTTGCTCGTTTGCAAATTGGTACAAATAATCTTCGTATCCACTTAAACCACATTGTGTTTACCTCAAAACTCATTGATGGTCGTTTCCCTGATTACCGTCGTGTATTACCACGTAATGCAACTCGTATCGTAGAAGGAAACTGGGAAACTTTAAAACAAGCTTTTGTACGTGCTTCTATCCTTTCAAATGAACGTGTGCGCAGTGTGCGTTTAAACTTAAGTGAAAACCAACTTAAAATTACCGCATCTAATCCTGAACACGAAGTGGCTGAAGAAATCGTGGATGTGAATTATCAAGGTGAAGAAATGGAAGTGGGCTTTAATGTGACTTACATTTTAGATGTATTAAACGCCTTAAAATGCCAACAAGTACGTATCCGCCTCACAGATGCATCATCAAGCTGCTTAATTGAAAACAGCGAAGATGCAAGCGCAGAATACGTCATTATGCCAATGCGCCTCTAGAAATAATGGCCATTTCCCGCTTAATTGTTGAAAAATTTAGAAATTTAAATGCCGTGGATCTTGAATTTGATCACGGCTTTAACTTTTTAGTCGGCAACAACGGCAGCGGAAAAACGAGCTTATTAGAAGCCATTTTTTATCTCGGGCATGGACGCTCTTTCAAAAGTGCGGTCGCAAATCGCATCATTTCTTACGACGAACCTCATTTCACGCTTTTTGGACAAATTCAAGAAAGCCAGCATCAATGGTCTGTTGGCTTACAAAAACTTCGTCAAGGTAATACCATCGCAAAAATAAACGGTGAAGACGGCAATAAAATTGCTGATCTCGCTCACCTTTTACCCATGCAATTAATTACGCCTGAAGGACTTACCCTATTAAACGGAGGGCCAAGTTTTCGACGTGCATTTTTAGATTGGGGTTTATTCCACCACCATAATAGCTTTCATTCCTCTTGGGTTGCCTTAAACCGTTTATTAAAACAACGAAATGCCGCACTCAGTCAAAATCAGCCTTATTCTGCAATAAAAATATGGGATATTGAATTAGCTAAATTAGCCCACCAAGTGAGTGATTGGCGAGCTGAATATGCAGAAGCCTTACGCCCAGAAATTGAAAAAACCTGCCAGTTATTTTTACCTGAATTAGAAATTACTGTTAGCTTTCATCAAGGCTGGGAGAAAGCGACAGAATATGGTGAATTATTGGCGCAAAACTTTGAGCGAGACAAAGCCATTGGTTATACAGTTTCAGGCCCACAAAAAGCGGATTTCCGTTTTAAAGCAAATGGATTACCGGTTGAAGATGTACTCTCTCGTGGTCAATTGAAACTCTTGATGTGTGCACTCCGTTTAGCCCAGGGTGAACATTTAATGATTCAAAAACAGCGTCATTGCATCTTTCTGATTGATGACTTTGCCTCTGAGTTGGATCAACATAAACGCGCCCTGCTTGCGGAACGCTTGCAACAAAGTGGTTCTCAAGTTTTCGTAACCGCTATTACTCAAGGTCAACTCAAAGAGATGCAAGTGGGAAAAGGAAAATTGTTCCAAGTGGATACCGGTAAGATCACCGAATTGCAACCATAAAAAATAATCCGATCGGTTTAAGGATCGGATTACGTTTAAAACAATGCTATTTTTGACCGCACTTTAGTTTGGTTTCCATTCACCATTCAATACGGTACCAATCACATCATAATCTTTTGTGAATACAGCCAAATTAGCCACTTTACCCGCTTCAACAGAACCTAAACGGTCATCTACGCCAATCGCTCTTGCTGGGTACAGGTTACTCATACGAATCGCTTCTGCTAATGGAATTTCCACATACTCTACAGCATTCTTAATAGATTCCATCATGGTAATCGATGCGCCCGCAATCGTACCATTTGCGTCGTAACAACGACCTTTTTTCACATAAATCGGTTTTCCTACAAAAGTGAAAGTTTCCAATTCAGGTGGTGCACCTGCAGCAGCAAGAGAATCGGTTACAATGCAAAGTTTGTCACCTTTCGCTTTTTTATCTAAGCGAACGTTACCAAAATTCACATGCACGCCATCTACAATAATCCCCGTGTAAACATCGGAGTCTAACACTGCGCCAACTACACCCATCGCACGTCCTGAGCTGATCGGCGACATCGCATTGTGTAAGTGAGTTGCAAAGGTTGCCCCTTTATGAAAGGCTGCTTTCGCCACTTCATAAGTCGCATTAGAATGCCCAATAGACACAATAATGCCTGCTTTTACAAAATCCGGAATATATTGCACCGTTGGGTTTTCAGCGGCAATGGTAAGTTTAGTGATGACATCCGCATTATCACATAAGAAATCTTTCATCTCTGGCGTCGCTTCACGGATATATTCCGGGCGGTGCACGCCTTTTTTCTCAAGACTTAAATAAGGGCCTTCGATGTGTAAACCAAGCGCTTGATTTTTATGCTTATTCAAATACTCACGCATAATGTTTACTGCCCGTTTGATATCTTCATCTGGTGCAGTAATAAACGTTGGTAAGAAACTGGTGCAGCCTGATTTCAAGTTCGTGGCTTGCATAATTTCTAATGTTTCCACGCTTGTTTGATCGTTAAACATCACGCCGCCACAGCCATTTAATTGCAAATCAATAAAGCCTGCTGTAAGATTATGGCCTTTTAAATCAATGGTTTTAATCCCGCTTTCTAATTCGCTTTGTGGAATAACAGATTGAATATATTCCCCTTCAATAATCACTGCATAATCTCTTAACACTTCATTTTTCGTGTAGATTACGCTGTTAATTAATGCATACTTCATCATACCTTCCTAAAATCCAATTAAAATTAACCGCACTTATAATACACTATGAATCGCGCGTCCTTCCAATTCAGTAAAATATTTCACTGTTTTGACTTTCAATTCTTGCAGTGCAGGCTCATCACATACCAAAACGAAATGACGATGAAGCTGTAAAGCACTCACTGTCCAAAGGTGATTAATACTGCCTTCTACGGCGGCTTGCACAGCTAAGGCTTTATTATGACCCGTTGCTAAAATCATCACTTCTTCAGCATCAAGCAATGTCCCTACACCGATTGTTAAAGCATATTTTGGTACTTGATTTACATCGTTATTAAAGAAACGAGAATTCGCGATAATGGTATCCGGCGTTAAGGTTTTAATACGGGTACGCGAACTTAAAGAAGAAGCCGGTTCGTTAAAAGCAATATGACCATCTACGCCTACGCCGCCCATAAATAAATGAATTTTGCCGTAAGATTTAATTTTTTCTTCATAACGACGACATTCTCCATCATGGTCATTGGTATTACCATTCAAAATATTGATATTTTGCGGTTGAATATCAATATGGTTGAAGAAATTATTATGCATAAAACTGTGATAGCTTTCTGGATGTTCTTTTGGCAAGCCCACATATTCATCCATATTGAAGGTCACCACATGTTTAAAACTCACTTCTCCCGCTTGATTTAATTTAATCAATTCTTGATAGGTCTTAAGTGGTGTACTACCTGTTGGTAAACCTAATACAAAAGGACGTTCTGCGGTAGGTTTAAAATGATTAATTCGATCAGCAATATGACGCGCCGCCCAACGGCTGACTTGTTGTTCATTGTTCAGAGGAATGAGACGCATAATAACCTTCCTTATCAGTACCACACCGACATTCTTTCCTCCCCGATTGAAGAGAGAGGAAAGAAGTAAGTGCGGTCACTTTTCCATTAATTTATAAATATTTTGCTTTTAACTCTTTCGCTTTCGCTAATTGCTCTGGTGTTGCTTTCGCTGTCATTGGCTCACGGCAATAACCTGCATCCACCCCCTCTAGTTTCAATAACTCTTTGATAGTGAGATATAAGCCATTCGCTAAAATGCCTTCGATAAGGTCATTGGTCACGTGTTGAACTTGAAGTGCATCAGCCAATTTACCTTGTTTGGTTAATTCAAAGATTTGTCTTGCACGCACACCGTTTACGTTGAATGTACTACCGATCGCACCATCTACACCAAGAGATACAGCTGGCACCATCATTTCATCAAAACCAGCCCAAATGAGGTGATTTGGATAAGCTTTTTTCAAGCGTTCTAACAGATAGAAATCCCCAGCGGTAAATTTCACACCTAGCACTTTCGGGTTTTTATAAAGTTCGCCGAATTGCTCAATACCCATGTTCACACCTGTTAAGAACGGAATTGAGTACACGATCATGTTATTGCCTGTTTCCGCAATAATGGTGTCGTAGTAATGTTTGATTTCAGGGAAGCTGAATTTATAGTAGAAAGGCGTTACCGCAGAAAGGCTGTCATAGCCTAATTCGGTTGCATATTTACCTAATTCCACTGCTTCATGTAAGTTCACGCTACCCACTTGTGCGATTAACGCGACTTGGTCTTTTGCTTCATCTTTCGCGATACGGAAAATTTGTTTTTTCTCTTCCGTAGAAAGCATGAAGTTTTCACCTGTTGAGCCGCCTACATATAAACCATCAATTTTCATCTTATCAATGTTATAGCGAATGATTTCACGCAAACCTTTTTCATTGATAGAGCCATCTTCATTGAATGATACTAATAACGCACTAAAAATACCTTTTAAGTTACGCATTTTTCTCTCCTATTTGATACGTTGTTCTAAAATGACATTTAATGTTTTTTGCTTTATTTTGACCGCACTTTCCTGCGATGCCTGTACCAATAAAGCATAAATCAAATCTAATACAAATAATTGAGCAATCTTCGTGCCGATAGAGTCGCCTTGTAACTTGCCTTGCTTATTCCCATTCACTAAAACAAGATCGGCATATTCAGTGATGGGGGAACGCAGACTGTGCGTAATCGCAATGGTTTTTGCACCATTTTCTTTCGCAATTTTCATGGTATGAGTCGTTTCTTGAGAATAACCTGAATGGCTCAAACCAATTGCCACATCTTTTTTCGTCAATAAAGATGCCTGCATATACATAAAATGGTTGTTACCTGTCGCATCCACTTGCACACCGATACGCATCAGTTTATTTTTGGCATCTTCCGCAGTAATACCCGATGTACCTACACCAAATAAAAAGACACGATTGGCTTGCTGAATAGCTTTCACTGCTTCTTCCAACTGCTCAAAATCTAATAAATTAATGGTTTCATCCATCACGTTATTGATGGCAGATTTCAGCTTATGCGCAATATTCAATGAGTTGTCAGAATCGGTAATATCTGAATCTAATACGGTGTTATCTTTGCCATCTTTTGTGGCAAGCTCGATGGATAATTCCAATTTAAAATCACTGAAGCCTTTAAAGCCGAGAGTGCGACAAAAACGCACAAAGGTCGCTTCCCCCACTTCTAAATGGGCGGCAATTTCAGCTAAAGGAGCTTGCACCGCAAGATCGGGATTCAATAAAATCGCATCCGCAATTTTCTTTTCAGTTTTCGTTAAACTGCGATATAACGAGCTGATGGTATTTAAAATATTGCCATTTTTAGCCATAAACCACTCCCGTATTTTTTGCTTGTAATAAGCAATCTTTTACCCAGTATGCAGCACCAATCAAGCCTGCATCTTGCCCGAATTTAGCACTTTCTAATTCACAATGATAAACAGCAGGAAGCTCACTTAATAAGGATTGAACCAACGGTAAATACCCTTCTGCCAACCCTATGCTACCGCCAACTACGACTTTCTGCATATCTAATCCAATCTTCAAATCTGCAATTAAGTTCGCAATGGCTTGTGCTGAACGAGTCACAAGTGCGGTCGCTTTTTCATCATTTTGACGGAAACGCGCAAAAACTTCTTTCGGATCACAAGGATCATCCCATTGAGAAGAAACAGCTTCAATGGCGCGACCTGATGCAATGGCTTCAACACAGCCGCGGCGACCACAGCCACAAACAGGGCCATTAGGATCAGCCAAAGTATGACCAATATGCCCTGCAATACCGTTTGGCTCAGTAAGTAAACGATGATTTAGAATTAAACCGCCCCCTACGCCTGTTGAAACTGTAATAAAGGTAAAGTTTTGAACATCATTAGGGTTTTGTAATTGATACTCAGCATAGGCTGCAGCTTGCACGTCATTAAGTAAACCAATCGGTTTATCGGTATGCTGTGCAATACTGTCTTTTAATGGGAATTGAGCTAATCCACCCAAATTTTTAGGGTTAAGTGCAGTCAGAATGCCTTGGTTAATAATGCCTGTTGAAGCAACGGCGACATAATCAAACTGTCCTTCATATTCTTTTAACAACTGAGCAAGGGTTTGATGCATCACTTGTGCGGCATCATCTTGTGGCGTGGAAATCTGTTTTCGCTGTTGAATTTCACCATTTTTCACTATAGCAGAAGCGATTTTCGTGCCACCAATATCTAATGCCAAACAACGCTGTAATGTCTGACCACTATCCACTGTTAATGACATGTCTTCTTCCTTTATTTTTTTGCTGAATGAATGGCTTTAGCAAACCAGCTTACAATATGCTCTAAACGCGTTAATGCAGAACCAACTGTCACGCAATAAGCACCAATTTCAATGGCAGTTTTCGCCAACTCAGGGGTGTTATAACGTCCTTCCGCCATGACACGACAACCTGCTGCTTTCAAATCTTTAACTAATTGATAATCAGGCTCCTCCGGCACACTACCACCTGTGTAGCCAGACATCGTACTGCCCACGATATCAAAACCCAGTTTTTGACAGTACAAGCCTTCTTCTAAATTCGAACAATCCGCCATGGCTAAACAGCCTAATTCGTGGATTTTTTTGACCGCACTTTCAATATCTACCGGTCTAGGACGATTTGTCCCATCCACGGCAATAATATCTGCACCGGCTTTCGCTAAATCTTCAATATCATGCAAAAATGGGGTAATTCGCACTGGGCTGTCAGGTAAATCTCGTTTCACAATACCAATAATCGGTACATTCACAGTAGGGCGTGTTGCTTTAAGATTTTCTATGCCCTCGATACGCAATCCGGCGGCTCCACCAGTGACAGAAGCCTGTGCCATGGCTGCCACGATTTCTGGTTTATCCATCGGGCCGTCATCAACAGGCTGACAAGAAGCAATCAGACCAAATTTGATTTTATCTAAGACTTCATTATGTGATAATTTCGACATATAAACTCCTATATTAGACAGTAACACTTGGTGTCCTTTTGGCTCTTTCGTCATTATAGTAAAACACACGCCATAAAAAAATATTTTTTGAAGTGTAATTTCAAAATTTGTGATCGGCTTCTCAAATTTGAGATAAAGTAACAACATCTATACAAAATATTTTTTTTTACTTTAAAATATGAAGTAATACTTCATTATTAATAAAAATAGGAGAAAAAAATGAATGTGTTAGGTTATGCACAAAAAATTGGGCAAGCCTTAATGGTACCTGTTGCTGTCTTACCAGCAGCAGCTGTACTGATGGGGATTGGTTATTGGCTTGACCCAGATGGCTGGGGAGCTAACAGTCAACTTGCTGCATTTTTAATTAAATCAGGCGGTGCTATCATCGATAACATGGGCCTGCTTTTTGCCGTTGGCGTTGCTTTCGGTTTATCTAAGGACAAACATGGTTCCGCTGCACTTTCAGGTTTAGTGGGTTACTATGTGGTAACCACTCTACTTTCACCTGGCAGTGTTGCTCAGCTACAACATATCGATATAAGTGAAGTGCCAGCTGCCTTCGGGAAAATCAATAACCAATTTATTGGGATTTTGATCGGGGTGATTTCGGCTGAACTTTATAACCGCTTCTATCAAGTAGAATTGCCAAAAGCGCTTTCCTTCTTTAGCGGAAAACGCCTTGTGCCAATCGTCGTTTCTTTTGTCATGATGTTCATCAGCTTCGTATTGCTTTACATCTGGCCATATATTTTCGGCGGTTTAGTGTCATTCGGTGAAAGCATTAAAGACTTAGGTGCTGTTGGTGCAGGCCTTTACGGTTTCTTCAACCGTTTACTCATTCCTGTTGGCTTACACCATGCATTGAACTCAGTATTCTGGTTTGACGTAGCAGGCATCAATGATATTCCAAACTTCTTAGGTGGTGCAAAATCACTTGCTGAAGGCACTGCAACGGTTGGTGTAACCGGTATGTATCAAGCAGGTTTCTTCCCTGTCATGATGTTCGGTTTACCGGGTGCCGCATTAGCGATTTATCTCAGCGCTAAACCAAGCCAAAGAACTAAAGTGGCATCAATCATGCTTGCAGGTGCGTTTGCCTCATTCTTCACTGGTATCACTGAACCATTAGAATTCTCTTTCATGTTTGTTGCACCAGTGCTTTACTTCATCCACGCAGTATTAACTGGTATTTCTGTCTTTATCGCGGCAACAATGCATTGGATCGCAGGCTTCGGTTTCAGTGCGGGTCTCGTGGATATGGTACTTTCATCACGCAACCCATTAGCCGTTGAATGGTATATGCTCATCGTACAAGGCTTAGTATTCTTCGTGATTTACTACGTCGTATTCCGTTTCGCAATCAAAACGTTCAACTTAAAAACATTAGGTCGTACAGAAGAAGCAGAAGAAACCACTGCAGCACAACCAGCAGCGAGCCAATCTCGCGAAGAAAGAGCGGTCAAATTTATTGATGCTTTAGGTGGTGCTGATAACTTCAAAAATATTGATGCTTGTATCACTCGCTTACGTTTAAGCTTAGTGGACCAACACAAAATTAATGAAGAACAGCTTAAGTCTCTTGGTGCAAAAGGTATCGTGAAAATTGGTAACGATGGCTTACAAGTGGTTCTCGGCCCTGAAGCTGAACTTGTGGCAGAAGCCATGAAACAAAAAGTAAAATAAAATACACTAAATGAAATGCCGACTCAGAAATGGGTCGGTATTTTTTTGCCAAAAATAAAGTAAAAAATGACCGCACTTTAGCTGATAATTTCTCGTTCGAAGTGAGTTAAATGAAAGTTTGAAAATTGAAGATTGTTTTGAAGGGTGGTGGAACTAAGCAGAATTGGTCTTAACAGCAAGTGGCTTACTGCATCGCATCCCTGCGGGATTTCTACCTAGCCCACCATAGATTTAAAGCATCTCTGGGGTTCCAGTCTGCGATATAAAATTAAAAGATTAAGAATCTTTTAAAAGCCACTTATATATTCAGGAGACCAATCCTGACTTCCAAACAAACAACGTTGAAAGGCAGTGGTATGATAGAAGTCTTCCGCAATTTTGTCAATTAAGATATTGCACTAAAAGAAGTATTTTTTCGCTTTTCGTATAAAAATTAACAAAGGCATTTCAACTATCACATCAATGTAACAAAAACAAAATAACCGTCTTATTAAAGACGGTTATTTTTGCTATCGAGTGCCGTAAACCACAATGGTTTTACCGTGCGCATGAATTAGATTTTGATCTTCCAGCATCTTAATTATTCGCCCTACGGTCTCACGTGAACAGCCCACCATTTGACCAATTTCCTGACGAGTAATTTTAATCTGCATACCATCAGGATGAGTCATGGCTTCAGGTTGTTTTGCTAGATGCATAAGCGCCTGAGCAATACGGCCTGCCACATCTAAAAAGGCCAAGTTAGTCACTTGTCGCGATGTATTTTGCAAGCGTTTTGATAACTGAGCAGTAAGGAACATTAAAATTTCAGGATTAATTTGAATCAGCTGACGATATTTTTTATAGGAAATTTCCGCAATTTCACAAGGCGTTTTCGTTTTCACCCAAGCAGAACGTTTCGAACCTTCGTCAAATAAACCCGCCTCACCAAAAAATTGTCCGGCACCTAAATAAGATAAAATCATCTCTTTGCCTTCATCATCTTTCGATGAAACCATCACGGTTCCTTTAATTAAGAAATATAAAATATTGGCATCTTCACCCGCATGAATTAAGGTCGATTTTGCTGGATATTTATGTAAATGACAGTGAGTAAGGAACCAATCCAGAGCAGGATCGCGCTGCTGATCATCGTCCTGCGGCTTTTGTTCTTCTAGTAATTCTACATCTTCTGACATATAAGCTCCTATTGATTCATTTTAGAAATTCCATTTTATCTTTGATATCAATGGATTCATGTAATTCTGACCAAACAATCACTGCACTTCCATTGTGAATTTTGTTTAGTAGGTGTTGTTTTTTTTGTTCTAACGAAAATTCGTGTGAACCATAATCAGTACCTTCTCTAAGTACCACACTTTCCACAATATTTTCTAAGGTTTCTGTTGGCAATTCTTGCCACGGAATAATCATATATTTATCAACTAAAGTCAATTAAGCAAAAAGCGGTTCAAGAAAACGCCATTGCTGTTCAAAACTTTGATTTGCGCCTAAACGGAAGTTTGTGCGGACATAACGCATAAACTGCCCTTCACAAAGGGTTACCAAGTGCCCCGCAATGATACGTTCATCCACGTTAAAACCACGTCCTTCACGTAATTTTCGCATTTGTAAAATATTCACAAATTGCATTTCAAGACGATCGAAAAATTGCGCGACACGAGCCTGTAAAAGAGGCTCTTCAAACATCAAGGCATGTCCGGTCAAAATGCGTGTCAAACCAGGATTTTTACGCGCAAAGTCGAGGATCATCTGCATAATGTCACGTACACGATTCATCGTATTGGTTTCATTGCGAATCGATGTGGTAATACGACTAAATAAATTCGCTTCGATATTATCGATCAACGCTTCAAACATTTTGGTTTTACTTGGGAAGTAACGATAAAGTGCAGCTTCTGACACACCCACTTCTTCTGCTAAACGCGCTGTTGTCATACGCTCCATTCCGCGTTCAGAATGCAACATATGGGTAAGCACCGTCAACACTTGTTGCCGACGTTCTTTTACCGTGCGTTTTTCGATTTTTGGCGGTTTGATTTCCGCCGCAATCTCATCAACTTCTACGAGAGATAATTGTTCTACCATAGTCTATTTTTTACCTGAATGACCAAAACCGCCCTCACCGCGTTCAGTTTCGGTAAATTCACTAACAATATTGAATTCAGCTTGTACTACTGGCACAAAGACTAATTGTGCAATACGATCACCAACTTCAATTTTGAACGGTTCATGGCCACGATTCCATACAGACACCATTAATGGACCTAGGTAATCTGAATCAATTAAGCCCACTAAGTTACCTAATACGATACCATGTTTATGACCTAAACCCGAACGAGGCAGAATCACTGCTGCAAGGTTCGGATCGGCAATATAAATTGAAAGGCCTGTTGGAATAAGTTTGGTTTCGCCTGGTTGAATTTCAATGCCCTCTTCAAGCAATGCACGTAAATCCAAACCTGCTGAACCTTCAGTTGCATAGGTTGGTAAAGGAAATTCGTTGCCAATACGGCTATCTAAAATTTTTACATCAATTTTTTTCATGCTTATTTATCCTTTAAAAGAAATCTGTCATACAAAAGTGCGGTCACAAAATCCAACGAATTTTGAACGTATTTTATTTGTGATAATGCTCAACAATTTCAGTGACCAACACTTCTGCCAATTTATTTTTATCGGCTAATGGCAAGGCTTTTTCGCCCGTTCTCCAAAAGATCTGCAAGGCATTTTGATCTTGTCCGAATACTTGCCCACCCGATACATCATTAGCACAAATCATATCTAAATTTTTGCGTTGAAGTTTGCTCTTCGCATATTCAGCGACATTTTGCGTTTCAGCTGCAAAGCCCACAACAAATGGACGATCTTTTTCTAAACTTGCCACACTTGCGATAATGTCTGGATTTTTCACCAATTTAAGAGAAAGCTCATCGTTATCATTGGTTTTCTTAATTTTTTGATCAGCAACTTCCGCAACCCGATAATCTGCCACCGCGGCACAGCCAATAAAGATACGATTTTTGACCGCACTTTCAAGAGAGGCTTGCCACATTTCATGGGCGGTTGTCACATCAATGCGATGAACATTTTTCGGTGTAGCCAAATTAACAGGCCCCGCAATTAAGGTGACATTTGCCCCACGCTTTGCAAAAGCCTCGGCAATTGCAAAGCCCATTTTACCTGAGCTGTGATTAGAAATATAACGAACAGGATCGATAGCTTCACGCGTTGGACCTGCAGTAATAGTGACACTTAAATCAGCTAAATCCTGCTGAACAGCAAAAAGTGATTGAAGCGATTCAAAAATTTCAGCGGGTTCAGACATTCTCCCTGCACCCATATCACCGCAAGCCTGAAAGCCACTATTTGGCCCAACAAAATGAATGCCTCG
>CABQSN010000002.1:0-38717 GCA_902466845.1 uncultured Haemophilus sp.
TTCAACAGTTGGTGCAAACGCACCTTATGTGGGCTTGTTAGGAACAGTAATTGGTATTTTGTTAACCTTCTATCAAATTGGTCAAGCTGGCGGTGATGTCGATGCTGGCGCAATCATGATGCACCTCTCTCTTGCATTAAAAGCAACCGCACTAGGTATTTTAGTCGCAATTCCATCTATGATGTTCTATAACGGCTTAGGTCGTAAAGTAGAAGTTAACTTATTGAAATGGAAAGTATTAAACGCTCAAAAAGATAAGGAATAATCGTGAAAAAATTTGATGAAATCAATATTATTCCTTTCATCGACATTATGTTGGTGCTATTAGCGATAGTGTTGATCACCGCATCCTTTATTTCTCAAGGAAAAATTCAAGTTAATGTGCCAAAAGCCAGTTCAACGGTCGCATTCAAATCAGATGAATTAGCCAAATTATTGACTGTAACGGCAGATAAACAACTTTATTTTAATGACAAACCTATCTCGCAAGAAGCGCTTGAAAAAGAGATCGCGGGTTGGAATAAAGATCAGAAAGTTACATTAAAAATTGATGCAGAAGCCTCTTTCCAAGATTTTGTGACGATTACTGACATGTTATCGAAAAACGAAATTAAAAATGTCGCGATTGTTTCGATGAAAGATAAAGGCGCTTCGAGCAAAAATGCGCCAGCAGTGGGAGGCGTCGGAGTAGGGCATAAACAATGAACAGCCAACAAGCTAAACGATCACTATTAGGCTTGCTTATTTCTCTATTAATTCATGGTGCCATTGTAGGCGCATTGCTTTGGAACTGGCATAAGCCAAGTGAAGCCGCAAGTAATGCTACAGGTGAAATATCTACAACGATTTCGATGGAAATGATTCAAGGAATGCGAGTGGAAGAACCCACTCCAGAACCGGAACCTGAACCTCAACAGGTGGAACCAGAGCCTGAAAAACACGACATCGTTGAGGATCCAACGAAAAAACCAGAGCCTGAAAAGAAAAAAGAACCTGAGAAAAAGCCAGAAAAACCAATAGAAAAGCCGAAACCAAAACCGAAAGAGAAGCCAAAAGAAAAGCCTAAAAATGAGGTAAAAACAGAGAAACCGGTAGAAATGCCGAAGAGCTTACCGATTGGCGATAAGAATATTAATTCAACGGCTACGGCAAATTCTAAAGCAACGACTACAGGTCAACTTGGTACAAATGGCGTTCAAGGTGGTTCTGGCACTAATACTGATGAACTGAATGCGTATCGTGCCGCGATTCGACGTGAAATTGAACGGCATAAACGCTACCCGGCTCGAGCGAAGATGATGCGTAAACAAGGTGTTGTGAGCGTAAGTTTTAGCGTTAGTTCAGATGGTTCGTTATCAGGAGAACGTGTGACTAACTCCTCTGGAGATGAAAGCCTAGATAATGCAGCACTTGAGGCTGTGAGAAGTGCAAGACCAGTTGGTCCAAAACCCGCAGGATTTGCCTCTTCAGTCAGTGTACCAATTAGCTTCACCATTCAATAGATAAATAAAAAGGCGAACATCATGTTCGCCTTTTCTTTTGCTAATCTTAATTAGCCCATACCGTATTTTTTCAATTTCTTACGCAATGTACCACGGTTAATACCGAGCATATTTGCCGCACGGGTTTGGTTACCGCGGGTGTATTGCATAATCATATCTAACATCGGGTGTTCAACTTCCGCTAATACTAATTCGTAAAGATCATTCACATCTTGACCATCTAATTGTGATAAGTAATTGCGTAAAGCTTGTTTTACTGAATCACGTAATGGTTTGTTTGTTACTTGTGATTGAGAGTTTAAAACTGAAACGGTTAACGCTTCAGACGGACTACGTTGTTGTTCTAACATTTTTCTTTATCCAAAATTGAATTTAAAAAATCTTCCAGCACAATTAACTGCTCTTTCGGTTCATTAATTGCGTTAAAAGTCTGTCTAAAAACGGAATCGGGTTGAATTCCCTGTAAATACCAAGCCACGTGCTTACGGGCTATTCGATAGCCTTTTTGCTCACCATAGAACTGATGAAGTTCCTGAATATGACGCAAAATATGACCGCACTTTTCACGCAAACTTGGTGTTTGAATTATCGAATCATGTTCCACTAAAGCCTCGACGGCTTGAAAAAGCCATGGATTGCCTAGTGCGGCACGACCGATCATTATTGCATCGGCACCTGTATACTCAAGTACCTTTTTCGCTTTCGAGGCAGAATCAATATCACCATTCGCAATGACTGGAATTGAAATTGATTGTTTGACTGCTCGAATATTGTCGTATTCCGCTTCGCCTTCAAATAAGCATTCTTTCGTCCGCCCATGAATGGTTAAAGCTTGAATACCAGATTGTTCTGCAATTTTGCCGATTTGCACACAGTTTCGGTTTGCCTTATCCCAACCTGTGCGAATTTTTAACGTCACAGGCACATCAACGGCATTTACCACTTCTTTTAAAATTCTTTCCACTAAATCAGGAAATTGAAGCAGTGCAGAGCCCGCTAATTTTCGATTTACTTTCTTTGCGGGACAGCCCATATTGATGTCGATAATTTCAGCACCATAAGCTACATTAATTGCTGCAGCTTGGGCCATTTCTAAAGGATCAGAACCTGCGATTTGCACCGCATTTAATCCTAACTCTTCACTATGTGCTAAACGAAGTTTCGATTTCTCTGTATGCCAAACTTGTGGATTAGTGGACATCATCTCTGAAAACGTTAATCCCGCGCCATAATGGGCACATAAACGTCGAAAGGGTTGATCCGTGATACCTGCCATGGGTGCCAATAAAATACGATTTTTTAATTCGTAAGAACCAATTCGCATTTTATGTTATCCCCAATTACAAGTCCTATCTCCAGCAAGTCAGGCCACAATAGCAACCGACAAGGGGTGCTATATTACGCATTTTTCTTTTTTTTGCAAAGTGAAATTTGTTCAAAAAATGCACTTTTTTTAATTGACAAAAAGAAATTAAGCCGATTTTAATTTACCTGTAATACGGCACCATTCCTCTTTCACCGCAACAGGATCTAAATCAAAGGATTGTGTATAAGCATCGCATACCGATTGTGCTTGCGTTTCTAAAATGCCGGATAATCCAAGATCCCCACCCTCTTTCACTAATTGAGAAATAATTGGGTAAAGTTCTTTTAATGGACCTGCAAGAATATTCGCCACAACGACATCTGCTTTCAAATCAGCGGGTTTATCATCGGATAAGAAAAGCTGAAGACGATCTGCCACCCCATTCTGTTCCGCATTATTACGACTGGCGAGAATCGCTTGTGGATCGATATCAATACCAATCGCATTTTTCGCGCCTAATTTAAGGGCAGCAATGGCAAGAATCCCTGAGCCACAGCCAAAATCAATGACGGTTTTACCAGTTAAATCTAAACCATCTAACCACTCTAAACAAAGTGCAGTTGTTGGGTGTGTACCTGTCCCAAACGCTAAACCAGGATCAAGCATCACATTCACCGCATTTTTATCCGGCACTTCACGCCAACTTGGGCAAATCCATAAACGTTGACCAAATTGCATTGGGTGGAAGTTATCCATCCATTCACGTTCCCAGTCTTTATCCTCGATTTGTTCAATTTTGTAAGCGGTATTTTCATCTAAATGATGCGCTTGTTTAAGCAGACTCACAATTTCACTCATATCTGTTTCTGCATCAAACAATGCGATCACATCGGTGTTTCCCCACAAACGTGTTTCGCCCGGAAGGGGCTCAAAAATCGGCGTATCTTGACTATCCATAAATGTCACCGAAACTGAGCCAATTTCTTCTAAAAAGTCGCTAATTTTCTCAGCTTTTTCATTTGTACTATTTAAGCGAATTTGAATCCACGCCATCTTTTTTTCCTTTTAATTAATTTCTTTATGTAACCATCTCGGTAATAAACTTACGCCTAGAGCTGAAACCACAATAATGATAATCCCAAGCGCTGAAACGAGTGAAACGTCCTCATTGAGCAGTAATACTGCCAAAAAGACACCAAAAATCGGCTCAAGTGCGGTCAAAATTCCCGAGATTTTTGCATCCACTGAATTTAAGCCTTTATTCCATAACCAAAAGGCAAACCAACTGCATGCTACGCCAAGATAAATCAAACCGAAGAAACCAAGCCAGTTAAAATGGATATCCCAGTTTTCAGTCAGTAATAAAGTAAATGGCAACATAGTGATGGTTGCTAACACAATCGAAATGGATGTATAGGCTTGTGCTGAAACCGTTGCCACCACTTTTTTCGTCCAACGCAAACAACAAGCAAACACAATACTTGCCGCCACCACTAAGGAACAGCCTAATAAACTAATTTCACTTGAGCCTTCATTACCCTGTCCACCTAAAATTAAAATAGCAACCCCTAAAAAAGCAAAAGCGCCACACAACCAATGGTACCATTTTGCACGATCTTGAAAGAAAAAATGTCCAATAAAAATCACACATAACGGCTCTAGTCCAATCATGGTCGTTGCGCTCGCCGCGCTCGTATATTTTAAGCCAATAAATTGCAGCAAAAAGGTGGCAGTATAATTAAAAAAACCTAACCACCAAAGCTGTTTTCGCATCGGTTTTGAAACACCTTTCCAACGTCGAAAAAAGAGTGGCATCACAATAATCGCCGCCATGAATAAACGGGCTTGGATCATTAAAATAGTATCCATCATTGTGAAGGTGTATTTAGCGGCAACAAAGGCACTACTCCAAATAAACAATGCTAGAATTTGGTAAATCATAAAGTGCGGTCCATTTTTACTGTTTTTTTGTGCCGAATTGGTTACCCAAGATGAAAGCAATCAAGCCAAATACAAGTGCAGGTACAATCGCATTAAAACCAAATAGTTTGATACCAAATTGAGTCAGTAGCACATAACTACTCAATCCCACCACCATAGAGCTTATTGCACCAGCAGAATTTGCTTTATCCCAATAAATGCCTAATACGATCACCCAAAGGAATGCAGCTTCTAATCCCCCAAAAGCAAACAAATTCAACCAAATAATCATATCTGGTGGATTCAGTGCCGCGAGAATTAACAACGCCGATAAAATTAGTGTGATGACTGATGAAATACGGCTAATTCGTTTTTCATTCTTCGCGGCTTCAGGTTTGCTTGCAAGATATAAGTCTTTCACAAAGATTGAAGAGGATTGAATGAGTTGCGCATCAACCGTAGACATAATCGCTGACATCGGCGCGGCTAAGAAAATCCCAGCAACAATGGGCGGAAGCACTTCCAACATTAAGGTTGGAATGACTTTATCTGACACCGTTAAATCTGGCACAACGGCACGTCCTAAAGCACCCGCCAAATGCATCCCTAACATAATGACTGAAAGGACAATCGTACCAATGAGCATACCTCGATGTAAGGCTTTGCTGTCTTTGAAAGCCATGCAACGCACAGCTGTATGAGGTAAACCAACCACACCGAAACAGACTAGGATCCAAAACGATGCCATAAATTGAAAATCTAGCATCTCATTCGGGCCGTAAGGACTTACTAAACTCGGATCAATTTCAGTTAATTTATTGACCGCACTTTCTACGCCACCGAGATGGTAAATCACGCCCACTAATAGCACGATTGTGCCCAAAATCATTACCGTACCTTGAATTGTATCGGTTAACACGACCGCTCGGAAACCACCAATAAACGTATAAATGCCAACCGTTAAGGCAAAAATAAGTAAGGCGTGAGTATAAGGAATCCCTATCGTAGTTTCGAGCAATCTCGCCCCACCAATAAATTGCACAACCATGGCAGCAAAGAAGGCAAGCAACAATGCTAGACTGGAAATCCAAACGAGATATTTATTTTTATAACGATAGAGAAATAAATCATTAATGGTGAGCGCATTAGTTTCACGAGAAAGTAATGCAAATTTTTTACCTAATGCACCTAAGGCTAACCAAACAGCCGGCACTTGGATCATGGCGAGTAATACCCAACCCAGCCCGTATTTATAGGCAGCCCCTGGTCCACCAACAAAAGAACTGGCACTGGCATAAGTGGAAGCCGTTGTCATCGCAAGGACAAAGCCCGTCATGGAGCGATTTCCTACATAATATTCCGTAAGGAAATCACCTTTACTGCGTTTTACATAAGCAAATAATGCCGCGCCAAAGATGAAGACTAAATAGATAGCTAATGGGAGAATAATACCTAAATTCATTATTTATTCTCCTTTGACTCAACATCTAGCGGGATATCTAAAAAGACAATTTTGACAATCCAATACCCAATAACTACAAACAAAATAGGTAAATAAATGCAGGATAATTCAAACCACAAAGGAAAACCTATCGGCCCAGGCGAGTTTTTGGGTAAATAAGCACAAACACACCATCCAATCACATAAAGAATGGCTCCCCCTAATGCCCAGCTCGCCTCTTTGGCGGCTTGTTTATATCGTTGTGATAAATCCATTATTAGCTCCTGTTAGAATGTTTTACCCATTTCAAGAAAAATACGATTTTTGTCGTAGCTATAAAATGGGTGATTACTTGAAACTCGTTGATAAGACCATGTAATTTTAGGCGTGATTCCCCAAAAGTAAAGATCACGATGCCATAATGTTACTGCTGATTGATATTCATTATTTTTTTGACGAATATTAAATAAATCAGCACTTTTGTAAGTTCTACGCGCATACGCAAGAGAAACTCGAGTTGAAATACCCCAGCCCCACTCTTGCCCCCAACCTAAACGAAGATTCTTACGTTGATAAGCATTGTCCTTATCTCGAGTATTTTCACGATTATAATCAGCGCCTACGAACCAAAATTGACCACTCTTAGGAAAATAAGATAACGTATTCGACCAAAGATAGTTATTGCCATTCAAATGTTTACGAGTGTTATAACGCTGTTCACCATACTCAAGTGCGGTTGAAATTTGCCACTTTTCATTCAACCAATAAGTTAAATCTAAACGAGCACCTGAATTTTTCGAATACTGTTTCATTGACTCGTTACCTGATGAGCCACCTGCATACCATCGTCTTTCTGTAAATGGCATCAATGAAATCTCAAAACGTGCTGTTTGATAACCTACTCCAGCACCGACTCTACCATTAAATTCATTATATTTTTTATTATCCCAGTAATATTTTCCTCTTCCCTCAATAGAAAATTGAGCGAAATAATTATGGGATAATGACCATTTTTTCTCTGCTTCTGCAAAATAAGAAAAACCTGTTGCACTTTCACGTTCCCAGGCATTCCAATTTCCAATGCGAGTGCCAGCTTTTGGCGCATTGTTAATATTACTTTCGTTTAAGAAACTCAAACCACCTTGAAACTTCCATTGATCTCGGCGGTTAAGTGCAGAAAGATATTGGTCTATCATGACGATAGACTCGGGTGAAACTTGTTCAGCTCTCAGTTTTTGGAATTGATCTTTGGCCGCCTCATTATCATTGTTTAAAAAGAGTGCTTGTGCTAACTGATAACGCAACGGCAGAATGGTCGAATCTTGAGAAAATAGCGTACGATAACGAGTTACCGCCTCCGAAAAACGACCATTTTCACGAGCATTAATTGCATTTGCCCACTCAAGTAAAAATGGAGCTTGTTTTGGCAAATTTTGATACAACGGCAGTAATAGTTGAACGGCGTCACCGTTATTTTGCAACACTGCAGGAATCAATCCACGTACGATCAAATCAGGGTGTTTTGCCAATTCTTCTTTCGTAATGGAAAGTGTATGTTTATCATCACGTTTTTCTGGAATTTGTGGCTTTTGAGTGGATAAGTCAGGTTTCGCAAGCTGAAGCAGATCATCAAACCGCTCATCCCGAGGTTGAGGAGACTTCTCTACTGCAAAAGAGAATGAACTAAGCAATAATGAAGAGCTTAAAAATAAAATAAGTTTAGATTGTGAAGTCATTTTTTATTCCTACAAAGAAAAATAAAGCAAGCCAAAGGCTTGCTTTACAATTTACAAAAATTTTCTAATCTTTTCTAGCACCAAAGACACCCATAACATCTTTTCCTTTGTAAGTTCCTGCGACTTCTTCAGCATCTTTTCCATAGAACCCACCCTCGGTATGAACACCTTTATCGCTTGTTCCACTAAATTTATTACCTTGAATTTTGGCAGATAAGGAAACATCATCGAAATGTATCTCAGGAGAAAGAGCCCCCCCAGCAATATCATTTGATACGAGGACATCATTAAAACCTGTTTTCGCTAAAGAAATTGTTCCATTTAATGTTTTATCTGCGAAATTAGCCGTTAGTTTTACGAATGATAAGTTAGAATCTAAGTAATCAGCCCGCTTCTCTACATGCATACCATTTCCAGTATAATTTGCAGTACCTGATTGTGGCATTTCTGTTGTTGGATTTACACCAAATGCGACATAATAATCAGAACCTAAAGCAGGCTCCGTAAATTTTCCCCAACGAATATTTTTATAGTTTTTGCCACTAATAGAACGCAATTCAGGATAATCAGCCTGTAGCACTTCTTTCTCATTAGTTCCAATGACTGGACGTTCGTAATACCCTGATGGAATAATTTCAATTTCTTGACCTTCAACATTAACGAGATTAACGTTATTGTCATCATGTATTTGTCTTTCAATTGTAGTAACTACTCTATCCTCTTTGTTAACTTCAAATCCTACTCGACTAAGCACAATTTGTTCTTCATTTTTTGGTTGTTCAGCTGGTTTCACTAGCTCAGCTGGTTTTACTGGCTCAGCTGGTTTTACTGGCTCAGCTGGTTTTACTGACTCAGCTGGTTTTACTGACTCAGCTGGTTTTACTGACTCAGCTGGTTTTACTTGCTCAGTTGGTTTTATTTGGTTAACTAGTTGAGTATTACTATCACCGCTACTTCCACAGGCGGCTAACGTTACAGTTGCTAGAATTGTTAAACTGAATTTAGAGAGATTAAATTTCATTGTTTTTCCTTAGTAAAAAATAAGCGCAGATTATAAAGGGATTTAAAATACGCTTTCAAATAAAATTTATAATTCATTGCCATAAAATTAATGATGAGTAATGAAACGGCCAACCTAATTGCGTTAGCCGTTTCATTTTAATCATACATTCCTAATTTTTTCTCTAAAAAATGGATATTAGAACCATTTTTTAGTCGTTTTGCTTTTAAAATGAATGTATAAAGTTGGGTATTTTTCTAAATACTATGATGATTACTTTTTAGCAGCAAATGCAGCGCCCCAAGAATTATCATTAGCATTTGCTGAACCACCTAATTCTTTTGCATTCTCACCATAGAATTTACCCTCAGCTTTACCCTGAGAATTTAACAAATCTGATTTAGCTGTACCTGAAAAACCATTTCCAGAAATATTCGCATCAATCTTAACTACATCTTTATTATCTGTGCGTAAAGTACCTGTTAATTTCTTATTACCGAAATCAGCACTAAAGCTAGATGAACCTTTTAAATAATCTTCATCTGGTAATTTATCGGTATCCGCGGAAATAATGCTATCCCCTCTATAGGTCACTACACCTGATGATGGCATTGAAGTTGTTGGATATCCATTATAAAAAAACATATCATCTTGACTAGGGTCTTGGCTCTCAATTGCTCCAAAACGAACATCGCTATAAGCGCCACAGCATACTTCTAATTTACCATTTAATTTCATACCATTAATTGTTTTAGCTGTAGCCTGTGTCCAGCCTCTAGCGCTAATACCTGGACCAAAACCAATAGGAATGTCTTTCCCATCAACATTAATTTTATATAAATTTGGCGAAGTAAGAGCAATGCTTTTAGCAACTACGCGACCGCCCTCATCATCAACTACGATAACACCACCCGTTTTATTATTTGAAGATGGTAACATTGGAGTATTTGAATTATTCTGTTTTTTAGTTGGTTGATTTGCTTGCGCAGCTGGTTTATCTTTCGTTGGAGCTTGACTTCTGCTTCCAGCATCATCACCGCCACTGCTTCCACAAGCAGCTAAAGTTAATGTAGCTAAAGCTGTTAAACTAAACTTTAAAATAGCATTCTTCATAGTTTACCTCTAAGTTCTTTATTAAAAACACTTAATACAAATACATAAAATAAAGTTATGTATGCCTTCATCTTACCATAACATTAATATCATTATGTATAAGTTCATAAAAAATAAGGTAAAGACAATTTATGCCTTTACCTTAAAATTATGAATTAATCATACATCCCTAATTTCTTCTCTAAATAGTGGATATTGGCGCCACCTTTTTGGAAGTTTTCATCTTCAAGAATGAGTTCATGAAGTGGAATATTTGTTTTGATACCATCAATGATCGTCTCTGATAATGCATTTTGCATACGACGGATTGCTACATCACGAGTATCACCGTATGTAATTAATTTTGCGATCATAGAATCATAATGCGGAGGAACGGTATAACCGCCATACACATGAGAATCCCAACGAACGCCTAAACCACCTGGTGAGTGCAAGTGTGCCACTTTACCTGGAGATGGTAAGAATGTTTTTGGATCTTCTGCATTGATACGACATTCAATTGCATGACCTTTCACTTTAATATCTTCTTGTTTATAAGAAAGTGGTAAACCAGCCGCAATACGTAATTGTTCTTTCACCAAATCCACACCAGTAATCATTTCTGTTACTGGATGTTCTACTTGAATACGAGTATTCATTTCGATGAAATAGAACTCACCATTTTCATATAAGAATTCAAATGTACCTGCACCGCGATAGCCAATTTCAACACAAGCCTTCGCACAACGAGAACCTATATCACGACGAACTTCTTCGGTAATACCCGGTGCTGGTGCTTCTTCCACCACTTTTTGGTGACGACGTTGCATAGAACAATCACGCTCTGCAAGATAGATTGCATTACCGTGTGTATCAGCTAAAACTTGAATTTCAATATGGCGTGGATTTTCTAAATATTTTTCCATGTAAACCATATCATTGTTAAACGCTGCTTTTGCTTCTGCTTTTGTCATCGCAATGGATTCTTCAAGTGCATCTTCGCTACGTACCACGCGCATACCACGACCACCGCCACCACCAGACGCCTTGATAATAATTGGATAACCAATACGTTTTGCAATTTCTTTATTTTTCGCGATATCGCTACCTACTGGGCCATCTGAACCAGGTACGCAAGGCACGCCTGCTTTTTTCATTGCTTTAATCGCAGAAACTTTATCCCCCATCAAACGAATAACGTCCGCTGTTGGGCCAATAAAAATAAAACCAGAACGCTCAACTTGCTCTGCAAAATCCGCGTTTTCAGAAAGGAAACCATAACCAGGGTGAATCGCATCCGCACCGGTTACTTCTGCTGCAGCAATAATCGCAGGAATATTTAAATAACTTTTTACAGATGGCGCTGGTCCGATACAAACTGTTTCATCTGCAAGTAATACGTGTTTTAAATCACGGTCAGCGGTAGAGTGAACCGCCACAGTTTTAATGCCTAATTCTTTACAGGCACGCAAAATACGCAGTGCAATTTCACCACGGTTAGCAATCACAACTTTTTCTAACATAACAATTTCCACTTGGGTGAAAAAATGGCGAGAAAGCTCGCCATTTCAGATTGATAGGGATTATTCGATAACGATCAATGGTTGATCAAATTCAACCGCTTCGCCATCATTTACTAAGATTGCTTTAACCACACCAGCTTTATCAGCTTCGATACGGTTCATCATTTTCATTGCTTCAACGATACAAAGTGCATCGCCTACTTTGACTGTTTGTCCCACTTCCACGAAAGCTTTCGCTTCTGGGCTTGGGCTACGGTAGAATGTACCTACCATTGGTGAACGCACTTGGTGTCCTGACACTTCAGCTGCCGGCGCTTCCGCTGGTGCAGCCGCTGGTGCAGCAGCAGGAGCCGCAACCGGTGCAACAGGTGCTGCTGCATATTGAATTGCCGCAGGTGCAACGGCTGGTGCTGCACGACTAATACGTACTGTACCTTCTTCTTCTTGCACTTCTAATTCAGTGATACCCGATTCTTCTACTAATTCAATCAGTTTTTTGATTTTACGAATGTCCATACGTTCTTCCTAAAAATAATAA
Organism: uncultured Haemophilus sp.; assembly: GCA_902466845.1. Classification (GTDB taxonomy): domain Bacteria; phylum Pseudomonadota; class Gammaproteobacteria; order Enterobacterales; family Pasteurellaceae; genus Haemophilus_D. Next base: position 12,059 of record CABQSN010000002.1, read on the forward strand.
TGAATTGTTGACCGCACTTTCAGAATGGATTCCCAAAGTGCGGTCATTTTAAAACCTGTTTTTGTGTCGGCAAGATTACCGCAAAATCACGAACTTTGCGATAAATTTCTGCGAAAATCTGTAAATTTTGTGAAATTTTATGCTTTTTTATTTAAAAAATCTAACGCAAATTGGAGAGCGAACTCATAGCCTTTTGCACCTAAGCCACAAATCACGCCTTCAGCCACATCACTAAAGTAAGAATGGTGACGGAATGGCTCGCGCTTATGTACATTAGACAAATGGATTTCAACAAAAGGAATTGACACCGCTAGCAACGCATCGCGCAATGCAACACTGGTATGCGTATAAGCTGCTGGGTTAATTAAAATAAAATCCACTTTTTGAAAACTTTGATGAATCTTATCGATTAACTTTTCTTCGCTATTTGCTTGAAAGCACTCCAAATTCACATCATGCTGTGCCGCGAGTTTTGCCACATTTTCTTCAATGGCAGATAACGAAAGCGAACCATAATGTTTCGGCTCTCTTGCGCCCAACATATTTAAGTTCGGGCCATTTAACAGCAAAATATTGAATTTTTTTGACATTTTCACATCCTTTAACTTGTGCGAATTATAGCGATTTTTTGTGTAATGGTGGTCGTATCTCTATGCAATTTTGGTAATAAATTCTGAATTTAGATCAATTAACGGTAAATCTGAGCCTGGCCACGCACGTAATACTTGATGTTGCATCAAATTTAACGTATCTAATCCTGGTGTCACATTGGGGGTATATTGTGCTGCGATACGAGCGAGTTGAGTCAATCCTAGACTACTTTCTATGCTCGAGCTAATCACTGCTTTTATGCCTAAATTATGCGCTTGCGCAATCAGTTTTTGACAATCTTGTAGCGAACCAACCAGTGTTGGTTTAATCACAATGGTACTTAAGTGCGGTTCTTTTTCTAAAAAGAAGTCAGGCTCACGTACACTTTCATCCCAAGCAATATTAATGCCTGTTTGAGCTGCAAACTGGCGGCTTTCTTCACGGGTTTTACAAGGTTCTTCTAGAAATTGAATACGTGAACGATGTTGAGGTTTCACTTTCTCCGCAAATTTTAAGGCTTTTTCCAAGGTCCATTGGCGATTCGCATCTAGACGTAATTGCAAATCAGGAATAGCTTCAAGAAACATATCCGTAATCAAGCCATCACGATTCGCTTCATATATGCCGACTTTGATTTTAGCAACTTTGTCACCTGGCATTTGATTAAGTTCTGCATATAACTCATCAGGATCGCCATAACACAACGGTGCAGTATGATAGTTACCTTCCTCATTTAAATAACGTTTCATCTCATCCATCGCCGTGCTAATACCGAAGGCAACAGAAGGATAACAACCCTCAAGTGGAACTCTTGGTGCTTCGCAGCTTGCATGACACCAATTTGTCAGCCATTCAATGGCTTGCTCTTGCGCTTGTTCGATGGTTTCTTCGCTAAAACCAGGTAAAGGTGCAATTTCCCCCCAGCCATCACGGCTGCAAGCAACACGTACAATCAAACCTTCACGGCGTTTTAAAAAACGTCCACGTAAAATCAGCTGACTATCGACGGGAATAGAATAACGATAAAGATTAAATGATTTGGTTTCCATCTTATTCTCCTTGATGGTAAAAGTGCGGTTAAAAACACACAGATTTTTAACCGCACTTTTATGTTCAAATTAAGGATTACGTCTGAATTTACTGAAGTCTGGTGCGCGTTTTTCGTTAAACGCGTTACGGCCTTCTTGACCTTCTTCAGTCATATAGAACAACATGGTTGCGTTACCCGCAAGCTCTTGTAAACCTGATTGACCATCGCAGTCTGCATTCAATGCAGCTTTTAAGCAACGCAATGCAATTGGGCTATTACGTAACATTTCACGGCACCAACGCACAGTTTCTTTTTCTAAATCTGCATAAGGCACGACAGTATTCACTAAGCCCATATCTAATGCTTCTTGCGCATTATATTGGCGGCATAAGAACCAAATTTCTCGGGCTTTTTTCTGACCGACTAAACGGGCCATATAGCTTGCGCCCCAACCACCATCAAATGAACCTACTTTAGGGCCAGTTTGACCGAAAATCGCATTGTCTGCCGCAATGGTTAAATCACATAACATATGAAGTACGTGACCACCACCGATCGCATAACCTGCGACCATTGCCACCACTGGTTTTGGACAAGTACGAATATCACGTTGGAAATCCAATACATTTAAGTGATGTACACCGCTTTCATCTTTGTAACCGCCGTAGTCACCACGAATTTTTTGGTCACCACCAGAACAGAATGCTTTTTCGCCTTCACCGGTTAACACAATCACGCCAATTTTTTCATCGAAACGAGCATTAGAAAATGCATGGATCATTTCTTTAACTGTTTGCGGACGAAATGCATTGCGCACTTCTGGACGATTAATGGTGATTTTTGCAATACCATCAGTCGATTTGTGGAAACGAATATCGGTATAGCCTTCGCTATGATCAACCCACTCAACTGGTGCATATAAAACATCATCTTTTGGATTTTGCATTGTTCTTTCCTTTATAAGTGTAAAAAGTGCGGTCATTATAGCGGAAGTTTTTTACTTCTGGAAAGAAAATCACTGTCTAAGTATAGAATCACTTTACAATCAGATTGTTGTTGCTAAAATTTTCCTACCCTAGGTTTTATAAGGATATTTAAGTGAGAAAATTTATTCTTTTCGGTATAACGATGCTATTAAGTGCTTGTAGTTTATTTGGCTCATCACAATCGCCGATTCCCGCAGAATTTGCACAAGCGGATTACCTCCTTTCAGATGTGAATGCGAAAACGTGGGCAACGGCAAGTAAACAAGCTGAACAATGCATTTATCCGAATTTAACTCGTATTCAACAACAGCATTTTGCAAAAGAAGATAGCTACATTCATTCTCAATATGTCTTTTTCTATCCGTTAGAAAAAATCATCGGGGAAGACTATGTGAAAATGATTCAAAAAGATGAAAAATCGATGAATTATGCGACCTATCAATTCAAGAAATTCCGCACTGAAGTCGGTGATGTCGAGCCATTAGAACCTAAAGCCTGTCAAATCTTGCGTACTCAGGCAAAAGAAGATTTGAATGTCGTGAAAGGTCAATATATAAATGGTATGGTGGATGAAACGAAGAATGATGACGGCACATTGAAGAAAAGTGGAGATGGCATTGCTACCAATCAGAACAAATTCTTCTTTGATATTATCAAATGGGGTTCTGCTCTTCTTCTCTAATTTTTATTATTTTATATAAATTTATATCTCACTCACGGCGTAAATATTTTTACGCCGTTTTTATATCTGAGAAAACGGTTGCGATCAAAAAAAGCTTAAATTTTCAGTAAAAAAGCAAAATAGTCATTTAAATTAAAGTCATTTTCAGCTAGTCTAGCAAGAATTAGTTTTTACAAGGAGAAAACATCATGACAACGCTTTTTGATATTGCACAAAACTGGTTAAACCAAGATCCTGATGCAGAAACTCATACAGAATTAACCGCACTTTTAACGGCGGCGAAAAATGGTGATGAAAAAGCACAATCTGAATTACAAGCTCGCTTTAGTGGCCGTTTACAATTTGGTACTGCTGGGCTTCGAGGACCATTACAAGCAGGCCCTATGGGTATGAACCGTGTTTTAGTGGCACAAGCTGCGGGCGGTTTAGCAGATTATTTAAAAGATTACGACAAACAACCTTCCATCGTGATTGGTTACGATGGTCGTAAAAACTCTGATGTTTTCGCACGTGATACCGCTGAAATCATGGCGGGTGCAGGCGTGAAAGCTTATTTACTTCCACGTAAATTACCAACGCCAGTATTAGCTTACGCAATCCAATATTTTGATACCACCGCAGGTGTCATGGTGACTGCAAGTCACAACCCACCAGAAGATAATGGTTATAAAGTTTATTTAGGTAAAGCGAACGGCGGTGGCCAAATCGTTTCTCCTGCAGATAAAGATATCGCGGCATTAATCGACAAAGTAGCAGCAGGCAATGTAAAAGATTTACCACGTAGCCAAGATTATGTGGTGTTAGATGATGAAGTGGTTAACGCTTATATTGAAAAAACCGCTTCTCTTGCTAAAGAACCTCAAGCAGACATTAACTACGTTTATACCGCGATGCACGGTGTAGGCTATGAAGTATTAAGCAAAACCTTAACCAAAGCAGGTCTTCCACAACCTCATATTGTGGCTGAACAAGTATGGCCAGATGGCACATTCCCAACGGTAAACTTCCCTAACCCAGAAGAAAAAGGCGCATTAGACTTAGCTATTAAAGTGGCAAAAGAACACAATGCAGAATTCATTATTGCCAATGACCCAGATGCAGACCGTTTAGCGGTTGCGGTTCCAGATGCACAAGGTAACTGGAAACCTTTACACGGTAACGTAGTAGGTTGTTTCTTAGGTTGGTATTTAGCAAAACAATATCATGCAAAAGGTGAAAAAGGCACATTAGCTTGCTCTCTAGTGTCTTCCCCAGCACTTGCTGAAATTGCAAAAAAATACGGCTTCCAATCAGAAGAAACCTTAACCGGTTTCAAATACATCGGTAAAGTTCAAGGCTTATTATTCGGTTTCGAAGAAGCGCTTGGTTACTTAGTTGACCCTGATAAAGTACGCGATAAAGATGGTATTTCTGCAGCTATCGTGTTCTTAGATTTAGTGCGTCACTTAAAAGCACAAGGCAAAACCTTAGCGGATTACGCCAATGACTTCACGCAAGAATTCGGTGCTTATGTAAGTGGTCAAATTTCTATCCGTGTAAGCGATTTATCTGAAATTGGTAAATTAATGGCCGCACTTCGTAACACGCCTCTAGCTGAAGTTGGTGGTGTTAAAGTGGCACAATTCATCGACCACACTAAAACTGATCGTCAAAGCGACATCCTTGTATTCGTATTAGAAAACGGTAGCCGCTTAATCGTTCGTCCATCTGGTACTGAGCCGAAAATCAAGTTCTACCTTGATGCTCGCGGTAAAGATCCAAAAGACGCAGATCAAGTTTTAGCACAATTTGAGGAAGGCGTTCGTCAAATTCTGCGTCAAGATGCTTACGGTAAACAAGATTGCTAATTAAGCAAACTATTAAATGATAAAAAACGCTAGGTTTGATGCCTAGCGTTTTATTTTTGCTTATTTCAATGCAAATTGTAACTTGCCCTGATATTTTTCTAATAAAGCCTCTGCTTGAGCACGATCTAATCCACTCAGAATCATCATAATCGCTAATTTCGCATTTTGATCAGCTTGCTTTAATGTCTCTTCTGCGAGAGCCTTATCGCAATCCGTGGCTTGCATGACAATACGAATGGCACGAGCTTTCAGTTTTTCATTACTTGCCTGCACATCCACCATTAAGTTTTGATAGCATTTACCCATTAAGATCATGGAAGCCGTAGTCAGCATATTCAGTACTAATTTTTGTGCCGTACCTGATTTTAAACGGCTCGAACCAGTCAGTACTTCTGATCCCACTACCGTATCAATGGCAATATCCACAATATTCGCCATCGCTGAATTCGGATTACTTGCAATCGAAACCGTCACTGAACCTAAACTTTTCGCATATTCCAATGCACCGATCACATAGGGCGTTCGTCCACTTGCAGCAATACCCACCAACACATCTTTTGAGGAAAATTGAATTGTTTGTAAGTCAACCACGGCTTGTGCTTTACTGTCTTCCGCCCCTTCAATTGGATGACGTAATGCGCGCTCGCCGCCTGCAATAATACCTTTCACCATTTCAGGTGACACGCCAAATGTTGGCGGGCATTCAGACGCATCGAGTACTCCTAATCGGCCACTGGTTCCCGCGCCAATATAGACTAATCGACCACCTTGTTGAAATGCAGCAACAATACATTCGACCGCTTGGGCAATTTGAGGTAAGCATTTTTCAATTGCCAAAGGCACTTGTTTATCTTCCTTATTCATTAACTGCACAATTTCCAATGCAGACAAGCTATCTACATGCATGGAATTGGGATTACGTTGTTCAGTAATTAAAGTTGAAAGAGTTTGTAATAAATGCTCTGCCATGGTTTATTCCTTTGGAAAAATCGCCCCTAAACTGACCGCACTTGTAGCGCCCGTTACACTCGGTAAATTAGCGGGCAAATTATGCATACGACGATAGGCCAACCAAGCAAAAGCTGCCGCTTCCACATAATCGATATCAAGTTCTAATTCCGTCGTCAGTTGAATACGCCAATTTGGTAATGCCTGTTTTAAACCATTCATGATCGCCTGATTTTTAGCGCCACCACCACAAACAAGTAATCGGCATGGTAATGTCGTCTGAATATTGTTAAGGGCTAATACAATACTTTGCACAGTAAATTCTGCCAAGGTGGCTTGCACATCTTGTGGTAAAAGTGCGGTCGTTTTGTCTGCTATTTTTTGCATTTTATTCTCTAGCCAAGCCAAATTAAATAATTCACGCCCCGTGCTTTTCGGTGGGGGTAGTTGAAAGAAATCTTCATCTAATAATGCCGCTAACAAATCTGGATTCACTTGACCTGAAGCCGCCCATTCACCATTTTTGTCGTAAGCTTTACCTTGATGCTTTTCGATCCATTGATCGAGCAAGGTATTACCGGTTCCTGTGTCAAAGCCAATGACAGGCTGTTCGGGTATCAATAACGATATATTGCTAATACCGCCAATATTAAGCACCACCGTTGCCCAGTTAGGATCAAAAAATACCGCTTGATGAAAAGCGGGTACTAAAGGCGCCCCTTGTCCACCAAACGCCATATCTTTACGGCGCAAATCACCAACAACCGTAATACCTGTTTTAGCGGCTAATAAATTCATATCACCGATTTGCATGGTAAACGGGAATTGACTTTTTGGGGAATGCCACACTGTTTGACCATGGCAGCCAATGGCTTCGACCTGCTCAGGTTTTAACTGATGTTTACGTAAAAAGGCATTTACGCAATCGGCATAAAGAAAACCAAATTGATGATCAAGCTCCCCTAGAGCCTGTAAAGTGGTTTCGCCAGATTGAATAAGTGCGGTCACTTTTTCGCGTAAATTTACGGGCATCAGCGTAAAATCAGCCGCAATTAATTTGGTTTGATTAGATTGGATGTCAGTAAGGGCAATATCCACCCCATCAAGGCTGGTGCCAGACATGATGCCAAGATAATAAGTCATAGTGTTCAATTCATGAGTTTTTCAGAATTATAGCGGATTTTAAAAAAATAAAAAAAGAGAGAACATTGTAGTTCTCTCTTTTCATCATGGATGATTCTTATAAGTCGTCAATGACTAAATAGATTTTTGCTACTGGGCCATGTACGCCAATCACTTTAATCAATTCAATATCTGCGGTTGAACTTGGACCTGAGATAATATTGATACAAGATGGCATACGCTCGCCTTGTTGTGCTTTATCATGTAATACTTTCGCCACTTGTGCAACACGTGGAAGTACTTGGCTTTTACGTACAACAACAATCGATTTTTCAGGTAATAAACTCACTGAACGTCCACGATCTGCGCTAGAGAATAAGACGATTCCTCCAGTTTCCGCCAAACCATATTCTGCATAAACTACACCAAGATTAGCTTTTTCAGAAAAGCTAATGTTATCTTGTGCCGTTTCTGGTGACCATGTATGACAAGTATATTTCGCTTCAAGCGCAGCAGGAATACCAAGCGCAGTCAATCTATCATCTGAATTAAGCACAACATCACCGCCGCCATATTTTTCACAGAGAGCTAGTAAGGTTTGCACTGCATCAGACTCTTTACACACATTTACGTCCACCATCATGGTTTTAGCAGAATTGGTAAATTCATTCGCTAAATCAACCGCACTTAAATGGGTTAAACGCTCAGTTGGGTATGTATTGACTGGTGCATCCATCGGTTCAGGTACGATAGCACGGGCTTTACCCATTTTCGCCGCTAATTTATTAAGAAAATTTTCGCGATTTTGTAAATCCATGCTTATTACCCTCTCTCTCTATTATTAAACCATTGACGGAAACTTTCGCCATCTGCTTGTGGTAAATCTCGTGCTTTTGTCCATTCACCCAATGCACCAAATGTAATTGGTGCTTTCCCATTTTTGATCAGCTTACCCGCTAATTTTGCACCGATATTCACACCTGTTTTCCATAGTGTTGGGTTGGCATTGGCTGTGGTGAAACCAAAAATAGATAAACGTTCCATCGCGGGAGTTTTACCTAACTCTACCATTTTCTCACGGTGTTTTAAGATTAACTGCGCTAATGGAATACGCACTGGGCAGACAGAGTTACACGCATTACATAAAGAACAAGCATACGGCAATTCTTTAAACTCATCGTAGCCACCCAATAATGGAGAAATCACTGCACCAATTGGACCGGGATAAATAGAACCATACCCATGACCACCGATTTGACGATATGCCGGACAGGTATTCAAACAAGCACCGCAACGGATACAACGTAAAACTTCTTGGAATTCAGACGCTAAAATATCTGAACGGCCATTATCCACAATAACCAAATGGAATTCTTCAGGACCGTCGGTTTCACCAGCAAGACGAGGACCGGTTAACCAAGTGTTATAACCAGTTAATTTCGCCCCTACCGCACTACGAGCAAGCATCGTAATTAACACATCCACCTCTTGGAAAGTCGGCGCTAAACGCTCCATTCCCATCACGGCAATATGTGTTTTTGGTAAGGTCGTCGCTAAACGTAAGTTACCTTCGTTTGTCACCAAACAAACTGAGCCGGTTTCCGCTACGGCAAAGTTACAACCGCTGATACCGATATCAGCTTCTAAAAAATCTTGACGAATTTTTTCACGTACGAAACGCGTCATATCTTCAGGCGTTTCCTCACCTTCATAGCCGAGTTTTTCAGATAAATCTTTGCGGATTTGGTGACGATCTTTGTGAATTGCAGGCACAACGATATGGGATGGTTTATCACCTGAAATTTGTAATAGATATTCACCCAAATCGGTTTCGATCACTTGCATGCCCTCTTTTTCAAGCACTTCGTTTAAACCGATTTCTTCTGTCACCATGGATTTGGATTTTACGATTTTCTTCGCATTTTTCTCTAATGCTACTTTACGAATATAAGCACTCGCTTCTTCGGCAGTTTCAGCAAAATACACTTTACCGCCATTTTCAATCACTTTTTCGCTTAATTGATACAAATAAGCGTCTAAATTAGCTAAAACATGGTTACGAATCTGTTTAGATAAATCACGCCATTCTTCCCAATGACCTAATTCGTCAACCATTTTTTGACGATTAGCCCCAATAGTTTCTTGGGCTTTCACTACCGCTTTACGCATGATAGTGTTATGTACTTCATGATCGACACGCGCTTTAAAAGGAAGATTACTGGTTTTCAATGACATCTTATTTATCCCCTTGCATTAATACTTCCGCAATGTGCATCACTTTGATCTTGCTGCCTTCGCGTTGTAAACGACCACCAATGTTTAATAAACAACTTACATCTGCACCAATTAAATATTGTGGTTCAACCTCTTCAATATGCTCAACTTTTTCTTTTACCATTTCACCAGAAATCTCTGCCATTTTCACAGAGAAAGTTCCACCGAAGCCACAGCAAGTTTGTTGATTATGAATAGGAAGAAGATCTAACCCTTTTACACCTTTCAAGAGAGCGATTGGTTCATCAACAATGCCTAATTTACGAGTAAGACTACAAGAAGGATGATAAACCGCTTTACCTGGCAAATAGGCGCCAACATCTGTTACACCTAATTTATTGACGATGAAATCCGTTAGATCACAGAAACGCGCGACGACCTTTTTTGCTCGCTCAGCCCAATCTAACTCACCAACTTTGGTGAAATACTCAGGATAGTTTTTGATAGCATAAACACAGGAACCTGCAGGGGCAACGATGGGATAATCGTTCACTTCAAAGGTTTCGACTAAGTTTTTCATGCCTGGGATGGCTTGTTTGGTGTAACCACTGTTTAATGCCGGTTGCCCACAACAGCCTTGTTTTTCAAGGAAGATAACATTACAACCGAGTTTTTCCAGTAGTAATACGGTGTTTTTCGCCACACCGCTCTTTACTACGTCAGCAATACAGGTAACGTAGAAATTTACGTTCATAAATAATTACTCCAACAATAATAGAAAATAAAAAGTAAAATATTCGATAAAAGTTAAGCAACCGCCGACAAAGTGCGGTTGCTTTTTGCCTCTATTTTAGAGCGCATAGAATAGCGGAATTAAGAAACTTGCGCAAAGGGCTGCAATGATACCGTAAACGACCATTGGTACAATCGTAGTCTTAATGATTGTTCCTTCTTTGTTTTGAATATTCAACACGGAAGAAACTGCTACGATATTATTAATACATACCATATTACCCATCGCACCACCGACTGATTGTAACGCCAGAATTAAAGTCACAGATAAACCTGTAGTTTCTGCTGTTGATAATTGTACACTACCAAATGTTAAGTTAGATACGGTATTTGACCCTGAGAAGAATGCGCCTACCGCACCTAAGAAGGAAGAGAAGATTGTCCAGTCACTACCGGTAACTTCTGCAAAGGTACGACCTATGATTTTCACCATAGAATGCTCGCCCCCCACTAACATCAAGTTTACCATCACTAAGGCCCCCATTAAGGCAATAAATGGATTTTTTACTTGGCTTAAGCTTGCACTAAAAATGCCTTTTGTTTTGCTAAAGTTCACGCCAAAAAGTGGTAATGAAATTAATACAGTAATTACAAATGGAATTAGCGCAGGTACATAAAGTAGTTTGTAGCTTTCACTCACCTCTGAACCGAAGATGTTTTTCAAACTAAAAATTAAACCTTTGCTGACTTCAAATGTGCCTAATGAACCTAACGCTGTGGAGAACCACACATCTTTGTTATTCATTAAGCCTTTTAAGCCTAATTCTGGAATACGTGTAACGATTAAGAATAAAATTAATAAACCGGTTGGTAGTAATGCTTTAGCAACTTGGCCTGTGCTAACAGCATTATTATCTAACTTGTTTTCAACTTTCGCTAAACCAATACCTTTATTCGCTACAAATACAGAAATAAAGAGACCAATTGCGCCACCAACTAATGATGGGAACTCATAGTTAAATTGTGCAATTAAGAAGTAAGGAATCACGCAAGAGAATACGCTAATATAAATGAAAACAATATTTTGACGGATTTCTTTCCAGGTCACCATGATACGTAATGCCATCAATGGAATCACTAATGCCGCAATGGAGTGGATAAACGCTGTCATCGAACCAATTTCAAGAATCGATTTTGAATCTAATTTTAACGGACCAAAACCGAACCAAGTTGGTGTACCTACCGCCCCAAAAGAAACCGGAACCGAATTCATCACTAAAGCTAACATGGCGACTTTTAATGGATTAAAACCTAACCCCATTAAAATTGGAGCTGCAATCGCTGCTGGCGTACCAAAGCCACTTGCTCCCTCAATCATAAAAGCAAATGCCCAACCGATAATCATTAATTGTGCAACTGGGTTTGGATTAATATTGCCTAACCATTTACGCATCGTATCAGTTGCGCCAGATACTTCTGAAAATTTGTTAAAGAGAATTGCACCAAAAATAACAGTAATTGGTGTTTGAACCGCTACGATTGCGGCGGTCACATTGGCACTGATCGTTACAATGTCAGTATTAAAATGAAGAAGGTGAACGCCCATCACCAAGGTTGCAATCCAAGGTAATGCAACATAAGAAGGTAATGCATTACGCTTTACCATTAAATAGATCAACAGGATGATCGGAAAAACACTAAGAATAAAAGATAGGGTCATACTTACTCCTCTTACATAACTAAAAATTGCGCGTATTCTATGGGTTTTAAAGAAAAAACCTATACCCTATTAAGTGAAATTTATTGAAAATGTGACAAAGATCTCATAATTTTTTAACATTTCCCTTTTATCCTTGTAACATTTTTTTAACTATTCAAAAAATCTGACAAAAATACAGAAATTGTGCTAGAAAATAAATTTTCATTACAAAAGGCATAATAAAAAAATCCTTGCAAAGATTGACTTCGCCAAGGATTTTTAAGTTTAAAATAGATTAAGAGACAATATCTTTAGTTGTTTATGGAATAAGGAAGAGATTTAATTTTCAGAACTGTTCCATCTTCAGGTAAACGGAAATGCGTCCCTTCTTCTAAATCGTTGTTCATCACCACTTGTAACCATAAAACACCGTCAAAATTGACCGCACTTACGATCGAGCCCGTTTTACGCCAAGCCGTTTCTAACTGCATTTCAATTTCGCTGCCGATTTTCGGTGTAACAGCTGTTTCCCCTGAAAGCACATACATCCCACGTTTATTGGCACCACGATATTTGGCACGCGCGACAGTTTCTTGCCCGATATAACAACCTTTAGTAAAAGAAATCGCTTGTTCAATCGCTTGTAGATTTAATGCCTGCGGGATAAATTCATTTTGCGTTTCCGCACTCAAGCTTGGTAAGCCCGATTGAATATCCGCACAAAGCCATTGTTTTTCATCGCCATTGAAGGTGACATCTAACGGGGTAGGATTGATCAAAATTGTGCGATTTTCATCAATATCCAAGATGATTTGTGCTTGAATTCGACCGCACTTTTCACCAATCAAGCCGACAATTTGCCAATCCAATACTTGGAAAGTAACTTTTGAAAACACCGCGTATTTTTTTAAATGATCGAGTGGAGCAAATAAATTTTTCGGCATTAAAATCAAAAACTGCTCTGCAGAAAGCTTAATTAAGCGGAACAACGAGTTCATTTTGCCTTTAGGATCACAATGCGCTGTAAGCGTTGAAGCGCCTGCTGCCAAATGCACCACATCACAAGTTAATTGGCCTTGCAGATATTTCTCCGCATCTACGCCCGCCACTTCCACCAAATCATAGTGGTTTAATGAAATAAATGTTGCCATGATTTTTCCTATTCAAGATTTTGAATTTGCTCACGCATTTGTTCGATTAATACTTTTAATTCCACGGCAGAAGCGGTGATATCAGCATTAATGGATTTTGATGCTAACGTGTTAGATTCACGATTTAGCTCTTGCATCATAAAGTCCAGTTTACGTCCCACTGCTCCACCTTTTTTCAAGATGTTGTTGGTTTCTTTCACGTGCATTTGCAGACGATCTAATTCTTCCGCCACATCCACACGTTGCGCCAATAAAATCATTTCTTGTTCGACACGTTGTGGATCAAGTTGAATTTTCGCTTCTTCAAAACGTTGCAATAAACGCTCACGCTGCCATTGTAAAACTGCTGGCATTTGTGACCGCACTTTTTCGGCTTCTACCGTAATGCCATCTAAACGTTGTTGAATAATGGCTTGTAATTTTTCGCCTTCACGGCCACGCATTGCAATAAACTCCACCAACAACTCATCAAAAGCTGTCAACAAATCTTGACTAATCGCATCTAAATCTTGCTCAGTCGCTTCTACCACGCCAGGATAACGCAATACATCCGCCAAATTGATTTCGCCCTCACCAGCTTGCGACTTAATCCATTGTAAAGATTGGATAACTTGATTCGCCAACTCTTTATTTAAATTGAGTTCAGCCGCTGCTTGCTTTTTGCTATCAATACGCAATAAGCATTCAATTTTACCGCGAGTGAGATTTTGACGAAGTTTCTCACGCAAAGCATTTTCCAAGCCACGGAATTGCTCTGGCAAGCGGAAAAAATTTTCCAAATAACGTTGGTTAACCGAACGAATTTCCCAAACTGCATCGCCCCAATCTTTCTTGATTTCAAGGCGTGCAAAGGCTGTCATACTATAAATCATAAGCGCTCTCCTACTATTGTCTCTTGTCTTAATTGATTTACCGGCTATTTTATCGGGAAAGTGCGGTCATTTCTACCGTACATTTTGTAGAAGAATTTTGTTTCTTCTACTTTACATACTGTAAAGATTAAAATACAATCATCGTAAATTTATTATTACAACCTGAGGAAGATAAAATGAACAAGACCGTGGGAAGTACCTTACTTGTTGCAGGAACCATGATTGGGGCGGGGATGTTGGCAATGCCTCTCACCTCTGCGGGGATTGGCTTAACTGCGACTGTTTTCTTATTAATTGGCTTGTGGGCGGTGCTCACATTCACCGCGCTTTTATTCGTAGAATTGTATCAAACCGCTGACAGTGATGCAGGGATCGGCACACTTGCTGCACAATATTTTGGTAAAGCAGGGCGAATTATTTCCACTGCTGTTTTAATTGTCTTCTTATATGCCTTAATTGCCGCTTATGTGAGTGGTGGTGGTTCTTTATTAATGGATTTACTCCCAGCCATTGGCGATAAAGACACCATGAACAAAATCGCGGTGCTTGTATTCACGATTTTCTTCGGTAGTTTTATTGTCATCGGCACACACAGTGTGGATAAAATCAATCGCGTGTTATTCTTTGTGATGATTGCTGCTTTTATCTTAGTGCTCGCGTTAATGCTACCGAACATCAAATTTGATAACTTAATGGCGATGCCCATTGATAACGCCTTAATTATTTCTGCAAGCCCTGTATTTTTCACAGCATTTGGTTTCCATGGTTCCATTCCAAGTTTAAATAAATACTTAGACGGTAATGTGAAATCCTTACGCATTGCGATTTTAGTTGGTTCTGGCATCACGTTATTTGCTTACTTTTTATGGCAGCTTTCGACGCACGGCTTACTCAGCCAAAATGAGTTCTTACAAATTTTACGCGAAGACGCCACATTAAATGGCTTAGTGAAAGCAACCTTAGAAATCACCCAAAGCCCAATTATTGCAAATGCGGTAAAAATCTTCTCCACTTTAGCATTGGTCACTTCATTCTTAGGGGTGGCATTAGGTTTATTAGAATGTATCGAAGATTTACTCAAACAATCTTTTGATATTCATGCTGGGCGGATTTCATTAGGTTTAATGACCTTTATTCCCCCAGTGCTTTTCTCCCTTTTCTATCCAGAAGGTTTTATTCTCGCACTGGGTTATGCCGGTCAAATGTTTGCGTTCTACGCGGTAGTTTTACCGGTGGCATTAGTCTGGAAAGCACGCTCAATTTATCCAAACTTGCCATATCGCGTATGGGGCGGTAAAGCGTTGTTAGTGATCATATTGATGCTTGGCGTGATTATTACTTCAATTCCTTTTGCTATCCGAGCGGGTTACTTACCTTTTGTTGTAGGTTAAAATGGAATAAAAAAGACCGCACTTTTAAGGTGCGGTCTTTTTTATTTATTTTCGTATAAATGGGTGACTAACTGACCATTTAAATATTCACCGACATACACTTGGTTAACTGCAAGATTCTGTTTTTCTAACTCCGATTTAACCCATTCCTCGTCACGCCCAACGACTTCTAAAATATCGTTATCTAATTGCCCATCAATAATTAATGGGTAACGTAAATTTTCATCGCCATATTGAATAATGGAAAGTTGCCCATTTTGTTCGAGTACAGCACGTTTTACACTATTAATTTCATAAATACCGGCAGCACGTAACTTAAACATGAGATCATGAGCGGTAATACCATTTCTCATACATTCAGCCGTCTGAACCTTACCATTTAAAATGACCCAAACAGGTTTACCATCAATCAAGGATTTAACAAATTGATTATGATTTTTGATAAAACGCAGGGTAAAAATCAATAACGTCCAAAGTACGAGTACGAGAGAGAATTGGAGCACTCCAATACTATCACTATAAATTACCCCACCAATAATACCGCCCAGCACGTAATTTTGTACCTGATCCATTGCGGAGGTCGGGGCGAGATTACCTTTACCCATTAAATTGATTTGAAGTACGAGTCCAATAATACCCATGGCCAATTTCAAGCCTAATAATGTATAGCCATCCATTAGTTTTCCTCCTTATCAATAACAGTAACATTAGGGTTTACTAAGTTAATTGGGGATAAGGTATATGCGGTAAAATCATTATTAAAATGGACTTCGAAATACTGATCCCGAATATTTAAAATCATGCCGTTACTTAATGTACGGCTATTGGTACGAATATCTTCTTTCTGTAAATTTTGACTGTCTTTCACCGAATTTAAAAATGTCACCACGCGAGAGGTATCAGCTGCATAGACTTCACTTCGCTCATATTGGTTATATTGCACACCGAGCAAGAAAATGATTAATAAAAGAAAAATGATACTGAGATCACGGTATTTGGTTTGTAACCGATGACGCAAATATAAGCTTGTCACCACAAACAATGCACCTAACGAGACAAAAATGGCGATATATTTAAGATAACCTTGAAAAGACATCGCATTTTCTAAAAAAGCAAAAGAGAAAAAAGACATTTGTCATTCCTAATTTTAAAGAGAAAAACAGGTTGCTACTGTAGCACAACGAAAACTGACTAGCAATTTTTATCACATAAATTAAATTCGTTTTTCCGAAAAATCCCTTTTATAATGACCGCACTTTTGAAACAAAAAGAGAAAAATATGAAAGCAATTCAGCCCGAAGATCAGGGATATTGGCTGTTCACCAAAGGATCGACACTTTATTGGCAGGAAAATGATCTGCCTTTCGGATCAGCAAAGGAACTCGGCCTCACAACACAAAAAGCAATGTTGCTCGGGAAATGGAAATCACAACCTTTATGGCTTGTGGCAGAAAATGATCAAGATGAACGAGAATACCTTTCCTTACGGAGTTTGTTGTCATTACCGACTGAAGATTTTCATTTATTAAGCCGAGGCGTGGAAATCAATCATTTTTTGAAAACCCACCAATTCTGCGGAAAGTGCGGTCAAAAAGCGGAACAAACTCACGATGAGCTTGCGGTTCAATGCACAAGTTGCGGCTATCGTACTTACCCAGTTATTTGCCCTTCGATTATTGTCGCCGTTCGCCGTGGCACAGAGATTTTATTAGCCAACCATAAACGCCATTACACGCCTGGCAAAGCAGGTATTTACACCACGCTAGCCGGTTTTGTGGAAGTGGGTGAAACCTTTGAAGGTGCCGTTCGCCGCGAAGTCTTTGAAGAAACGGGCATTCGTATTAAAAACATTCGCTATTTCGGTAGTCAACCTTGGGCATTCCCGAATTCACAAATGGTGGGCTTTTTAGCTGATTACGACAGCGGAGAAATTCAACTGCAAGAAACAGAACTGCATGATGCACAATGGTTTTCTAGCGCTGCCCCCTTGCCAGAATTACCGCCAACAGGTACTATCGCACTCAAATTAATTAATGCTACGCTTGAGCTTTGCAAAGCGGAACAAAATAAATAAAGGAAAGTCCATGTCTGAATTAAAAAATGATCGTTATTTAAAAGCCTTATTACGTGAACCAGTGGATATGACCCCCGTATGGATGATGCGCCAAGCGGGACGCTATTTGCCTGAATATAAAGCAACACGTGCAGAGGCGGGCGATTTTATGTCGCTTTGCCGCAATGCGGATTTAACTTGTGAAGTTACCTTACAGCCACTTCGTCGCTATGCTTTAGATGCGGCTATTTTGTTCTCAGATATTTTAACTATTCCTGATGCGATGGGATTAGGCTTAAGTTTTGGTGCAGGTGAAGGCCCGAAATTTGCTCATCCAATTGAAAATAAAAGTGCAGTCGAAAATTTACCGATTCCTGACCCTGAAGGCGAACTTCAATATGTGATGAATGCTGTTCGCACAATTCGTCGCGAACTAAAAGGCGAAGTGCCACTGATTGGTTTCTCTGGTAGCCCGTGGACACTGGCAACGTATATGGTTGAAGGTGGTAGCAGCAAAACCTTCAATAAAATCAAAAAAATGATGTATGCCGAACCGCAAACCCTACATCTTTTATTAGATAAGGTGGCGGATTCCGTGATCTTATACTTAAACGCTCAAATCAAAGCGGGCGCACAAGCGGTCATGGTGTTTGATACCTGGGGCGGTGTGTTAGGTCATCGTGAATATTTAGACTTCTCTCTGCAATATATGCACAAAATCGTTGATGGTTTAATTCGTGAACACGATGGTCGTAAAGTACCGGTAACCTTATTTACTAAAGGCGGCGGGTTATGGTTAGAAGCCATGGCTAATACAGGCTGTGATGCGCTAGGATTAGACTGGACAGTTAATTTGGCTGATGCGAAAGCGCGTGTGGGTCATAAAGTGGCGCTACAAGGCAATATGGATCCAAGTGTGTTATATGCGCCAGCAGAGCGTATTGAGCAAGAAGTGCGGTCAATCTTAGCCGATTTTGGTCAAGGCTGCGGCCATGTATTTAACTTAGGCCATGGAATCCACCAAGATGTGCCAGAAAGTGCGCCAAAAATCTTCGTGGATACCATTCATGAATTCTCAAAAGCCTATCATAAATAAGCGAGAAAAAAATGCGAAATCCAATTCACAAGCGCCTGGAAAATGTTGAAAGTTGGCAACATCTGACCTTTATGGCTTGCTTATGCGAACGCATGGCACCAAACTTTGCCCTATTTTGTAAAATGACCGAACAGGAGCAAGCAGAAAAGACCTATCACAACATTTTAAATTTAGTGTGGGAATTTCTAACGGTTAAAGGGGCGAAAATCAATTTCGAAAACCAATTAGAGAAGCTCGAGGAGATCATTCCTGATGTGAATAATTATGACTTCTTTGGTGTGGTACCCGCTCTCGATGCTTGTGAAGCATTAGGTGAATTATTGCATGCTATTATCGCAGGCGAGACGCTCGAAAAAGCGATTCAAATCAGCCAAATTTCATTAGGCACGGTTTGTTCTTTGATAGAAACACAAGAAAATCGAGATCTTTCTGAAAGCGAACTAAAAAGCCGTGAAGAAATTGAAGAAGAACTTGACCTTCAATGGCAAATCTATCGCTTACTCAAAGACTGTGAAAAACGCGATGTAGACCTGATTTTATCCCTCCGAAACGAGATCAAACAGGAGGGCATCTCCAATATCGGTATAAAAATCGAGCAATAACGTGAGATTTGTCACAATTTTTACAAATCGAGCTTTTATTTCCCGCTAAGTTCGATTAGACTTTGCCAAGCCGTAGCAGTTAAAACCTACGCTTATTTGAATAGAGTCAAATTTTAATTTAACAAAAGGTACAAATTTATGAACAAGACAGATTTAATCGATGCAATTGCAAGTGCAGCTGAATTAAACAAAAAACAAGCTAAAGCTGCATTAGAAGCTACTTTAGCAGCTATCACTGGTAGCCTTAAAAAAGGTGAACCTGTACAATTAATCGGTTTCGGTACATTCAAAGTAAATCAACGTGCAGCACGTACTGGCCGTAACCCACAAACTGGTGCTGAAATCAAAATCGCAGCATCTAAAGTTCCAGCGTTCGTATCTGGTAAAGCATTAAAAGACGCAATCAAATAATTTGTCTTAAAACGATTTTAATTGAACCCTGCTTTGTCAGGGTTTTTTGTTGCCTAAATTTTAGCTTTACAATCATCATTTTGCCGATATAATTCCGAACCGAAACTTATTGCAGGATATAAATAATGAAACGAAACATTCAACACCGAAATACCCAACAACGCAGACATGCCATCATGCAACTTCTGCAGGAACAAGGTGAAGTCAGTGTAGAACAGCTAGTACAGTTATTTGACACCTCTGAAGTGACGATTCGAAAAGATCTCACTGCATTGGAAAGTAATGGTTTCCTTCTTCGAAAATATGGTGGCGCCATTTTAATGCCACAAGAAATCATCGAAGAAGAACAAGATGATGAACTTTCGCAACGAAAGTTAGTCTTAGCAAAGGCAGCTGCAGAACGTATTCGTGATCACAATCGCATTATTGTGGATAGTGGCAGCACAACCGCCGCACTGATTAAACAACTTAATCGTAAGCAAGGCTTGGTTGTGATGACGAATTCGCTTTCGGTGGCCACCGCATTACGTTCACTCGAAAATGAACCGACACTCTTAATGACGGGAGGCACTTGGGACACGCGTTCTGAATCCTTCCAAGGCAATATTGCCGAACAAGTGCTACGTTCTTATGACTTTGACCAATTATTTATTGGTGCCGATGGCATTGATTTAGAACGTGGTACAACAACATTTAATGAGTTGGTTCGCTTAAGCCAAGTGATGGCTGAAGTATCTCGTGAAGTGATTGTAATGGTGGAATCACAAAAAATTGGCAGAAAAATGCCAAATGTGGAATTAACCTGGCAGCAAATTGATGTGCTGATTACCGATAACAAATTATCTCAAGCCGACAAAGAAGCCATAATGGCGCAAGGCGTAGAAGTAATTTGTGTAGATGTGGCATAAAGTGCGGTCAGAAAAATAAGACTTTTAATTTTAGTAAATAAGGAAAAACTATGTGTGGTATTGTTGGTGCGGTAGCACAACGTGATGTAGCAGAAATTTTAATTAATGGTTTACACCGCTTAGAGTATCGTGGTTATGATTCTGCAGGTGTGGCTGTTGTGGATCCAAACCATGAATTACACCGCGTGCGCTGCTTAGGTAAAGTAAAAGCCCTTGATGAAGCGGTTGCAGTAAAACCATTAATCGGTGGTACAGGGATCGCTCACACCCGTTGGGCAACTCATGGTGAACCGTCTGAAGCTAATGCTCACCCGCATACTTCGGGCAACTTTGCTGTCGTCCATAACGGTATCATCGAAAATCACGAAGAATTACGTGAATTACTTAAATCACGTGGCTATGTGTTTAATTCTCAAACTGATACCGAAGTAATTGCTCACCTTGTTAATTGGGAAATGCGTACAGCCTCAAATCTTCTTGAAGCTGTCCAAAAAACCGTAAAACAACTTACTGGTGCATATGGTATGGTTGTACTAGATCGTGAACATCCAGAACATTTAGTGGCTGCGCGTTCAGGCAGCCCATTGGTGATTGGTTTAGGGATTGGTGAAAACTTCCTAGCATCTGACCAACTTGCATTATTAAGCGTGACGCGTCGTTTCATCTACTTAGAAGAAGGTGATATTGCAGAAATCACACGTCGTACCGTGGATATTTACGATGCGAATGGCCAAAAAGTAGAACGTGAAATACACGAATCTAACCTTGAAAATGATGCTGCAGAAAAAGGAAAATTCCGCCATTTCATGCAAAAAGAAATCTATGAGCAACCAAATGCATTAATCAACACCATGGAAGGGCGTATCCTTCACAATAACGTGATTGTGGATGCGATTGGTAATGGCGCGTCAGAAATCTTAGAAAAAGTTGAACACATTCAAATTGTCGCTTGTGGTACCTCTTATAATGCAGGTATGACGGCCCGTTACTGGTTTGAAGCACTTGCTGGCGTGAGCTGTGATGTTGAAATCGCATCTGAATTCCGCTATCGCAAATTCGTGACCCGCCCAAATAGCTTGTTAG
The DNA here is from genome assembly GCA_902466845.1 of uncultured Haemophilus sp. Lineage (GTDB taxonomy): Bacteria > Pseudomonadota > Gammaproteobacteria > Enterobacterales > Pasteurellaceae > Haemophilus_D. The sequence continues at coordinate 33,477 of CABQSN010000002.1, forward strand.
TGACCATCTCTCAATCAGGTGAAACGGCGGACACCCTTGCAGCACTTCGTTTGGCAAAAGAAAAAGGTTATATGGCTGCCTTAACGATCTGTAACGTATCAAGTTCATCTTTAGTGCGTGAATCGGATCTTGCCTTCATGACTCGTGCAGGCGTTGAAGTCGGTGTAGCATCAACCAAAGCATTTACCACTCAGTTGGCTACATTATTAATGTTAGTAACTGCAATTGGCAAAGTAAAAGGCAATATCTCAAACGAACAAGAAGTGGAAATTGTAAAAGCGTTACAATCACTTCCGGCTGAAGTTGAAAAAGCCCTTGCATTTGATAAAGACATCGAAGCGTTAGCAGAAGATTTTGCCGAGAAAAATCATGCGCTTTTCTTAGGTCGTGGTGAGTTCTACCCTATCGCAATGGAAGCTTCATTGAAATTAAAAGAAATTTCTTATATTCATGCTGAAGCTTATGCGGCAGGTGAATTAAAACACGGTCCATTAGCCTTAATCGATGCAGATATGCCGGTTATCGTGGTCGCACCAAACAATGAATTACTTGAAAAAGTGAAATCAAACATTGAAGAGGTACGCGCACGTGGTGGTCAGCTTTATGTGTTCGCTGATAAAGAAGCGGGCTTCACACCAAGCGAAGGCATGAAAATCATCACAATGCCAAAAGTGAATGAAATTATTGCGCCAATTTTCTACACCGTTCCAATGCAATTATTGTCATACCATGTGGCATTAATTAAAGGAACCGACGTGGACCAACCTCGTAACTTAGCGAAATCGGTAACCGTAGAATAAAGTGCGGTTGAAAATTAGCACGTTTTAATACAAAAAAGCACAGGTTTAATCCTGTGCTTTTTGTTTAAATAAACCGATAACCGTTTTCTGTCACTTCCAAAATTGAAGCATAATCCTTTTGCCAATCGCCTAACACTATTCGTGTGTACGCATTTTCCTGATGAATGGCCTCTCGATGCGTATGACCGTGAATTAATCGATTTACGTCAAATTCTTTTACGGTTTGTGCCGTAAACGCTAAATTCACATCCATGATATCCAGTGACTTATATTGCTTATCTTGTTTACTCTTCGCGCGAATTTTCTCTGCAATTTTTAACCGCACTTTTAGTGGCAAACATAAAAACAGCCTTTTTCGCCAATTTTGATGCACTTTTCGGCGAAATTGCTGATATTTCACATCATCAACACATAAGGTATCACCATGACAAATTAAGGTTTTCACACCATAAAGATCAACACAATGATAGTCAGGCAATAACGTTAAACCACAATCTTGTGCAAATTTTTTCCCGACGAGAAAATCTCGATTGCCATGAATGAAATAACAAGCAATACCCTTTTCTGTCAGTTTTTTTATCAACTGTTTTACTTGTGAGATTAAAGGTGAAGTTTCATCGTCACCAATCCAAAAATCAAAAAGATCTCCCAAAATATAAACCGCTTGTGCTTCTTGCGCTTTGTTTTGCATAAAATCGTTAAAAAGTGCGGTTAATTCCGGATGCGTTTCGCTCAAATGAAGATCTGCAATAAAATAAATGGGTTTCATAACTATTCCGTCATTTTTTTCATTAGATTAGCACACATTTTTGTGTAATTTGCTATACTTTCCAAAAATTTTAATTAGGTATTTTCTATGTTAAAAATCGCCAGAATTCTCATCGTTGCACTTTGTTGTATTTTAATTTGTGTGCTCGGTACGATCTATTCCTTTATTCGTTTCAAAAATCCAAGCAATGTGGGCGTTATGGCTCGCTGGTTTGGTCGTTTATACCCTTTATTTGGCTTAAAAGTAGAACACCGTTTTCCACAAAATAAAGAGAATATGCCACGTTGTATTTACATCGGTAACCACCAAAATAATTTTGATATGGTGACCATCTCTTACATGGTATTACCTCGCACGGTGAGTGTAGGTAAAAAAAGCCTGATTTGGATTCCTTTTTTCGGCATTTTGTATTGGGTGACCGGCAATATTTTCTTAGATCGTGAAAATCGCTCTAAAGCACACAGCACCATGACAGAACTTGCTCGCCGTATCAATAAAGACAACCTGTCAATTTGGATGTTCCCTGAAGGCACTCGTAGCCGTGGTCGCGGCTTATTGCCATTCAAAACAGGGGCATTCCATGCAGCAATTGCAGCTGGCGTACCAATTGTCCCCGTTGTGTGTTCAACTACGCATAATAAAATAGATTTAAATCGTTGGGATAATGGTAAAGTAATTTGTGAAATGATGGATCCGATTGACGTGTCATCCTACACAAAAGACAATGTTCGCGAACTTGCTACTTACTGCCACGATTTGATGGAAAAACGCATCGCTGAACTCGATGCTGAAATTGCACAAGGAAAATAATATGTTGCGTCTTTCTCGTCGCCAATTATTAAAAACTACCGCAATTTCAACCGCACTTGCTACCACACCTCAATCGGTATTAGCGGCATCTCGTGAAAAATTAACCATTCCGCCGTTGATGGAAGCGAAACGTGGTCGCCCAATTATTCTTAATATGGAAGAAACCGGCTACAAATTAGATGGCTCCCATAGTGTCAGTGTATGGGGTTTTAACGGCAATTATCTTGGGCCCACTATTCGCATCAAATCGGGTTCCTTTGCAAAACTCAATTATCACAACAATTTACCACAAAGCATTGCTCTTTCTATTCAGGGATTACAAGCCAGTGGCGAATTATTTGGCGGCGCCGCAAAAGTCCTCAAAAAAGGGGAATCTTGGGCCCCAATCATTCCAATTGACCAACCTGCTGCGACTTGTTGGTATCGCTCTGCGACCTTGGCAAACTCGGCTTATCAAACCTATCGCGGCATCGTCGGGATGTGGTTGATTGAAGATGATCAAAGCCTAAAATCACAACTTCCTCACAAATATGGTGTGGACGATATTCCATTAATCTTACAAGACATGGAATTTAACGGCGACGGATTGCAATTATTTAAGCAAAATCAACCGCACTTTGTCGGCAATCGTCTTCTTGTGAATGGACAAGAAGCGCCTTATCTTGAGGCCCCGCGCGGTTGGATACGTTTACGTTTGCTCAATGCTTCATTAGCAAGAGCCTACGATCTCCGTTTAGATAACGAACAAGACATGTTGCTTGTTGCGAGAGATTTAGGTTTTTTACCACAAGGTAAAGCGATTAATTCTCTCATTCTTGCACCGGGTGAACGTGCTGAAGTATTGGTTAATTTAAGCGAAGGAGAAGGTGTATCGCTCATCTCTGGGGCTAAACGTGGTTTCTTCGACAAAATCAAAAATGTGTTCAGCTCAGGCAATGATTTTGCAGATAACACCGTTTTAGAACTTCGCCCACAAGGTGAAATCTCTGCATTCAGCAAAAAAATGAATGAGTCATTCAATACTGATGCCACAGCTATGCTCGAAAGTAAAATCGCCCAAGAACGCACCTTTGAACTAGATGTGACTAACGGCTTAATTAACAAACAACGTTTTGATCCGCGTCGAGTTGATGTTTCAGCGAAAGTCGGTACTGTCGAACGTTGGATTATCAACAGCTCGCTGCCTGTGGGCTTCACCATTCAAGGCGCTAAATTTGTTATTGAAAGCCAAGATGATGTTAATGTCGATGCGTCGAAACTTGCCTGGAAAGACACGGTTTGGGTGAAAAAGAAAGTACAAATTTTAGTAAAATTTGAACAACCTTCGTCAAATACCCATCCATTCTTATTTGGTTCATCCAATTTAATGCTGGCAGATATGGGCTGCCTTGGTATAATGATCGTTCAATAAAATAATGATATAAAAAGGAATCTAACATGAAAAAATCTCAACATTCGCTTTAATTGCGACCTTATTCTCAACTGGCACATTTGCTGTAGCACCAGAATCAAAAGAAACAGCTAAAGATACTGCAAATGAGCCTACTATTTATCTCTCTGTGTTTGATAGAACTCAGGAGCCATCACCTGATTTAAATAAAAAAGAAACCTCTCGTTCCAATAAAACTGAGAAAGTATGTTGGGTAGCAACGGGGAATTTTGGTAAAAAAGCAACGGTAAGTGAAACCTTTAAAGCTCAGGCACAAAGTGAATTCACTAGTTCGATTGAGAATGCAAAAGTGGTTTCATCACCAAATAAAAAACTCCATACTATCACTTATACCAGACCAACATTAGAAAATGGCAAATATATGATGAACTGCTGGACATTCGACCGCCGAGATCCAATCGGCAAATATGTGCTGACTGTCAAAATTGGTAAACACGAATTTGAAAAACAAGTTTTCCATGTGACTGAGTAGTTAAAAATAGACAACGAAACGATCGCACTTATATGTGTGCTCTTTTAAGGCTAAAGCAAAGGACCGTCTGAAATTCAATTTTCAGACGGTCTTTCTTTTCTCTACTTTACGGCTGATAATAAACCCATCCATCATTCAAGGAGCAAACCATGCGCCAAGCACAACAAATCTTTGATTATGCAGCCAATCAATATTCGACGCAGCCAGAATATCTTTGGGAAAAATATCCCGAATATGCCATCTTGCGCCATGGTAATGCCAAAGGGAAATGGTATGCACTTATTGGCAAAATCAGAAAAATGAAGCTTGGTTTACAAGAAGAAGGAGAAACTGATTTTATCAATCTCAAATGTCCACCCGATATGGTGAGTATTTTGAGACAATCACCTAATTTCTTGCCCGCCTATCACATGAACAAAACTCACTGGCTGACGATTATTTTGGATCATGGTGTAGAAACCGAAGAAATCTTCAAATTGTTGGATTGGAGCTACGACTTAACAAAGTAGGAGAATTTAAAAACACCTAAAAATCTGACCGCACTTTTGTCTTTCTTTACTTTAGTCACAGCTAGTAAGATAATAAATGAAAACCATTATCAAAATACAAGTATTAGACTTGTTTCATTATAAGGAGATAACCATGACAATGAATAGACGTGATTTTTTAAGAATGAGCGCAGCACTTACGGCAGCAGGCATGTCGCCTTCTCTCTTTGCGGCAACAAAAGAGCAATTTACCATTTATGGTGCACCCGCGATGCCAAGTGTGACCATTGCGGTGGCGGCAGCACAAGGTAAATTAGCCAAACAAGCGGATGTAGCATTAGAAATTTGGCGTTCGCCTGATCAGTTGCGTGCAGGCGTGGCAAGTGGGCAATTTAAGGTGATGATGAGCCCAAGTAATGTGGGCGTGAATTTACGTAATCAAGGGCAACAAG
>CABQSN010000003.1:0-36860 GCA_902466845.1 uncultured Haemophilus sp.
GTGTAGATAAATCAAATGGTAAAGTTGTGTTATTACCAGTTAGAGTTCCTAATAAGAAGTAGTCATACGAGGTCAATATGGAAAAATATCAAGTGTTTTTAGGCAGCGATATTGCAAAGACTTACAGTGATGCTAAAAAATTTACCTGGGAACGGGTTAATTCGTTTTCAGATAATTCTTATCTCGTATTATTTCAAAGAATAAAATTAATTGATGATTTTCGAGGGAATGTGTTTTTTTCAATTGGTTTATTAGATGACTATCATCGAGCATTATCCTCTAAATGTTTGTTAGAAAATTCTATCGAAGGATTTAAAGAAAATTCTTCTATTGCAGGTTTCTTAAGTATTTTGTCTGAATATGATTTTCAATGGGCATACAACGGGATTAATACAAATTTCTTTTTCATGATCTTACTTTCAGATAATCAAAAGTTGATTGATTATTTAATTAAACATCGTGATGAAATTGTGGATATTTCAGTTCCCTATAAACGAACTGATACCAGACCTTTTTTTAATGCGAACACTTTATTGGCATTAAGTGGCGATTGGCAATTATTAAAAGAGCGCGCACTCACGTTCTTAAATGATGAGAAAAAAGCCCGTAGCGATTTAAAGCGCATTCCCGATCATGAATTTTATGTGGCACTAGCAGATAAAAATATAAAAGGAATGCAAGAAGCTTTAGATAAATTACTCGAACTTAAGCTTGCTAAACGAGCAGCAAAAGACACACTTTTACATTTTGATTTTTACTTGCAACCGCAAGTTTTAATGTATGCCAAAATCGCAGCAATCCACGGTTTTGATTTGGGTATTGATAGCCCTATAGCGCCCAAAGAATTGATTGATATAAATCCATTAGCAGAATATAAAATTCCTTATGATTTTATGAAATTATTTGATTTTGATGCGCCCCATCAAGTTTGGGTAAATTATGTCAAACAAAGAATGGAAGAAGCGAAGCAAAAGAAAGTTGAAAATAAAAAAGGATTTTGGGCTTCGCTGTTTGGTAGATAAATCTACAGGAGAAATAGTTATATTTGATGAAACATACCCGAGTTTAGGAATATATCATGGGCATGTTAGAAAATGGGATGATTTAAATCAGGAAATGAAAAATAAATTAATAACAGAAGGATTATTTAAATCTAATTGGAAAAAGTAAATAGTATGAAATATATGGATCCTAAATATTGTTCTTTTACACTTGATACGGTGGAAAATTGTTGCAATCTTATTTTAAATATTGTGCTATATTCGGTAGATAGAGATATCGCAGAAAAAATAGTTTTAGATAACCTTGATTCATCAATAGATGAATTAAAATATACATCAATAATATCAGTAGGGCATATGGTTAGAATTGATAAAAGAATTTCCTTTGATATTATCAATAAACTAGAGTTATTAAAAAATAGTGGTCAGTTTTTAGGCGCGATAAGTGATGTTTTTGACGATATAAATTTATTTTGTGATAAGTAAAGGCGAAACGTAGCTTGATAGAGATGTTTGTAGTGATACACTAATCTCGCAGTGGTTTAGATTGGAAAATCGTTCGGTGAATCGAAGTCATAGAAATGAAATGCCTGGTAAAGGTGATATCTTAGATATAAAACAAGATATGAGAAATTTTATGAATAGAGGAAAATAAGATGGATTTTTCTAAATTTAATGACTTGGATTTGGAAGAAAAAATTGTAGAGAGTAATTTTAATAATGATCTTCAACTATTAAGAAAAATATTTTTAGAAAACAAATTGGCAGATATAAAAAAAATTACTAGTTTAGATAAATGGAACTATCTACATAGGATACTTTGCTATTCGGAACCTAAAGTAGAATTAATACAATTCTATATTGATAATGGCGTCGATGTTAATGCTCAAGATATATACGGAATGACTCCTTTGCATTATGCATTACGAAGTAAAAATGCTGAGGCGGCGATAGTGTTGCTCAAAGCAGGAGCAAATCCTAATTTACCGAACCAAGATGGTTTAATCCCTTTATCTATGATTAGATATATCCCAGAGAGATTGGATGTTTTAGAGCTTATGCTTCAAAAAGGGGCAAATGTGCATTACTTAGTAAATGAGTATGAAACCATTCTTGAAAGTTATAAACCTACAGAGAATGAGCCTCAATTAAAACCAATTTATGAATTAATGAAAAAGTATTCGTAGAATTTAATGTTTGAAAGTGCGGTCAATTTTCAAAGAGTTTTAAAACTTCTTGAAAACTGACCGCACTTTTGTCTTATTGAATATCGTTAAAACGAGAAACGTAGTTCTGCATTAACATTATTCGCTTTGGTATCGTGGTTGTAAGCACCTTGATAGCCAACTTTTACTCCGAATGCCGGAGTAAATTGTGCTTGTAATGCCACACCTGTCGTGACGACATTTTTCAATTCTTTACCATAAAGATTCGCTACACCTTGGTTATTGATCACCAAGCTGCCTTCAGCGGCTTTATCTTTGTGGAAACGATGATAAGCCACATCACCTAATAAGTTGAACTGAACGCCACCAATTGCAAATGGAATGGATGGACGTAAACCTACAGAGGTAACGATGAGATCACGATTGTTGTTTTTTAACTGCACTTCGCCTTTAGTCACACCTTTATTTTTGATGTGCATATAGCTTACACCAGCATAAGGTTCAATCGCAAAATGTTCGCCTTTTAAGCCTGTGTAGGCAAGTTCAGCAAAGACATTTTGTGTTTGGCTATGGGTTTTCACACCTTGTGCAAATTCAGTACGTTGTTCGTGTTTTCCCCAGCTTTGAATAAAGCCAATTTTTGGTGTTAATACGTTGAAACGATGTTCAGCTGTTAAGCCTAAATGTACGGCACGATCTTTCGAAGTGCGGTCAATTTTGTGGCTGTTTTGTGTTGAGCCAACAAATACACCGAAATGTTTGTTTGTATCAATGGTTGCATCAATACCCACAAGTTGATTGTACGCATGACTGCTTAAATTATCCGTGCTGAAGTGGGTGAAGGTGCCACTTGTCCAAATTTGTGTGCCGGTATTAAGCTGTGCTCTTACTGCACCAGGTTGGGCAAGTTGCTGACGAAGCAATAAGCCATTTAACACATTGTGTTGTTGAGCCGCGAGATCCTCATCATAGCTTAAACGAGCAAAAGCTTGGCGAGCGTTCTCTTTTGTTCCCCAAATGAGACTTTGATACGCTGCACTGTTTGTTGCTGCATCTAATGCATTGGCGATAGCCACTTCATTTTCAGTAGTTGCTGCAGATGAAAGGGCTTTTTTCTGAACGGTCACTTTCAGCGTATTTGCATTACTTTCATTTTTAACCGCAAAGAAATCATAAGTACGAGGTGTTTCAACTACCGCATTTTCAGCTCCCACAAATGAGCCAGTACCTTGTACCGACACCGCTTTTTGTGGATTTTGTTGTAATTGAGGCAGAATTTCTTCGTCAAATTTATTTGGCATTAAAATAGAGCCGTCGGCAAAGGTTGCATTGACGTTCGCAATACCATTATTCAGTAAGAAACGACCACCTTTTTCTACCGTTGCAGTGACCGTTTTCGCGGTGCTGGTTAAGGTTTCGGTAACAAATCCATTCTCACTTGGTTTAGTGACTTCCGCTTTCGGTAACACTTCCAATGTTGCACCTTGTTTTACGATGACTTGTTGTGCCGAACCAAGGGATTGATTTAACCCTGAAAGCTGACCTTCATTCACAGTAATTTCACCGGTGAAGCTGTTATTACCGGTGAGGGTTAAGGTGCCAGTCCCATTTTTAGTTAATGCACCAACATGGCCTTGTGAGGCACGTTCATTACGAGCCACTTCACGCGCTAAACCTACTTGATATTCTGCTTTTTCTTCTGCTGTCGCGCCTGCACGATTTTGCATTAATGCTTGTAATTCTGCTTTACGCGTTGTCCAAGTTGCCGCTTCAGCTTGATCTTCGACTTGACGTGCTTTGATGGCTTTATCGCTAATATCATTTGACCAAACATCATTTTGATTGAGGTTGATTTTCACGTTTCCTAAGAATTGACCTGGGCCAAACATCGCTTTGCCAAGATCTAAAATCCCCCAACCCCAAACGTTACTTGGTACACCTTGTTCAGTTTCCCAACGTTCTAACGGTTTACCTTCAAGCCCTTTGCGAAGTGTGGTTTGTCTTGCTGTAGTCAGCATGACATCACGTGCTTGATCGGTTGTCATGTATGGATAGCGAGAAAGAATGACACCTAATGCACCACTTACGTGTGGGGCAGCCATTGAAGTACCACCGGCTGATTTGTAAATAGGGTCACCATAAGTATTGTTGTCTTGTAATTGAATGTAGGAGGAATAGATGTTGGCGGATGGCGCTGCAATCGTCCACCATTTTGAATGGCCAGCGAGGTTAAATTCTTGAATATCTGCGCCTGCTTTTTCATCACTCACATCTCCATTTGAGTCATTCGGATAGCTTTCACCGCCGACTTGACCGGTGACGTTTACCCAATATTTTTCTGCATCAGGTCTGAAATAGGGCAACATCGCACGCGTAAAGGACTCCGCCATCATACTGCGGTTACCCGCGGTAAAGACTTGAATTACTTGTTTATTTTTTGCCACTTCATAAGCCGCATCAACAAAGTTTTTCTCACCACTGGTGACAAATTGATAATAAGCTTTTTCAGCCTCGCCTAAGTTACTTAAATAAATATGTGCCGCAGGATTGGAAATTGGCTCTGGTGCTTTTGGTACATCATAATATTGCACGCCATATTCAGGCACATCACGCCAATCATATTTTGGTTTATAGCCTAAGGCACCGGCAAAGGATGAATTGACACGACGGTTTGAACCCCAACTGTTATTAATCACTTTTGCACCGGCATCTGCTAGGGCAGAGTAGCCCTGTAAGAAGAAACTATAGTCTTGGTTTGGGCCATAGGTCATGTTGTCGTTACCACCGGTATTGGCAGAATACAGATTAGCACCGAATGCTACACCATGCATTTCATTGCCGTTGCGGCTTGCCGCCATTGTCCCGCCAACGTGCGTACCGTGCGCATCATTGGTATATTTATGCCATGCCCCGTCAATATTGAAGGCTTCACCTTTAGTGAAGATGCCATTATCTGTTTTATCGAAATTGCGTTTACCGTTTTTTACTGGTTCATTTTTATTAATTGGACCATTTCCCACCGATGCATCGGGATAACGCATGCCATCTTTACTATAAGTCCCTTCTGTTTTTACAACGTGGATTCGACCGTCTTGAAATTCAGGGTGGTTTAATAGTACGCCAGAATCCATCACGCCGATTTTTACGCCAGAACCATTAAAGCCAAGAGCATAAGCCGTGGAGGCATTCATTGAGGTTAAGCCCCAGTCTTTGAGGTATTCAGCGCTTTCCCAGCTTTTGGTATTACCGGCTTGGCCTTGTTCAGAATAAGCTGCTGCATTCGCAGCATACCAACCAACAAGTAGTGCGAGTAATGCGAGTGCAGTTTTTTGAAGTTTCATGTTGTCTTCCTTTATCTTTTCGATTTTCGCTGGCTATTATTCGCCTCATCGCGAAGCGCTTCAATGACTCAAATCAAAATTCCAGAGAAAAATGTTTATTCTGTGACAACGATCACACCAAAGTGCGGTCAAAATAGGGGATAAATTTATGTATCGTAGAAATCAATGTTATAATTCGCGAACAAAAATAATTAAGGAGTAACTCATGGCTATTTTAGTAACGGGTGGCGTAGGCTATATCGGTTCACACACTGTAGTGGAATTATTAAATGCAAATAAAGAAGTGGTGGTATTGGATAATTTATGCAATTCATCCCCAAAATCTTTAGAACGCGTAAAAGAAATCACGGGCAAAGACGTGAAATTTTATGAGGGCGATATTTTAGATCGTGCTTTATTACAAAAAATCTTTGCTGAAAACAGCATTCAATCGGTCATCCATTTTGCGGGTTTAAAAGCTGTGGGTGAAAGTGTTCAGAAACCTGCTGAATACTATATGAATAATGTTGCAGGTACGATTGTTCTCATTCAAGAAATGAAAAAAGCAGGTGTGTGGAACTTTGTATTTAGTTCATCTGCAACGGTTTATGGTGATCCAGAAATTATTCCAATTACAGAAGATTGCAAAGTGGGCGGTACAACCAACCCTTACGGTACCTCTAAATACATGGTGGAACAAATTCTTGCCGATGTTGCGAAAGCTGAACCGCAATTTAGCATGACGATTTTACGTTATTTTAACCCAGTGGGTGCGCATGCAAGTGGCTTGATTGGTGAAGATCCAAATGGTATCCCAAATAACCTATTGCCTTACATCAGCCAAGTTGCGATCGGTAAATTACCGCAACTTTCGGTATTTGGTAGCGATTATGATACTCATGACGGCACAGGTGTTCGTGATTATATCCACGTGGTGGATTTGGCGATTGGTCACTTAAAAGCATTAAATCGCCATGAAAATGACGCAGGTTTACACATTTATAACTTAGGTACAGGTACCGGTTATTCTGTGCTTGATATGGTGAAAGCGTTTGAACAAGCGAACAATATTAAAATTCCATATCGTCTTGTTGCACGTCGTCCAGGCGATATTGCAACATGCTATTCCGATCCTGGTCTTGCAGCAAAAGAGTTAAATTGGACAGCTGAACGTGGTCTTGAGCAAATGATGAAAGACACTTGGAATTGGCAAAAAAATAATCCGAAAGGATACAGAGATTAATCTCACTCTTGTTGGGCGGAGTACATTCCGCCCTTAATATTTTAATCAGATAAAACACGCTCAAAAATAACCGCACTTTATGTCAGAACAATCCCTTTCTAGTCAAATATTTACCCGCAAAATGCTGATCTGTGTCTTCACTGGATTTAGTTCGGGCTTACCACTTTTCGTGTTATTGCAAATGTTGCCAGTGTGGCTGACAGATAAAGGACTTTCTGTTGAATTAATCGGTGCCTTGACAGGGGTGATGGTGCCATATGGTTTGAAGTTTTTATGGGCGCCGTTATTAGACCGCTATTTCCCGCATTTTTTAGGGCGTCGTCGTAGTTGGTTATTGATTTCTCAAGTGATTTTGCTGATTTCACTTTATGCGATTAGTCAGTTTGATCCCGTGGCAGAGTTAAGTATGGTGGCTAAAATTGCCACATTTATTGCCTTTTTCTCTGCGACACAAGATATTGTACTCGATGCTTATCGTCGTGAAATTTTAACGGATAATGAATTAGGATTGGGGAACACCATCCATATTAATGCTTATCGCGTTGCAGGCTTAATTCCAGGGGGGCTCTCGCTTTATTTAGCGACGATTTATCCATGGGAAACCGTCTTTTTATTGACCGCACTTTGTATGCTAGCGGGCATATTTATGACGCTCTTTTTAGCGAAAGAACCGCAGATTGCACAGGTCGATCGTGATCAACCTTTCTATATGGTGTTTTGGATACCCTTGAGAGAGTTCTTCCAACGTAAAGGCGTCGCGCAAGCCATCGGTTTTTTACTCTTTTTGTTCTTGTATAAATTTGGTGATTCATTTGCCACTACGTTACAAACGAAATTCGTCTATGACATGGGCTTTGAAAAAGAGCATATTGCGTTGGTGGTAAAAAGCACTTCGCTTTGGGCGAGTATCTCTGCCGGTCTCGTGGGTGGCGTGATCATGCTGCGCTTAGGCATTAATCGCGCATTATGGGTATTTGGTTTTATCCAATTAATCACTATTGGTGGATTTATTTGGTTAGCTGCATTTGGGCATTTTGACCAAATCGGTGCTGCTGAACTTTGGAAATTAGGTTTCGTGATTGCGGGTGAATATATCGGTGTCGGTCTCGGTACTGCTGCCTTTGTCGCCTTTATGGCTCGCGAAACGAATCCGCTTTATACAGCCACTCAGTTAGCCTTATTTACCAGCCTTTCTGCTTTACCGAGTAAAGGGCTTGGTATGTTATCGGGTTACTTGGTTAAGGCAGTAGGCTACTATCATTTTTTCTGGATTTGTTTATTCCTCGCTATCCCAGGAATGATTTGTTTATTCTGGGTAGCGCCGTGGAATGAAAAAGGAAATAACAAAGCTTAAAATAAAATAAAGTGCGGTCAAAATTTACAGCAAAATCATTTGACCAAACAAGGCTTTAACGGTATTTTAAACGGGTCTATTATTTATTGGAGATTTGTATGAAAATTATTCTTTTAGGTGCACCTGGTGCAGGAAAAGGCACACAAGCACAATTTATTATGAACAAGTTTGGTATCCCACAAATTTCAACAGGGGATATGTTCCGTGCAGCGATTAAAGCGGGGACAGAATTAGGTAAACAAGCAAAAGCATTAATGGATGAAGGGAAATTAGTGCCGGATGAATTAACCGTGGCGTTAGTAAAAGATCGTATTTCTCAACCAGATTGTGCAAATGGTTTCTTATTAGATGGTTTCCCACGTACGATTCCACAAGCGGATGCGTTAAAAGAGTCAGGTGTGAAAATTGACTACGTTTTAGAGTTTGATGTACCAGATGAAGTGATCGTTGAACGTATGAGTGGTCGTCGTGTACACCAAGCATCTGGTCGTTCTTATCACATCGTTTACAACCCACCAAAAGTGGAAGGTAAAGATGATGTAACGGGTGAAGATTTAATTATCCGTGCAGATGATAAACCAGAAACTGTGCTAGATCGTTTAGCGGTTTACCACAAACAAACCAGTCCATTAATTGATTATTACCAAGCTGAAGCGAAAGCAGGTAATACACAATATTTCCGTTTAGATGGTACTCAAAAAGTGGAAGCTGTAAGCCAAGAGTTAGATAAAATCTTAGGCTAAAATAGACTGGAAACTGACCGCACTTTGAAGAGAAAAGTGCGGTTAATTTTTCAAAAGGATTTTGAGATCGTAAATTGAGATCGTATTTGGGGACATTATGAGCAAGAAAAGAACAATAGCATTGACGATTTCGGCTATCGCAGTGGCACTTGGGATTGGCGCACAATTTTACACCAATCATAAAATCGATCAGGTGTTAAAAAATTTCCCTTATTCTTTGGATAACCAAGCAACATTGAATGTGACGCAAACCGCGAAAAACTTTTTTATTCGTGAGTTGATCTTTAGTGTAAAAGATAGTGATGCGAAAAGCACAAATGTGATTTCAACTAAGCTCACCGCACTGCCTTTCTTCATTACAGCGGAGTCTCAGCTGTCCGAGCAATTAGTTCGTCAATTAAATAAAACATTAAATATCACGATTGATAAAAACACGATTAATAGTAAATTTTCGCCGGTAGGGGATTATTTACAGTCTGATATTTTGACGGAATTCCGTGATTTTGCGAATAAGTCCCAAAACCTTTCTATCGGTCTTAATTTCTTAAAAAATAAAGAAGTTGAGCTAAAAACAACCTTAAGCGGTTTTAATTACGATAAAGACACGAAACTTGAAGAAATTGAGGGTGAAGCTCGCCTTGTGCCTGTTGGAGCAAATCAATATGACCTATCAAGTATTGACTTAACCGCGAAAAATGCCGAAGTGGCGTTGTTAAATGGGGAAAATACCCATGTTTATATGAAAAATGCGACGTACCACTTTGACGTGAAATCAGGTGAGGCAGATAAGCGTGATCTGAGTACGAAATTCAGCAGTGATATTTTGCGCGTAGCCAATAAAAGCCGTACGACAGAAGAAAGTCAAGCAACAGCAGGTGGTTTAAATTTATTAGTTAAGCAAAACGGCGTGCCAAGTTCGATCAATTTTCATCATGAATTTAAAAAATTAAGTGATGGCTCACTAGACATTAAAGACAGCGTCAATTTGTTAACGAAAATTTTTACACAAAACGATCGTTTTGATGGTTCATTATCCGTGCTTTCTGTCAATGTGCCTAAAAATAATCAACCTTACTTTAACTTACAAAATGCCGGTCTTGAACTTAAGTTGGCGAATACGGATTTAACCAAGGCTAATGTAGATTTTAAACTGAATGTTGATAGTGTGAAGCAAACCCCTGCCGATGAAGAGCGTAAATGGGAAGCTAAAGGCGGTAAAGTTAATATTCAGTTAGATGATTACAACGTAGCAAACGAATTGGCGTTTGTACCGTTTTTATTAGATGCTTTTGCTGAGAAAGAGGCACCATCAAAAGACAATAAAGACTTCTTGAATGCCAAAGATAAATGGGTGAAAGAATTCAGTGGTAAAACCAATATTGAGGCAGCATTAAAATCATTTAATATGGCCGATTTAGTGCTTGATGACGTATCAGCCAGTGATAAGACGGAAACACTAGACAATGATCAATATAATGAACATATCACATTGTCTGCGAATAAAGCTAGTTACCCAAGTGCAGGGTTCCAATTTGAAAAATTAGCGGTTGATGCACCATTTAAAATTAATCACAGCAAAGCACATTTATCAGCAAGATTTTGTTCAGCACCGTTTTATGGGGCTTTATGCAGCACGCATTTAACGTCAGCCACATTTGATAAGTACATTAAAAACTCTTGGAAAGAGCTTGATTTAATCGTTGATAATGCAACATTGAATTTGAATCTAAATACTTATCCGGAAACCAATGCTTATCCTGTTAAGTTGGAAGTGAGTGGTATTGTGCCTCAAGTGCCAGAAGATGATTCATTAGAGATGATTCCAGATAATATTGAAGGTACATTTAATCTGACATTAAGTAAAATGTTGTTTGATGATCAAAATGAAAAAGCCTTAGCCATTAAGGAAAATTCATATTTTTGGCAATATTTAAGTAGCTTTGTGAAATATGATGGAAAACTTCACCGAGAATTTGTGGAAGAAGGTGATAATTACGTTTCTAGAGTGGAAAAAACAGAAAATGGCTACTTAATTAATGGTCGTACCCTTGAAGATCTTCGTCAAGAAAGCATGATGGAGACTGATGAGGGCGAAGAAGATAAGCCAGCAGCAACTGACTAGTAGTTGAAAGGATAACATAAAAAATGACCGCACTTGAGATTCAAAGTGCGGTCATTTTTTTAGCTGTTTTTGATTACTTCACTAATCCACCACTTGCTTGTAAATCAGCATGGTAGGAAGAGCGAACAAATGGGCCACAGGCTGCGTGTTCAAAGCCCATTGCGTTGGCTTTATCACGGAACTCGTCAAACTCTGCTGGTGGCACATAGCGAGCAACTGGTAAGTGATGGCGACTTGGTTGAAGGTATTGACCCAGTGTAAGCATGGTGACGCCATTTGCACGTAAGTCTTTCATCACTTCAAGAATTTCTTCATTGGTTTCACCTAATCCAACCATTAAACCTGATTTAGTTGGGATGTTTGGGAACATTTCTTTGAAATCATGAAGCAATTTTAAAGACCATTGATAATCGGCACCTGGACGAATTTCTTTATATAAACGTGGCACATTTTCCAAGTTGTGGTTGAATACATCCGGTGGATTGTCTTTTAATTTTTCTAAGGCTTGGGTAATACGTCCACGAAAATCAGGAACCAAAATCTCAATTTTAATGCCAGGGTTTAATGCACGCACTTCTTTTACACATTCAGCAAAATGACCTGCACCACGATCAGGCAAATCATCACGGTCTACAGAGGTAATCACCACATATTTCAACTTCATATCTTGGATAGTTTCAGCTAATTTACGTGGTTCATCTGGATCGGGCGGTAATGGTTTACCATGTGCAACATCACAGAAAGGGCAACGACGAGTACAAATCGCCCCTAAAATCATAAAGGTTGCTGTACCATGGTTAAAGCACTCGTGTAAATTTGGACAAGAAGCTTCTTCGCATACAGAATGTAGGCCATGACGACGCATCCCGTTTTTAATCGTTTCGATCTTTAATGAGCTAGACGGCAATTTGATTTTCATCCATTCCGGCTTTTTTAATAATTCTTGATTAGGATCGATGTTTTTAACAGGGATGATTGATGTTTTGGCTGCATCACGGTATTTCACACCGCGTTCCATTTTAAAAGGCGTTGACATTGTTCTTTCCTAAAGAAAAATGCCTGATTCAGGCATTTTTTTAATGTGTTATAAAAGTGAATGTTATAAATTTGTAACATTATAGCCCAAAAGTTCGGCAAAGTGTTTAATTAATTTGGGGGAAACTTTGTCAAGCGTTGCCTCTTCTTTACCGATAAAATCAGCAAGCTGACACATTTCAAGCCCTGCATAGCCGCAAGGATTAATGTAATGGAAAGGATTGAGATCCATATTGATATTAAATGCCAAACCGTGGAAAGAGCAGCCTTTACGGATACGTAAACCTAATGAACAGATTTTTTTACCATCAATATACACGCCAGGTGCATCAGGTTTGGGATAACCTTCAATACCATAGTCTGCAAGGGTTTTTACAACAGATTGTTCAAGTGCGGTCACTAATTGACGAACATTTAAATGTTCATGACGTTTAATATCAATGAGTACATACATCACCTGCTGACCTGGGCCATGATAAGTAATTTGACCGCCGCGATCTGATTGAACAACAGGTATATTACTACTTTGTAATAAGTGCTCTGGTTTGCCTGCTTGGCCTTGCGTGAAAACAGGATGATGCTCAACTAACCAAATTTCATCAGTTGTTTCTGCATTTCGATTATCCGTGAATTCCTGCATTTTATGCCAGATCTCTTGATAATCTTGTAATCCTAATTGACGGACAACTAAATCAGTATTGTTCATTTTAGATAACCATTTTGACGCCTTCAACTTTTGCAAGTTCTTTGTAGAGGGTTTCTACTTGCTCAAAGTTTTGTGCCACGATATCAATTGAAACTGAATTATAAGTGCCTTTACTACTGCGTTTTTCCTTTGGAATATAATCACCCGGTAAATATTTTTGTATCACCGCAACGATGTCTTGTGCTAAGTTCTCACGGTTAACACCTGCGACTTTAAATGTCATTGCAGCAGGGAATTCCATTAATTCTTTCAGTTTTTCATAATCATTTTCTGTTGTCATGTTACATCCTTACTTAAGAGTAAGGTGCGTGAATCAGTTAAATTCACACACCTTACGAATTTATTGATGTGATATAAATGGGGAAGTGCGGTTAATTTTCAAGGTGTTTAGTCAAATAATCCTTTAACTGTTAACACTAACCAGTCCCAACCTTTACCTAAGAAACTGCCTTCTTGCACATCTTCTAATGCTTGAAGGCTCACGGTGGCGACATCTTTGCCGTCTAATTGATAAACGATTTTACCCACTACTTGGCCTTTTGTTAAAGGTGCTTGTAAGTACTTGTTATCTAATTCATAACGTGCTTTTAAGTCAGTTTGCTTACCTTTTGGTACAGTAATAAAGCCATCTTCTAAGACACCAAGTTTAACGTCACCTTTATCACCGTAGTAAACAGATTGTTTTGAAATTTCCTCGCCTGCTTTTTGGGTTTTTAATGTTTCAAAGTTAGCAAAACCCCATTGTAAGAGTTTTTTACTTTCTACTTCACGGCCTTTATAGGTTGGTACACCCATGACAACAGAAATCAAACGCATATTGTTTGGACTTGTTGCCGATGCGACAAGGTTATAGCCAGCTTGGCTTGTGTGGCCGGTTTTCATCCCATCAACGTTAATGGTTTTATCCCATAATAATCCATTACGGTTAGGTTGTTTGATTTTGTTGAAAGTAAAGTCTTTTTCAGCGTAGATTTTATATTCTTCCGGTAAATCACGAATAATATGCGCACCAATAATCGCCATATCACGTGCAGTTGAATATTGGTTTGGATCGTCTAAACCATGTGGTGTAGTGAAGTTAGTATTTTTTAAGCCAAATTGTTGAACGTATTTATTCATAGTATCAACGAAGTTAGCGACTGTGCCCGAAATATGTTCAGCCACTGCGACACAGGCATCATTACCAGAAACAATGATAATCCCTTTATTTAAATCACTCACAGACACTTGTTGATTTAAATTTAAGAACATTTTTGACGAATCAGGGAAATTTCTACCCCAAGCGGTTTCGCTAATCGTCACCATATCTTCATTGTGGATTTTACCTTGTTTTAATGCCGTACCAACCACGTAGCTAGTCATCATTTTTGTTAATGAAGCAGGGTATTGGCGTTGGTCTGGGTTAAGTGATGCAAGTACCGCACCAGAATTGTAATCCATTAAAACATAAGTTTGCGCATTCACTTCCGGTACTGCGATACCGTATTGAATATCTTCAGCGGCAGCAAATGTTGATGCTGCTATTAATCCCGAGAAGAGTACAATTTTTTTCAATTTTGCAGATTGTTTTAACATAGCATTTCCTTTAATAGCTTATTGGTTTTTATAAGTATAAACGATTACGGGCTGTCCATTGATCGTTTTTTGTAGTTTTGTTTTTAATTGATTTATATCCGCTTGATCCGCAATTGGTCCAAAATGGATTTCATAGTTTTGCCCATTTTGGTTAATTTCGGTTTTTATGTCGTCTAACGCGAGCTTTGTGATGATGCTTTCTGCTTGATTTTTTGACGACAGCGCGAGTAGTTTTAGCTTGAAGACAGTTTTTGCATCGTTTGTGCTGTCTAAGTTTTGATTTTTTTTTTCGTTATTTTTATTGATTACTAAACGATCACTGGCTTCTTGCGTTTTAGCATGTTTAGTCAGTGTTTTTGCCCCAGCCCCTGAAATTTGGCCTTTATGATCCACATGTAAGGCTTCAATTCTTACTTGCCCTGTACCACGAGCAATAAGGCCTAATTCTTTTGCGGCAGAATGAGATAAGTCAATGATACGTTTCTCACTGAATGGGCCGCGATCATTAATTCGTACAATCACTTTACGATTGTTATGCAAGTTTGTGACAACCGCATAAGAGTTTAAAGGCAATGTTTTATGTGCAGCTGTAAAAAGTGATGAATCGTAGCGTTCACCATTGGCTGTTTTTCTTCCATTAAATTTATTGTGATAATAACTTGCGGCGCCTTCTTTTGAATAGTTTTTTGATTCATCCCCTTGTGTAGTATAAGTTTTGCCGTTTACTTCATAACTTTGTGGTGTAGGAATAGTTGTTTTTATAGATAAAGAATCCCCTTGGATGCCATACATTTTTGGGGTATCAGCAAAGCTAGATAAACTAAATCCCATAATTAATGCGAAAAGTGCGGTCGTTTTTAAGATGTTTTTTAATTTCATACTTATTACTGTCAATATTATTGCTGTATTCCTATAAGAAAGCCAAAAAGGAAATTAGTTCCCTTTCATAAAGCGAGGTTTGTGAGTATGAATGGACATCACTAAACCAAAGCTCGCCATGATAGCGACATAAGAGGTGCCCCCATAGCTAAAGAGAGGCAAAGGCACACCAACCACAGGCAAAATACCGCTCACCATACCAATATTTACGAAAACATAAACGAAGAATATCAGTGTGGTTGCACCAGCAAGAATACGCCCGAAAGAGGTTTCTGCATTTACCGCAATTATTAAGCCACGGATAATAATAAACAAATAAATTGCCATCAGAATAAGAAAACCGACCATTCCATGTTCTTCACTCATCACGGCAAAAATAAAATCAGTGTGTGGTTCAGGCAAAAATTCTAATTGGGATTGTGTCCCTTGCATCCATCCTTTGCCAGATATACCGCCTGAACCGATGGCAATTTTGGATTGCAAAATATGGTAACCCGCCCCAAGTGGATCTTTCTCGGGGTCAAGTAAGGTTAATACACGCATGCGTTGGTAGTCATGCATTAAATACATCCACATGATAGGAATAAATGCCGCTAAGCCAACTACTGCAGCAAGAATAAGCCACCAACTCATGCCTGCTAAGAATACCACGAATAAGCCCGATGCACTAACCAGAATTGATGTTCCTAAGTCTGGTTGAATGGCAACAAGTAAAGTTGGCACCATAATCATAGCGATAGCAATAAAGGTTTCGCTCATTTTAGGTGGTAATGGGCGATTACCTAAATACACGGCGACCATTAATGGCACCGCAAGTTTTACAATTTCAGACGGCTGAAAGCGAATAAAGCCGAGATCTAACCAACGCTGTGCTCCTTTACTGGTTGTGCCGAAGGCATCAACCAAAATCAACATAATAAAACCAACCAAATATAAATAAGGAGCCAGGCGCTGATAAAATTTAGGGGGAAGCTGTGCCATAATCATCATGACAACAAAACCTAATATGACCTGAATGATACGGTTTTGGAACATGACTTCACTCGCGCCAGATGCACTATAAAGCACAAGCATGCCATAAGCCGTAATAGCGGCTAATCCAATAAATAATAAAAAATCAATATGTAAGCGTTGCCATAATCGCAAGCATAAAGGCACTTTTTCTTCCATTATTCATTCTCACTTGGTTGGGGTTCTTGCGTTGGTACGTCTAACTCAGTTTGGTTCGTCATCTTTTCTTTTTCAGCATTTTGTTGATGTTCAATTTGCGTCAAGCGTTTATTTAGATAGAAATCCATAATTTGACGCACAATTGGCGCAGCGTTACTTGAGCCGCCACCTGCATTTTCTAAAATAATCGTGACAACTAATTTCGGATCTTCGTAAGGTGCATAAGCAGTGAACCAAGCATGGTCATGCAATTCTTTTTTCAATCCTGCTGCATTATATTTTTGGTTTTCTTTTAAGCTGAAAACCTGCGCAGTACCGGATTTCCCTGCTACATGGTAATTCGTGCCGATAAAGGCTTTTCGTCCAGTCCCCGCACCTGAATTCACCACATTGAACATACCTCGCTTAGCTGCGTCCCAATAAGCTTGTTTAGGATCGGTAATATCTTCATATAAAAGTGGGTCTTGATAGGGCTCAATGGTGGCACCTTCAACTGATTTCATTAAATGTGGTGTATGAATTTTACCGTTATTGACTACAATAGAGGTCGCTTTTGCCACTTGTAATGGTGTCGCTGTCCAATACCCCTGCCCAATACCCACTGAGATTGTATCGCCCTGTACCCAAGGTTTTTTATAACGTTTTTGTTTCCATTCTTTACTCGGCATATTGGCTGTGGCTTCTTCTTGAATTTCAATACCTGTAGGCATACCAAATCCAAAACGTTTCATCCACATAGAGAAACGATCAATACCTAAATTAAAGGCGGTTTGGTAGAAGAAGGTATCCGATGATTCAGTAATGGCTTTGTTTAAATCCGTATAACCATGCCCTGTTTTTTTCCAATCTCGGAAACGTTTTGTTGAGTTTGGTAATGTCCAGTAGCCTGGGTCAAAAATCGTGGTATTAGGTGTAATCACCCCTTCAGTTAATGCCGCAACAGCAACGAATGGTTTTACAGTAGAGGCCGGCGGATACACACCTTGTGTCGCACGACTGTAAAGCGGTCGAGTAGGATCTTCTAGTAAACGTTTGTAATCGCTAGAAGAAATACCATCGACGAATAAATTATTATCATAGCTTGGTGTTGAAACCATCGCTAATACACTATTATCTTTCGGATCAAGCACAACAACAGCGCCTTTTTGACCTGAAAGGAGCGACATAATGTAGCGTTGAAGAGTAAAATCGATAGTCAGATGAATACTTTTCCCCGCGGTGGCGGGTTGTTCACGTAGTTTACGAATAACTTTACCACGGTTATTAATTTCAACCTCTTCGAAACCAGTTGTACCATGGAGTTGTTCTTCGTAATAACGTTCAATACCCAGTTTCCCCATGTCCGTAGAACCGGAATAGTTAGCAAATTTTTCTTCTTTTTTTAGGCGCTCAACATCTCGGTCATTAATGCGTCCAACATAACCTAAAATATGCGTCATGGCTTCGCCATATAGGTAATTTCGTTTGAAATAAGGACGTACATCAAGGCTTGGATATTTATACTGGTTTACTGCAAAACGGGCAATTTGTTCTTCCGTTAAGCTTGGTTTGAGTAAAATCGGCGTATAGCGTGTACCACGACGACGCTCTTTTTTGAAATGCTCAATGTCTTCATCAGTGAGTCCTACAATATAGCGCAATTCTTCAAAAGTGCGGTCTAAATTTTCTGTTTTTTCCGGCACGATATATAAACCGAAAAAGGTGAGGTTTTCAGCCAGTAATTCGCCGTAACGGTCGTAAATTAATCCGCGAGTAGGAGGAAGCGGAAGTAATTTAATACGGTTACCATTTGAGCGAGTTTGGTACATGTCGTAATTCACCACCTGGAGATGGTAAATATTAGCAAATAGCACACCACTTAGGGCTAAAATACCGATGAATGCCACCAATGTTCGACGTGCAAACAAGTTCCGCTCCGCTTTTTTATCGCGGATCGGTTCATTGGTTGGCGCAGAAAAGAATTTTTTTAAATTCATCGGTAATGTAATACGTTATTCTCTGTGATAAGGGTGGTTTGTCGTCAGTGACCACGCGCGGTATAAACTTTCTGCCACGACAACTCTCACTAACGGATGGGGAAGTGTGAGTGGTGAAAGTGACCAACTTTGTTCTGCTGCTGCTTTGCATTCAGGGGATAAGCCTTCTGGCCCACCAATAAGCAAGCAAACATCTCGACCATCATTTTTCCAACCCTCTAATTGCTCAGCAAGTTGTGGTGTTGTCCAAGGTTTGCCAGGGATATCTAATGTGACTACTTTGCCTTTTCCGCAAGCAGCGAGCATCGCTTTGCCTTCTTGCTCTAAGATGCGTTTAATATCCGCATTTTTTCCACGCTTGCCTGCAGGGATTTCAATGAGTTCAAAAGGCATGTCTTTAGGAAAACGACGTTGGTATTCTTCAAATCCGGTGGTAACCCAAGCCGGCATTTTGGTGCCCACTGCAATTAATGTGATTTTCATCCTTTTCCCTTTTAAAACACCATCAAAATTGACCGCACTTTATGCCCAAAGTTTTTCTAATTGATACATTTCACGTGCATCGCGCTGCATGATGTGTACGATGGTTTGACCGAGATCGACCACGATCCAATCTGCGGTATTACGACCTTCTTCACCAAAGGTTTCATAACCGGCTTTTTTACATTCCGCAATAAGGTTATCGGCCATAGCAGAGACTTGACGGCTAGATGTGCCGGTACAAATAATCATATTTTCAGTAATCGATGATTTGCCTTTTACATCAAAATGCACAATTTCTGTTCCTTTTAAATCATCGAGTTTATCAATTACAAATTCAACTAATGACATTTCTTTTCCTATCTAAATAAAGCGATGAATTCTATCATTGAATGAGGGAAAGGGGTAGGCTTAGGGCGGATTTTATTTGAATTGTTTTGTGATTGTAATGGTGCTTAGCATAAATATTGGGGCAGTGATACTGCCCCAAGTTTGAAAGGGTATTAAACCCATAAAAGAATCGCTAACAATTGTGGTGAAATGATCCGCAGGAACATTGTGAGCGGATAGACTGTCGCATAGGAGAGTGCAGCAGCACCACTTCCTTCTTTCAGTTCATTGGCGAAAGCAAGCGCAGGAGGATCCGTCATCGAACCCGCCAATAAACCACAAAGTGAAAGGTAGTTTAATTTAGCATATAAACGCGCAATAACACCTACAATCATTAATGGTACGAGTGTGATAAAAATACCGTAGCCCATCCATTCAAGACCGGAACCATTGGTGAGTGTGTCCACAAAGCTACCGCCAGATTTTAAACCGACTACAGCAAGGAAGAGCACAATACCAATTTCGCGCAATGCCAAGTTCGCACTCGGTGGCATAAACCAGTAGAGTTTTCCGATAGAGCCAATTCGAGCCAAGATCAATGCGACGACTAACGGTCCGCCTGCTAGCCCTAATTTTAATGCCACAGGGAAACCTGGAATATAGAAAGGAATGGAGCCGAGTAATACCCCTAACCCAATCCCAATAAATACTGGCAACATTTGTACTTGTAACAGTTTCTGTTTGGCGTTCCCGATCACTGAAATTGCTTGGTTGAGAATATCAGTTTTACCCACCATGTGTAATACATCACCAAATTGAAGTGTTGTATGTGCAGTTGGTACTAATTCGACACCTGCTCGGTTTAAACGTGAAATGACTACACCGTATTTTTGATGAATACCAAGATGACAAATTTGTTTCCCTAGAACCTTTTCATTTGTCACGACCACGCGTTCAGAACGAATTTCGCCACTCAAGCTTGCTACCGGGATATCAACTTCTTCCCCAATGATAAGGTGCATTTTTTTCAAGCCTTCAGGATTGCCGACCAAATGTAAAATATCCCCAAGTTGAACATCGGTATCCGCTTTCGGCACAATGACGAGCTCACCTCGTTTCAAGCGAGAGCATACGACATCTTCATCATCAAAACCAGGAATCTCAATCAAATGGATACCATTGAGATTAGTATTGGTGACTTTCAGAGACATGCTTTTGAGTGCTTCTTTGTCATGACCACTTTCTTTTTCAAAATTTGCTGCTTCTTTATCCACTTTAATTTTAAAGAAAAGACGAATAAGCCACATAGAAAGTAAAATGCCACAAATTCCAAAAGGATAAGCCATTGCATAGGCCATCCCCATGTTAGACGTCGTCTGCGACATGCCTAATTCTGACAGAATTTGCTGACCTGCACCGAGAGATGGCGTATTTGTGACAGCACCGGAGTAAATACCAAGTGCGACATCAAGGGGAATATCTGCAAACTTATAAATGAGAATCGTCACTAACGCACCGAGCACAACAATTAAGATCCCTAACCCATTTAAGGTTAATCCTGACTGCCGTAAGGAAGCAAAAAAGCCCGGTCCTACTTGAATACCAATTGTATAAACAAACAGAATTAAGCCGAACTCTTGCACAAAATGTAACGTATGACTATCCAGTTTAATGCCATATTGCGTAGTAAAATGGGCAACCCAAATACCACCAAATAATACGCCACCAATACCTAATCCTACACCTTTAATTTTAAAATGCCCGATCCATAGGCCAATCACGGCAACGAGGGCAAGCAAACTAATGGTAATCGCAGTTTCACTCATACCGACCTCTAATTTATTAAAAATTTAACTATTTTGGATTATATCAATTAGATTTCTTACCCGCTTGTGACAAAGTCAAAAAATGTTATCTCCATCACATTTTTTCTTGCTTAAAAATAAACACCGCCTAAAATGACCGCACTTTTTAAATTTTATAGGTTGATTATGGATTACGCTCAAGAGGCCATTAATTCGCTTTTATGGATAGCAAAAACATTAGCGATGACGGCTGTCGTGTTTAGCTTTGGTATTTTCTTATTAGTCCGTTTTACCCACTGGGGGAAACAATTTTGGCAATTTGCGGGTGGTTATCTTTCACCACGCCGAAGTATTAAACCTTTGCTATTTTTCTTGTTAATTGTGGCGATGACATTGGTTAGCGTGCGTATTAGCTTGGTGCATTCTGAATGGTATAACAATATGTACACGTCCTTACAGGAATTTAATGAGCCGGCGTTTTGGGATCAAATGATGCTATTTTGTGTGATTGCGACAAGCTCCGTAATGACGGCATTACTTAGCTATTATTTAGAACAACGTTTTTCTATTAATTGGATTGAATGGTTGAATGGCCAGTTAGTCAATAAATGGATGAATAATCGTGCGTACTATAAAACGCAGTATGTTTCCGCTAACTTAGATAACCCCGATCAACGTATTCAACAAGATGTGCAATCTTATGTGCGAACCACGCTCTCTTTAAGTACCGGGGTGATTGATGCTGTCACCTCTATGATTTCTTACACGATCTTATTGTGGGGATTAGCGGGACCAATGATGGTATTTGGTACTGAAATTCCACGCATGATGGTATTCTTGGTATTTGCTTATGTGATTATCACTACTGCGATTGCATTCCGTTTAGGGCGTCCGTTAATTATGCTGAATTTCGTCAACGAACGCTTAAACGCTAACTATCGTTATTCTTTAATTCGCATCAAAGAATATGCGGAAAGTGTGGCATTTTATGCGGGTGAGAAAGTTGAGAGTAGCCAACTTTATAAACAATTTGGTGCGGTGATCAATAACATGTGGGATATTGTTTATCGAACCTTAAAATTCTCTGGTTTTAACCTAGTAGTAAGCCAAGTTTCCGTTGTGTTCCCTTTGTTAATTCAAGTGGGGCGTTATTTTGAGAAACAAATTAAACTCGGCGATCTGATGCAAACGCTACAAGTATTTGGTAAGTTGCATTCAAATCTTTCGTTTTTCCGTAATTCTTACGATGGTTTTGCCGGATATAAAGCCACATTAGATCGTTTAACGGGCTTTAGTTATGCGATTGATATGGCGAATCGTCAATCTACTTCGCATTTACACGAACATGAAACTGACGTGATCTTTAAGGATTTAAGCATCAGTAATCCATTTGGAAAAAACTTAATTGAGAATTTAAATTTGACGCTGCCAAAAGGTTCAACCCTATTAATTCAAGGTCATTCAGGCGTGGGTAAAACCACGTTATTGCGAACAGTAGCAGGGCTTTGGGTGTATTCAGAAGGGGATGTGTATTGTCCACCCCATCAGCTTTTCTTATCGCAAAAACCTTATTTACCACAAGGCAGCTTATTGACTGCGCTGGCTTATCCGAATGAAGAAAAGGCCTTTAATCGTGATGAGATGATTGAGGTATTAAAACAAGTGTCTTTAGGGCATTTACAAGATCGTTTAGATCAAGAACAAGATTGGACACGAATTCTTTCTCTCGGTGAGCAACAACGTTTGGCTTTTGCTCGTTTGTTATTACATAAACCGAAAGTAGCATTCCTGGACGAAGCCACTGCGAGTATGGATGAAGGCTTAGAAGATAATATGTATCGTCTATTAAAAGAATGTTTACCTCATACAACGGTTATTAGTGTGGGGCATCGTTCAACCTTGCAGGCTTTCCATCAGCAACAATTGATGATTTTAGGTAACGGTAAGTGGCAATTCACTGATCGAAATCAGGCATAAAATACCACTAAAATTGACCGCACTTACCTTGTTAGAAAAAATAGTGAGGTAAGTGTAGATGAACAAAGTAAAAAATCCTGTTATCAAACTCAATTTTTTGGTACATTTAGCACAATTTTTTTCTATGCTCAGAAATGAGTAATTTTTCACCAAACTAATGACGGAATTCTTATGTTATTCAAAAAAATTCGTGGTTTATTTTCAAACGATCTTTCTATCGATCTAGGTACAGCAAATACATTAATTTACGTGAAAGGCCAAGGTATCGTACTTGATGAGCCTTCAGTTGTGGCAATTCGTCAAGACCGTATGGGCGCATACAAAAGTATTGCGGCAGTAGGTAAAGAAGCAAAACAAATGCTTGGTCGTACCCCAAAAAGTATCGTGGCTATTCGTCCGATGAAAGATGGTGTAATTGCTGATTTCTCTGTGACAGAGAAAATGTTGCAATACTTTATCAAGCAAGTACATAGCGGTAACTTTATGCGTCCTAGCCCGCGCGTACTCGTTTGTGTACCGGCTGGTGCAACTCAAGTTGAACGTCGTGCAATCAAAGAATCAGCATTAGGTGCAGGTGCACGTGAAGTTTATTTAATTGAAGAGCCAATGGCGGCTGCAATCGGTGCAAACTTGCCGGTTTCTACAGCGATCGGTTCAATGGTCATTGATATCGGTGGTGGTACCACTGAAGTGGCGGTGATTTCTTTAAACGGTATCGTGTACTCATCTTCTGTACGTATTGGTGGTGACCGTTTTGATGAAGCGATCATCTCTTATGTTCGTCGTACTTTTGGTTCCGTTATTGGTGAGCCAACTGCAGAACGTATCAAACACGAAATTGGTACAGCTTACATTCAAGAAGGTGATGAAATTTTAGAAATGGAAGTGCACGGTCATAACCTTGCTGAAGGTGCGCCTCGCTCATTCAAATTAACCTCTCGTGATGTACAAGAAGCCCTTCAACAACCATTAAATGGTATTGTTGCAGCGGTACGTACAGCGCTTGAAGAATGCCAACCAGAACACGCAGCAGATATTTTTGAACGTGGTATGGTGTTAACGGGTGGTGGTGCCTTATTACGCAACATTGATGTATTGTTATCAAAAGAATGTGGCGTACCGGCAATCATTGCAGAAGAACCATTAACTTGCGTAGCTCGTGGTGGCGGTGAAGCAATCGAAATGATTGATATGCACGGCGGCGATATTTTTAGCGACGAAATTTAATCTCTAAAAGTGCGGTCAGAAAAATCGGCGTTTTTAATTCGTCTGATTTTTTGACCGCACTTTTCCTTTCAACCCTAGGACAGTGAATGAAACCCATTTTTGGTAAAGCACCACCATTAGGTATCCGACTCACATTAGCGGTGATTGCTTCGATGATACTCATTTTAGTTGATGGGCAAACCTCATCAATGACAAAGGCGCGTAGTGTCATGGAAACGGCTGTCGGAGGCTTATATTACCTTGCGAATGGGCCAAGAACGGTTCTAGATGGTGTATCAAGTAACCTGGTGGATACCAATAAACTGCTTATTGAAAATAAAGTATTGCGTGAGCAGTTGCGTGAGAAAAATGCCGATCTTTTATTATTGGATCAACTCAAGGTAGAAAACCAACGTCTTCGTTTACTGCTTAATTCGCCTTTACGCACGGATGAATATAAAAAGATTGCAGAAGTGCTTACCGCTGAAACTGACGTTTATCGTCAGCAAGTGGTGATCAATCAAGGTGAACGTGATGGTGCTTATGTCGGTCAGCCAGTGATTGATGAAAAAGGGATGATCGGACAGATTATATCTGTCGGCGAGAATACAAGCCGAGTATTACTTTTGACCGATGTGACCCATTCAATTCCAGTGCAAGTTTTACGTAATGATGTACGCGTGATCGCGAGTGGTACAGGACACTCTGATGAACTTACTTTAGATAATGTGCCTCGTTCCGTGGATATTGAAAAAGGCGATTTATTGGTGACTTCCGGTTTAGGCGGTCGCTTTGTAGAGGGCTATCCGGTGGCAGTCGTACAAAGTGTGTCTCGTGATGGCTCAAATTACTTTGCAACGGTGAAAGCGAAACCTTTGGCTGAGTTAGATCGTTTACGTTATCTGCTTTTACTTTGGCCGAGCAATCTTGATATGTCGAAAGTGAAATCCATGTCACCAGAAGAAGTGCGTCGTTTAGTACAGCAACGTTTAGAAAGCCAAGCTCATGAAGCGACACATTCTGTGAGCAAAACTAAAATAACGGATGATCAAGGGGATAGCTCTCAACCACATACAGGAAAAGAAATCGTGGATCCTGAAATTCCGACCACAATGCCTCAACAAGAGGAACCGGTTTCTCCAGATCAACAAGAACATAGGGATGAAGACTAATGCAAGGGCGTTTTATTTTTCAATGGGCGACCATTTTATGCTTCTTTGTTGTGGCATTAGTGATGGAGTTAGCGCCATGGCCAGCAGGCTTTCAAGCCTTTAAACCTTCTTGGTTGATTTTAGTCTTGCTTTACTGGACCCTTGCTTTACCTGATAGAGTAAGCATTGGTTGGGCGTTTTTACTCGGGGTTTTATGGGATATTGTGCTAGGCTCTATTCTTGGGGTTCATGCACTAGTGCTTTCTGTTGCCTTCTATTTTGTTTCCAAATATTACCTAATTTTGCGCAACCTTTCTCTTTGGTTCCAAAGTTTATTGGTACTTCTTTTTGTTTTTGCGATTCGAGTGGCTATTTTCTTGGTTGAATTCTCTTTGCATGGGGCATTTTTCAACTGGCAGGAAATCTTTGGTGCCATTGCATCAGGTGTGTTATGGCCATGGGTTTTCTTATTGATGCGTACTGCACGTCGAAGAGTCGGATTGCATTAATCGTAAAAAAAGCTGATGAAGGAGTTCATCAGCTTTTTTTTAGTTTTTACGACGATAGTTTGTTTTTCTTGCTGTAGTATTTCGCATTTGAGGTACAGGATTGCGTTTTAAACGATAAGGTTTTGGAATATCACTAATCAATGAATTCGGGTCATATTGGCTGACCGGAATAGAATGACTAATGTATTCTTCAATTGCCGGTAAATTCATCGCATATTCTTCACAAGCAAAGCTGATAGACACCCCACTTTCACCTGCTCGACCAGTACGGCCAATACGGTGAACGTAATCTTCTCGGTCATCGGGTAGATCAAAGTTAAAAACATGAGTCACGTCTGAAATATGCAATCCACGCGCAGCAACATCAGTTGCAACGAGAATATCGAGCTCACCATCGGTAAATTGTTTGAGCAATGAAAGACGTTTTTTCTGTGCTACATCCCCTGTGAGTAATCCCACACGATGCCCATCCGCCGCTAAATAGCCCCAAATTTCTTCACATTTATGTTTAGTATTTGCAAAGACAATACAGCGCTCGGGCCATTCCTCTTCCATTAATGTCAGTAAGAGAGGAATTTTGTCTTCATTTGACGGATAGAAAAGTTCCTCTTTAATTCGATGTCCCGTTTTTTGTTCTGGTTCAATTTCGATATATTCCGGGGAATTCATATCTTCAAAGGCAAGTTCGCGCACTTTGTAAGAGAGCGTAGCAGAAAAGAGCATGGTGAGTCGTTCTTGCGGAGAAGGACACTTGCGTAATAAATAACGAATATCACGAATGAATCCTAAATCAAACATGCGATCCGCTTCATCTAGTACCACAACTTGAATGTCATCTAAACGAATAATACCTTGTTTAACATAATCAATCACTCGGCCAGTAGTGCCAATTAAAATATCTACACCGGCTTCGATAGCTTTGAGCTGTTTATCATAGCCATCTCCACCATAAGCAAGTGCGGTTCGTAATCCACTTGTTTTTGCTAATAACTCAGCATCATGATTAATTTGTACAGCCAGTTCACGGGTTGGAGCAAGAATTAATGCGCGAGGTTGATTGGTAGCAAAATCAGGTTGATGCGTTAATAAGTGATGAAATGTTGCCGTTAAAAATGCCATTGTTTTACCAGTGCCGGTTTGTGCTTGGCCTGCAACATCTTTTCCTTGTAAGGTAATAGGTAATGATAACGCTTGAATAGGGGTGCAATATTCAAATCCCTTGTCTTGTAGGGCTTTTTTCACGATAGGATGTAATGGAAGATCAGCAAATCGCTGCTGACTTAAATAATTTTCTTGCATAATAAATAACAGGTTCTCAGAAATAAATGGGGCTAAGGATAGCACGAAGCCGGAAAAATATCCTTAAAAATAAAACGCTTATTAATAGGTTTAAGCTTGGGATTGAGCAGATTGGGTTCGTTCCCATTTTCTTGCAATATAGCTACAAGTTGGGTGCAAAGTGAGCTTTTTAGCCTGGATAAAATGAATTAAGGCTTGATAGAGTTTGTCTGCCACACCTTGTCCACGAAGAGAATCATCAACAAACGTATGATTAGCATTAATGGTATCGGGTGTTTCATAAAAATAGGTGAGTTTCGCGATTTTCTTGCCTTGCTCATCGAGTAAGAAAAACTCGCCCCGTTCACCATTATCGTGATGCTGAAGACTCATTTGATACTCCATTCATCACTGAGATTGGGATCCATGGCAAAATCAGCAGTATCACTTGGAATGGCTTTTTCTTCTGCAGCCCATTCACCTAAATCAATGAGTTGGCAACGTTTGCTGCAAAAAGGGCGAAATTGACTTTCCTGTGTCCAAGGCACGGGCTTTTGACATGTCGGGCAAGGGACTTCAAAAATTTCATCAGACATTTTTCTTTCTCGATTCACTTAAATAAAATTGGTGTAATTCTAGCACTTTTTGTTTTAAGTGCGGTAAGTTTTCAGGCAATTTTGCATCATTTGAAATAATATCATCCGCCCATTTTAATCTTTCTTCTCGGCTGACTTGTGCATTCATAATAGCTTGAATTTGCTGAATATTATTATGATCTCTCGATGACGCACGAGCCAGCTGAGTTTCAGGTTTTACATCGACAACAAGTATGCGGTCGCAAAGCGTGGTGAGCTTATTTTCAATGAGTAATGGGACGACAAATAACGTATAAGGAGCACTCTGACTGTTTAACTGTGCCAACATTCTTTCGCGAATAGCGGGATGTAATAAATGATTGAGCCAGTTTTTCTCATTTTCGTCTGCAAATACTTTTTTTCGTAGCTCGGCCCGATTTAATTCGCCTTCTTCAGTCAGAATCGATTTTCCAAAGTGCTCAGCAATTTGAGTAAGCAGCGGCGAGCCTTTTTCAACCACTTCTCTTGCCACTATATCAGCATCAACAATGGGTACACCAAGTTCAACAAAAAGATTTGCAATCGTACTTTTTCCACTACCGATGCCGCCAGTGAGGCCCACAATATAAGTCATAATATTCCTTTCTATTTGATTTAGGGGGGATGTTTTACATCTATCCCTTAAACACAATATTTTTCAATGTTGCCAATATATTACATTTATAAGCTTATTGCACTGGTGATGATTAAAGATAAGCAAAGAAAGGGCGCGAAAGGTAAAACAGGTTTACGAGAAATCCAATAGACTATGATGCCTAATAGACAGGCAATGAATAAGAAAAGTGGTAAGTGCGCGATGGTGAGATAAGTGCCGATTCCTAAAGCGAGCCAATAATCGCCACGACCTAAAGCTTCCTTCTTATAAAACCATTTAGACAAATGATAGATGATATAAAAAACACCGAAAAAACTAACCGCACTTTTTAAACTTTGAGAAAGCGTCAGAATTGAAAATTCTTGATGTGCGCCGAATAAACCCAGGAAAAATAAAAAGAGGCAAGGTGTCGGTGAAATCAGTTGATAATGCCAGTCTAGCCAACTGATAACAAAGATGAGACTAAGCGTAATCGCGAGCCATAAAGTAAATAATTCATCCTGAAGAAAATAATAGAGTGCAGCAAAACAGAGTCCAAATCCTAAAAAATAAAGAAAAATATGACCGCACTTTTGAGATTGAATCGCTGTTTTTTTGCTGTGAAATAAGTACCTATTTTCAGGATAAAGTTCGATATAGTTCTGATAAATTTCTTGTTGGAGATTGGGGATAAAACGATCAATATAAAGCCAAACAAAGATACCCGCTAAACCACCCAATAAGAAAAAGGCTAATATCATCATTGGATTACGGATCCCATATTAAAAATCGGCAGATACATGCCCATCATAATAATACCGATTAAACTACCAATGATGAGCATCATTAAAGGCTCTAAAAGTTGGGAAAGTAAATCAATTTGATGATTGAGCTTTTCTTGATAGTTATCAGCAATATGACGCAACATCAACGCAAGTTTTCCACTTTTCTCTCCAATTTGTAGCATTTGCTGTGCTTCCATTGGGAAAAGATGGCTACTGACGCTTTCTGAAAATGGATAACCTTGAGAAACCCACTGTAAAATTGACCGCACTTCTTGTTGTAGCAGAATATCACCTTTTAAGGTACGTTGTGTTTGCCAGGTTTGTTGTTTGGGGAGGAAGCTATTTAACGCAGGCGTTAATGCCACTCCGGATTGAAGCATTAATTGCAGGTTATGGCTAAAACTGATTAAGCGAGAAAGGCAAATGATATTGCCCCAAATCGGCATGCGACTAATCAGTGCATTCTTTTTTTGATTTAGCCAAAGAGAATGTTTTAATGCCATCTTCAACATAAAAATAGCGAAAGTGCAGGCAATCATTAACGCAACAAAATGATGTTGTAGGAATTGAGACATGGCTAATAATACGGCGGTTAATGTAGGTAACTCAGCTGAGTTTTCGCCATACATTTCAGCAAATTGTGGTACAACGAAAAGTAATAAAATCAACGTAAGTGAAAGCGAAATACCTAATACCATGGCTGGATAAAGCATAATTTTTTGCAATTTGCGTTGAAGCGTTAATGATTGCGTTCGACGTTCTGCAATTTTAGTGCATACCTCCGCTAGTTTTCCTGTCATCTCTCCCACTTGAATAAGTTGAATTTCTTGAAAATTTAAATACTTTCCTTGTATTTCCAAGCTTTGTGAAAACGGAAGACCACTTTCAATTAATTCAATTAAGGTGCTAAGCCACTGATGCAAACCCAATTGTGTGCAGTTGTCTTGCAAAATATGTAATGCATTTTTTAATGGAATGGCAGAGCTGAGCAGAGTAGCTAGCTGATTTAATAAAGCACTGATTTCAGCATTTTTAGGTTTCTGATTAAGTTGCCAATCTTGTTGCAAGCGAATGTGGTTAAAACCTTTTGCAATTAACAGAAATTGTGCGGCTTGTTTAGATTGAGCAACAAGACTGCCTTTTTGCCATTGTTGTCGCTGATCATAGGCTTGGAAATAAAAGAGTTTTTGCTTTGCCATAGAGACTCCTATTTTTTGCCTAACACGCGTTGAATTTCAGCGAGATCGGTGACGTGATCTTTTACTTTTTCTAACGCACTTTGATAAAGTGATTCAAAATCAGTTTGGTAACGGTTGTTTTCGCATTGTAAAAATTGATACACACCAATACGACCTCGATATCCCTGATGGCAATCGCAAGAATCACTAAAATGTTGGCCGCACTTTAAGCAACGTTTACGCACCAATCGCTGTGCGATAACTAATAAGAGACTATTTTCAATTTCGTGAGATTGAATGCCTAATTGCTGTAAGCGCGAAATTGCTGAGATGGCATCGTTGGTATGTAAGGTCGAAAGCACTAAATGGCCGGTTTGAGCTGCTCTTAATGCCATTAATGCACTTTCTTCATCTCGAATTTCACCAAGCATAATAATGTCGGGGTCTTGCCGTAAAAATGTACGAAGTAATCGGCTAAAATCTAAACCAATTTGTGGATTTACTTGAGTTTGAATGATGCCTTCCAATTCAATTTCAACGGGATCTTCTGCCGTCATAATATGTTTATCTGGCGTATTGAGCCATTGAAGTGCGGTATAAAGTGAGATACTTTTTCCGCTTCCCGTTGGTCCAGTCACCAGGATTAAACCTTGCGGTTGGCTGAGTGCATGTTGAAATTGACTTTGTTGGTGTTGTGTCATGCCAAGTTCAGCAAAACTTAATTGAATAGGTTTATTTTGTTGTAATCGTAATACCGCTTTTTCTCCCCAATGCGTGGGCAAGGTAGAAAGGCGGAAATCTAAAATATCGGAGAATGTCGTTTTGAATTGAAAGCGGCCATCTTGTGGTAGCCGAGTTTCACTGATATCCAGTTTGGCTAAGAGTTTTAAACGAGAAATCACACGATTGGCGAGTGATTTACTGATAATCGGCTGTGGTTGGAGTACGCCATCAATACGCAAACGAATTAAGAGCCCATTTGGCTGAGTTTCTAAATGAATATCGGAGGCATTTTTTTGCAGGGCGGTTTCAAAAATACCATTTAATAATTGAATAACGGGTTCATCATCATTAGATAAATTAGCTGTGTTTTCATCTTCTGAATGATGATAAAACGTCGCTTGTTCTTCTATTTGATTGGCTTTAGGTGCAAGGGATTGTAAAAGTTGTTTGAGTTGAGTCGTTTCAAATAAAATCGGTTCAACTAATTTTCCACTTAAAAAAGCAAAGGTTTCACAAGCCGCAAGATTATTCAGCGAATCCACCGCAAGCCATAAATGGTGTTCGTCTTCTTTAAGAGGGAGCGCAAAGTAACGTAACAGCAATGCTTGTTGCTGTTGGTTTTGTTGCCAATATTGTGGCGAGATCTGATAAATCTCGCCATTTTTTGCCATTGCTTGATAGGCCATGTTTCGCTATTTGGTAGGAGAGCAGAAACCCGCAGGGAATAAATCCGCATTGCTTGGGCAAGCGGTTGTCCAGGTAACACCTGATGAGGTTGAGCCTGTCGCCGTTAAAGAATAACTGATCCCATCCAATGCGCCATTTCCTGTTACCGTAATCACACCCGATTTCGTGGTAATGGATTTAACATAGCCTTTTGCAGTAGTGATGTCTGCTGCAATGCCATTTGAACCACCAGAACAGTTTGTCGGGGCATTGGTGCTATAGACACATAACTCCACATCAGATTTATAAGGTGCCGAAGCTTGTAACAATTCGGAGATAGCCGCTTTTTTGGTATAATTTTGATAAGACGGAATGGCGATCGTCGCGAGAATAGCAATAATCGCAATCACGATCATCAATTCAATTAACGTAAAACCTTTATGTAAAGGCTTAGAAAAAGTGAGTTTCATTAAATTAATTTCCTTTTGGTTGAATAAAAAATGCCAGAATTTTGGCTGCAACATTGTGTAAAAGGGAAAGATGAAAGTAAAACTGACCGCACTTCTTTTGCGATCGAGATCGCAAAAATGAAATTTAATCGCAGAAAAACAGATGAATAAGATAAAAAATGGCTGGCTAAGCCAGACAAAAAAAGTAATTTCACCACACTTTGATGAACGTCCTGATGTAGAGGATATTTCATTACTCGTCATTCATTACATCAGTTTGCCGCCAGAACAATTTGGTGGTGGATATGTAGATGATTTTTTCCAAGGTAAACTCGATCCAACCATCCATCCCTATTTTGAGGAAATTTATCAATTTCGCGTGTCTGCCCATTGTTTAATTGAACGGGATGGTAAGGTGACACAATATGTCAGTTTCGATGATAGAGCATGGCATGCGGGACTTTCTTGCTTTGAAGGACGCGATAAATGTAATGATTTTGCGATTGGGATTGAGCTAGAGGGCAGTAATGAACAACCTTTTACAGCGGAGCAATATCAAGCACTTGCTGAATTAACACGAGATATCATGCAGGCGTACCCGAAAATAACGCTCGATCGTATCGTTGGGCATTGCGATATTTCGCCTGGTCGTAAGATCGATCCTGGTCAATATTTTGAGTGGGAACGCTATTTAGCGTTAGTCAAAAAGGCTTGAATAAAAAATGACCACTAAAAATTTTACTCGAATGTGAGTAAGGTAATTTCTGTGAATAAGCCTTATCTTAATGAAATTAAAGCGAAAATTATCTCTCTAAAATTGAAGCTAAAATACTGAAAAGAGTTATGCAACACATACGATTTGCTCAATCACAATTTTATCCACAGAAATATTGAATAACTCACAGTTGTTATTTCTTCACCAAGCAAGGAATGTTTAAATTAAAAAATGGCTGAATTTTTGACCGCACTTTGATGAGAAAAAGTGCGGTCA
Organism: uncultured Haemophilus sp.; assembly: GCA_902466845.1. Lineage (GTDB taxonomy): Bacteria > Pseudomonadota > Gammaproteobacteria > Enterobacterales > Pasteurellaceae > Haemophilus_D. The sequence continues at coordinate 33,028 of CABQSN010000003.1, forward strand.
TTTTTTTCAATAAATTTTTGATTAAAGGTTATGCAAAAATGAAAAAAGTGAAGTGTGAAAAGCGATTTTTGATCTTTATACACAGTTAAATTTAGACTATCCAAGTGTTACCCACAGAGTTATCCACAATAGGGTAAATATGCCCATTCGGTTGATAAAAAAGCGAATTTATGAAACAATCTGCAAATTATTTTTGTACAAAATTTAAGGTGAACGATAGTGATCGATTTTGATGGCTACCGTCCAAATGTAGGCATTGTCATTTGTAATCGCAAAGGGCAGGTGCTTTGGGCTAAACGATACGGGCAGAATTCGTGGCAATTCCCGCAAGGTGGAATTAATGATAATGAAAGTGCCGAACAAGCCATGTATCGTGAATTATATGAAGAGGTTGGCTTACAACCCAAAGATGTGAAGGTGCTTTACGCGTCTAAACATTGGTTGCGTTATAAGCTGCCGAAAAGATTGCTGCGTTATGACAGCAAACCCGTGTGTATTGGGCAAAAACAACGTTGGTTTTTGTTGCAATTAGTGGGGGATGAAAAAAATATTAATATGAACACAACAAAATCACCCGAATTTGATGGTTGGCGTTGGGTGAGTTTTTGGTATCCCGTACGTCAGGTTGTGTCCTTTAAGAAAGATGTTTATCGCAAAGCGATGAAAGAGTTTGCCCAAGTGATGTTTGGCAACGAAAAAACATTGCTTGAAAATTCGCAAGAGCATGAGACAAATAAGCCTTATCATGCGGTGCGTAAAAATGGTTCTTCTAAATATCAAAAACGTTCATCTTATAAGTCAAGGGGACAATAATGCTCACTTTTATTCTACTTTGTTTGCTTGTCGGGTCTGTTGTTGGTTTTCTTGCCGGATTATTTGGCATTGGTGGCGGGTTAATTATCGTCCCTACCTTGGTTTATTTATTGCCGATGGTAGGCGTACCTGAACCCTTGCTGATGTCCACCGCATTAGGGACTTCATTTGCAACCATTGTGATTACCGGATTTTCTTCTGCGCAGCGTCATCATAAACTAGGCAATATAGAGTGGAATGCCGTTAAAGTATTGGCACCGATGGTCATGATTTCGGTCTTTATCTCTGGTTTGTTTATTGGCAAGCTTGATCGTGATGTATCCGCTAAAATCTTTGCCTGTTTAGTCGTGTATTTAGCGACCAAAATGGTGATTTCTATTAAGAAAAGCACAGGGAAAACCAAACCTTTAACAACGCAAGCTTCTGTTATTGGTGGTATTTTAATTGGGATGGCATCAAGCGCAGCAGGCGTAGGTGGTGGTGGTTTTATCGTGCCATTTTTAAATTCCCGCGGGATTGATATGAAAAAAGCCATCGGTTCTTCTGCATTCTGTGGTGCACTTCTTGGTTTATCAGGCATGTTTAGCTTTATGGTGAGTGGTTGGGGCAACCCTTCCATGCCGGATTATTCCCTAGGTTATATTTATTTACCCGCAGTGCTCGGTATTACGGCCTCCTCATTTTTCACTTCTAAACTAGGGGCAACAGCAACCTCCAAACTTCCTGTCCCAACCTTGAAAAAAGGCTTTGCCTTGCTATTAGTTGCGATCGCAGTTGATATGTTTATGAAATAAGGAATGTTATGAATTCAGAATTTTTGATGCTTCCACATTTTGATCCGACTATTTTCACTTTTGGTGATAGCAATATAGGGCTGCGTTGGTATGGCTTAATGTATCTATTAGGTTTCATTTTTGCTCGTTGGTTAGCTGTTCGTCGAGCAAATCAACCGAATAGTGGTTGGACCGTCGAACAAGTGGATACGTTACTTTTTAATGGCTTTATGGGCGTATTTTTAGGTGGTCGCATTGGCGATGTCTTTTTCTATAACTTCGATCATTTTGTTCAAGATCCGCTGTATTTATTCCGTGTTTGGGAAGGGGGAATGTCATTCCATGGTGGATTAATTGGGGTGATTATCTCAATGATTTGGACCTCTTATTCTCAAAAAAGAAGCTTTTGGCAAACGGCAGATTTCGTGGCGCCCTTGATTCCATTTGGTTTAGGGATGGGACGAATTGGTAACTTCATCAATTTAGAGCTTTGGGGACGAGAAACAGATGTGCCTTGGGCCATGATTTTCCCAAATGATCCATTATTGTTGCCTCGCCATCCTTCACAGCTTTATGAAGCATTTTTAGAAGGTTTCGTGCTGTTTATTATTCTGAATGTCTTTATTAAAAAGCCTCGCCCTGCAGGTTCTGTAGCAGGATTATTCTTGGTTGGTTACGGGATTTTCCGTTTTATCGTTGAATATGTCCGTGAGCCTGAAGTGGAATCTTTCTTAGGCATCATGACACGTGGCCAAGCTCTTTGCTTACCGATGATTATCGGTGGTGGATTAATTATGACATGGGCATACAATCGCACGAAAAGTGCGGTTCATCAGTAAGGAGTTTTTTATGAAACAATATTTAGATCTTTGTCGACGCATTGTAAATGAAGGTGAGTGGGTTGCTAATGAGCGTACTGGCAAGCGTTGCCTTACAGTGATTAATGCGGATTTAGAATATGATGTTGCTAATAATAAATTCCCTTTAATTACAACGCGAAAAAGCTATTGGAAAGCGGCAATTGCGGAATTTTTAGGCTATATCCGTGGTTATGATAACGCTGCAAATTTCCGTAAACTTGGCACCAAAACATGGGATGCAAATGCTAATGAAAATGCAGCTTGGCTTGCCAATCCACATCGTAAAGGCACCGATGACATGGGCCGTGTTTATGGTGTGCAAGGCAGAGCATGGCGTAAACCGAATGGCGAAACCATCGATCAACTTCGTAAAATTGTGAACAATTTAAGTCGAGGTATTGATGATCGTGGTGAAATCCTGACTTTCTTCAATCCAGGCGAATTTGACCTAGGCTGTTTGCGTCCTTGCATGCACACACATACTTTCTCTTTAGTAGGCGATACATTGCACTTAACGAGCTACCAACGCTCTTGTGATGTGCCACTTGGCTTAAACTTCAATCAAATTCAGGTCTTTACTTTCCTTGCTTTGATGGCGCAAATTACCGGCAATAAACCGGGTAAGGCATATCATAAAATTGTAAATGCGCATATTTATGAAGACCAACTTGAGTTAATGCGTGATGTGCAATTAAAACGTGAACCATTCCCTTCACCACAATTAGAAATTAATCCTGATATTAAAACCCTTGAAGATCTTGAAACTTGGGTAACGATGGATGATTTCAAGGTGGTGGGTTATCAATCTCACGAACCAATCAAATATCCTTTCTCTGTTTAGGCATTAAAAGTGCGGTTAGATTTAGACGAGAAATTTATGCAACACGCCCTGATGCTTGCCGATCGTGCAGAGGCACTCGGCGAGATTCCAGTCGGGGCTGTGTTGGTAGATGATGAAGGAAATATTCTCGGTGAAGGCTGGAATTTATCTATCATTGAAAATGATCCGACCGCTCACGCTGAAATTGTCGCATTGCGTAATGCCGCACAAAATATTCAAAATTATCGTCTGCTCAATACCACCCTCTATGTCACCCTTGAGCCTTGTACTATGTGTGCTGGCGCGATTTTACATAGCCGCATTAAACGTTTAGTCTTTGGTGCTTCAGATTATAAAACGGGAGCTGTAGGTTCTCGCTTTCACTTCTTTGATGATTATAAAATGAATCATACGTTAGAAATTACCTCTGGCGTGCTGGCAGAAAAGTGCGGCCAGAAATTGAGTGATTTTTTTAAAAAAAGACGAGAGCAGAAAAAGGAAGAAAAGCGGGAAAAGAATCTCCCGCTTGATGTTGAGTCGCAATCTTAAACTTGCCAATCAATTTCA
>CABQSN010000004.1:0-29974 GCA_902466845.1 uncultured Haemophilus sp.
TCACCAGATGTGGATTATTCAAGGGATAATGCAAACATAGGAGTAAATCGAAATAAAGGATTAAATGAAAGGATTTCTAATCGCCAAAAAGACTTTTATTTAAATGAACAGAATTTAAATAGAGAAGCTAATGAGTTGGCGAAAAATATTAAATTACCAATTTCTGATAAAGTGTTAGAAAAACATATTATTAATGGTGAGCCAAAAGGTAGTTTCTTTAAAGGAGGACACACCACACTCGGAAATGTAAAAGTGGAAAAAGTAATTAAAGAATATGCAAACGGTGTTTATGAGGCTAAAGTTTCTATTCCAAATCCTAGGGCTTTAAAAGATCCAAATGCGAAGCCATTTTTAGAAAAATCTGGTAAGGAAAAAGATAGTGTATCAACAATGTTTCCAAGAACTTGGACTCAGGATAGATTAAGGGTTGAATTGGAGCATGCATTTAAAAATGGGCGACTTTCTGAAGAAGGAGAGCGAAAAGGGGTGGGAACAACACGATCTGGTGTTGAAGTTGAGTGGTTCTTTGATAAGAAGGGAAATATATCAACCGTTTATCCGGTAAGGGGACAATAATGATAGTTGAATTTGGATATTATGATTCTTTTGGCAAGCTAGCTCCTATCTGTGCAACTAAGGATTCGTTATTTGATTCAAGTGTTATAACTACATATATATCAACATTAAATGAGATAGATATTGTTCGCCTTGTTTTAGATGACTTAAAAAATTTAGAACTCACATGGGAATATATCGGCACGGAAGCTTTTGATGCCTTTATCGATCATAATAGGGTAAAATTGGGTTTAGATCTTCTAGATAAATGCGATGAAATTGATGATGAAAGAGATCATACAGAGTATTTAATACCTCGTAAGAAATTAACTTATCTTTTAGAAAGATGGTTGGCGTTCATACAAAAACCAATACCAGATCCGGACTACGTAGAAATTATTGATTCAGAGGATGCTTATAAATGACAGTCATGATTGGTGGACATTCCGCCTTAGGCAATATACGTGTTGATCGGATATTATACACTTATCCAAATGGCGTATATTTAGCACAGATTTCCGCCTTTGATAGTGAAACTAATCAATATATTGTGAAGACCAATAATAATGGGGAGACCTTGATGTTTCCCCAAACGTGGACGGCAGATCGTATTAAAGTTGAAATTAATTCTGCTTATATGAATCAAGTAGATGATTTAGATCCTATTCGTAAGGCCGAGGGTATGTGGGCTGGTATTTCGAATTCAGGTGTGCGCATAGAAGGTTATACCTATCCTGTCGTCACCGCTTTTCCAAGTGCTGAGCAGGAGTAAAGATGAAATTTATTTTTACGTATATTCAGCATAAAGGACAAATTATTCCAACTTGCCATTTAGAGGAAAATCACCAACTAAATCCACTAACCGGCTATTTGAATGATCCAATGGGTGGTCCAAATTATTTCTCTTTTTTAGATCATTCATTGTCAATCTTAACAGATGAGATGACTCAAGAAGCGGATATCTCCTCTAATTCTTGGGGCGTTGAGGTGATGAACGATCAAGTGAATTTTTATTTCCTTTTTGCCCAAGAAGAGGAATCACTTTATCTCACTTTACCGCGTGGAATTATGATTGATGTGTTGAGGTTATGGCTGATTTTCCGAAGTCAAGAACCCGAAGAAGGCTTAACACAGCGCTTAGAATTTTAAGTTAAAAGTGCGGTCAATTTTCAAAGAGTTTTAAAACCTCTCAAAATTGACCGCACTTTTTATTTTCAACGATACTTAAGTTGAGCAAATCTTATAATTTCACATCCAACTTCGCGTAAGCACGCTCTACTTTTTCTAATGCTTTTTCTACGGAAATATCTCGAGCGAGTAAGACACCTAAACGGCGATGGCCATTGACTTCGCCTTTGCCGAAAATGCGGATATTGGTGTGGGGTTCAGCCAATACTTCGGCGATATTGCCAAATTGCACGTTTTTCGATTGGCCTTCCACTACAATGGCTTTTGAGGCTGATGGGCTAATAAGGGTGATTTCTGGAATCGGTAGGCCTAAAATCGCACGGGCGTGTAAGGCGAATTCGGATAATTCTTGAGAAATCAGCGTGACCATACCGGTATCATGTGGTCGAGGGGAAACTTCATTGAAGATAACCTCATCACCACATACAAACATTTCCACGCCGAAAATGCCACGACCACCTAATGCAGTGGTAATTTTCTCTGCTACGTCTTGTGCTTTTTTCAACGCTACATCAGACATGGCTTGTGGCTGCCAAGATTCGCGATAGTCGCCATCTTCTTGACGATGGCCGATTGGCGCTAAGAAACTGGTGCCGTTGATGTGGCGAACGGTGAGCAAGGTAATTTCATAATCGAATTTAACAAACCCTTCTACAATCACGCGTCCTGCGCCTGCGCGACCACCTTGTTGAGCGTAATCCCAGGCTTTTTGTAAGTCGTCTTTGGATTTTAAAATACTTTGACCGTGGCCAGAAGAGGACATAATCGGTTTCACCACGCAAGGAATACCGATTTTTTCAACCGCACTTTGGAAGTCAGCAAAGTTATCGACAAATTGATAAGGTGAAGTTGGCAAGCCAAGCTCTTCGGCAGCTAAACGGCGAATGCCTTCGCGATTCATCGTCAGCTTGGTGGCTTTGGCGGTAGGCACAACATTAAAACCCGCTTTTTCTAATTCAATCAGCGTATCAGTCGCGATGGCTTCTACTTCCGGCACGATGTAATCTGGGCGCTCTTTTTCCACTAAGGCTTTGAGGGCTGCACCATCTAGCATGGAAATCGTATAAGCACGATGTGCCACTTGTTGTGCTGGGGCGTTTTCATAACGATCGACGGCAATCACTTCCACGCCTAAACGTTGTAATTCAATCACCACCTCTTTGCCCAGTTCACCAGAGCCAAGCATCATCACTTTGATAGCATTCGGGGTTAATGCTGTACCTAGGGTTGTCATGTTGTGTCCTTATTTTAAGAAAGATTCATCAAGTGCTAAATCGTCATTTTTATTAATCCCCACACCGCGAGCAATCACATTTTTAGCAATTTCATGTGCTTCTTCTAAAGAATGCTCGGTGTAAGTTCCGCATTGGTATTCGTTTAATTCAGGAATTTGGTTTTGATCTTGCACGGTTAAAATATCTTTCATGGAAGCTAACCATGCATCAGCCACTTGTTGCTCGTTTGGTGTGCCGATTAATGACATGTAAAAACCTGTGCGACAGCCCATTGGGGAAATATCGATGATTTCTACATTGTCATTGTTTAAATGGTCACGCATAAAGCCCGCAAATAAATGCTCAAGGGTGTGAATCCCTTTTGGTGGGAGAATTTCTTTGTTTGGAATGCAAAAACGAAGATCAAAAACGGTGATGTCATCGCCCTTTGGGGTACGCATCGTTTTGGCAACACGCACGGCTGGTGCGTTCATACGGGTGTGATCCACTTTAAAACTGTCGAGTAATGGCATATTTATTTCCTTGAAAATCAGTGATTTGTAAATTAATTGCAAGTTTTTGTAAATTTTTTTACATTTTTTTACAATTTCTTTGAACTTTTCTTTTTAGCGTCGGTCTTATAGAACAAGCAACTTGCAGTTGTTTTAATAAAATTGGTTCCTTAGGTTATTTGCCCCTTACTCGATAAGGGGCGTTTTTTTATCTGTTGAATATCAATTCGTCTTTATTTTAGCCCACAACTAGGTTATGCACAAAGGCTATTCTTGGCTATGACACGAAAGGTAAACTGAAAAAGAGCAAGGCAATATAACGCAGTCCTTTTCCAATCGTCATAAAAATCAAACAACTTAGCCAATTCAATCGAAGCCAACCGGCTACCGCACAAAACACATCCCCGATAATAGGCAACCAACTTAATAATAAAGTGATGGCACCATAGCGTTGTATTTTGTTTATCGCCCATAAAGTGCGGTCATTTTTGCTGTCAATTTTCGGAAACCATCGACCAATCCAATAAGTGGTGAGGCTGCCAAGTGTATTGCCTGCGGTTGCCAGAAAAACAAGCCAAAAAATATCCGCACTTAATAATGACCCGACCAATACTTTTGGCGCAGCAAGGGAGACAAACACAATTTCTGAATTACCCGGCAAGATGGTGGCACTTAAGAAAGCGCTGAAAAACATCAGCCACAAGCCATGGGTTTGCCAAAAATCAGCCCAAAAGCTGAAAGAGAAAATGTCCCACATTAGGCTCTAATAATCTCGCGCGTTCTGACATCAAACACATCCATTCCTGCACTTAATCCTGCTTTTACACCAAGATCGGCATCTTCAAAGACGATGCAACGTGATGGTTCGGCTTTTGCCAGTTCTGCGCAGCGTAAAAAGGTTTCTGGATGCGGTTTATGTTCTTTCACATCATCTGCACTGACAATGGCGTTAAAGTAATGTTTGATATCTAATTTTTGCATCAACATATCAATCATTTGGCGGTTTGAACCTGAACCGAGCGCAAGTGGCTTTTGTTGATAGTAATGACGCACTACTTCAAAGGTTGGGAGTAATTTTGATTCTGTTGGAATTAATTCATAAGAAAGTTTGCGTTTCGCTTGTATGACTTCATTTAAACGTTCTTGTGGCATACCGGCATCTTGCATAATGGCGGAGGCGATAGTGCTCACGGTTGCGCCACCTAAATCATACATAATTTGGCTGTTAAAACGATAACCAAATTGTTCCCCCACCATGTTCCACGCACGGGCGTGTACTGGCATGGTGTCGATTAAGGTGCCATCCATATCAAAAATCAAGCCATCATATTTTTCAAAAAGTCTGTTATCTATCATTTATTGCTTTCCTAGTTCGTAAATTTTTTCACTTTGTTTCAATTTTGTGATCTGTGCACTGGTAATTTTATGAAATAGCGGTAAAGTTATCCTATCTCAAAAAGGAATGTTATGTCGTTACTCAAACAATTAACCCGTTGGAAAATTCGCGGTCAGATTGATCAGGACGTTATTGATATTATTCTGACTTTGCAAAGTCGCCTAGAGCATCATTGGCGCATTGATGTGTCTATTCCGACCGTCATCACACTCTTATTGCATATTGCCAACAGCCTTGCTCGCTTAAAACGAGGCGGTTGCGTTTCTCCGCTCCATCAATCCTTTTATGATGAAATGCAAAGTGCGGTCATTTTCCCTGATGTTTTGGAAATTCACCATGATTTGCTTTCTTTTATTCCGCAAGATATTCCAGAAGCCGAGCAGAGCTATTATCTCGCCAATATTTATAGCTTGCTGTTGGAGCAAGATAAAAAATAAGGGCATGAAAGCCCCTATTCTATCAGTTAAAAATCAAACTGAGTTCTAAATCTTTGAGTAAATTGCTTTCTAAGCGCAATTCATTCCATACTAACGGATTATTATCCAAGTAATGTTTCTCAAAAGTCAGTTCCCAAGTCTGCAAAGAGCGGTCAATTCTGAGATTAATTTTATCGGTGCTGTCTGTCGCTTGGCGAGATTTATTTAAAATCACCGAAATGCGTAAAAGAATAAGTAAAACAAGGACATCTTCATCCGCATAACGAGCAAAAATCGGTAAATCATTCTTTTTAAATGCACCCGTGTGATAACGAACTAAATTCACCAATAAGCGTTGTTGCTCACGATCAAAACCCGGTAATTCCATATTCTGCAGAATATAAGCGGAATGTTTTTGCACATTGCGATGATTGATCACAATGCCCACTTCCAATAAACGTGCTGCCCAAATTAACAGATTTTTCATTTCATCAGCAAGATGCGGTTTTTGCCAATGGGTGTATTGGTCAATCAAGGTTTTCGCACTATTGGCTACGCGATCGGCTTGCGCTAAATCTAAGTTAAATTGTTCGGCAAGCCCTAATGCGGTACGAGTACGGATGTCTGAAACTTGGAAGTTTTTTTCTAAGCTGTAAATCACTCCTTCACGCAAAGCACCGTCAGAATAGCGCATATTTTCTAAGCCAAAAACGTCAAAAACGGCACTTAAAATGGCTAAGCCTGGCACAAAGACATCCACACGATCTGGGTTTAATCCTGCTATGTTGAGCTCTTCAAAATGGGAAGCTTGTAAGGTTTGTTCAATTAAATTTTGTAATCGTTCAGCTGTGATGATGCCGTTAGGATCAAGGGTCGCGGTAATCACTTGATAGACGGTTTTGATGGTGCCAGATGAACCTAACACTGATTGCCACCCGAGCTTGCGATATTCCCAGCTTAAATCTTCAATTTTATTGACCGCACTTTGGCGAGCTTGCTCGAAGTTTTCTTTGGAAATTTCGCCATTCGGGAAGAATTTTTTGGCAAAGCTCACACAACCCATGTGGCGACTTTCCGCCACTAAGGGGGTGAAATCATCACCGATGATCATTTCTGTCGAGCCACCACCAATATCGATGACCAGTTTACGTCCGCTTTCGGGTTGAGTGTGGCAAACGCCCGCATAAATGGTTTTGGCTTCCGTTTGACCGCTGATGATATTAATCGGATAAGGAAAAACGGCAGCAGCCTGACGTAAAAACTCGTCATTATTGACCGCTCTTCGTAAGGTATAAGTGCCTACGACATTCACATCTTCTGGCGCAAAACCTTGTAAGCGTTCAGCAAAAAGCGCAAGGCAATTTACACCGCGCTCAATGGCTTCTTGGCTTAATACATTGTGCTCGTCTAAGCCGTCGGCGAGCCTCACTTTTTGTTTTAAACGAGAAAGCACCTGGATTGAGCCATTGATAATACGCGCCACAATCATGTGGAAGCTGTTTGAGCCTAAATCAATGGCGGCAATCTCCCGGGCCTCACCTCGGTGATGAGGTTCTGCGAGTTGAGCCAGTTGCTTGTCGTTATGCATGTCCTTTCCTAAAATTCAAATTGATACAATAAATCAAAAACTTGGTTTGTGCTGGAAACCGATTGAAAATAAAGCTGTGGCATTAAGCGGTAACGCAAGGTCACTTCGGCTAATCCATCAAACAATCCTACACCGTATTTCACTTGTAAGCGTTTACCAATATTACCACTAACTTGTACTTTGGAGCTATCCCCAACACCGGCAGTGCCTAAGTTTAAGTCTTGAATACCAAAGGCTTCACCAATACCGCCGACGACTTTACCACTTTTCGCTAAACCTAAGCCAAGTAATGCCGCACCCACAGAACCACTAGAGCCTGCTTCACCGCTGTTTTCTAATGAGCGACCGGTTAATAAATAGGAAAGTGCTTGGTCTTGAGGTTTAGCTGGATCAGAGAAAATGGTGACTTGTGGGCTAGATGCCATACCAATCACTTTTACCCCTGCGGTCACTTTACTGTCTTCCATGGCTTCTGGGTTACGAATCGCCTCAATATTTAACATCGGTTGTGAAGGTAAACCAGCGAAGCTGATTTGTCCTTTACGAATTAATAAATCCTGTCCAAAAGAGGCATAACGACCATTTTTCAAGTTGATTTGACCGAATAACCCTAGGTTACCTTTATCCTGTTTTACAGAAAGTAAGCCGTTTAAATTGGTTTTTAATCCATAGGCATCTAAATGTACATCGTCGCCGATTTTAATTTTTAAATCAGATTGAATTTGCATCCCGGATTTGGTTTCTGAAGCAAATTGGCGATTAATGAGCTCTTCTTTACTTTTTCTTGGGCCATTTAAAATGACTTCATCTTCACTCACTGGTTCAGCATTGTCCGGTAAGCTTTCGATAGCAATTCTTGCCCATGGAATATCTACATTACCACTTAAATCTAAGAGTTTTGGCGAGGCTTTGACAACCACATTCGGGCTGATTTTTAATTTCGCCATGGACGGAATATCAACTTTGAAGTTATCCGCTTGCGCTCTAACTTCTGCCGTCCAGTTATTCATGTTAGCCCAATTAGCTTGCCCGTTAATATTCAGCTTACTATCTGGTGTTTGAACATGGCCATTTAAGGTTGAAGATGTACCATTAAAGCGGATTGCCACTTGACCATCAGTTACATCAAAAGGCAGGCTTTTCAGTTTCGTTTTCACATTTCGAATGTCGAAATTGCCATTTAATAATGGTTTTTCTAAATTACCACCGAAACTTAAGCGTGAGACCACTTCACCATCTAGGCTTTCCCCGCTAGAGAAAAGCTGATTGGCTAAGGATAAGCGTAAACCTTCAATGGTAAAGGTACCGCCTAATTGACGACCTTTACTTAAATCATGAATTTTTAAGTCTGTGCCGATTCGACCTTGATTTTGAACGTTAATGTCTGATTTCAAGGTTAAATTGTTATTTTGAATATCGGCATTCACACTTAATTTAGGAATATCTAGCTTAAAGGTGCGGTAGTCTAATTTTTGTGCCACACCAATGTTATTTCCTTCTACTACCACATTTAGTTGTAATGGTTTATCCGTGAACCATGCCACTTTACCTCGGCTTTGTAACTGGCCTTTGAGCGTGTCTTGTCCCATCAATTTATTCACTAAATCTAAATTAATACGTTTAAGCTCAAAAGGGACTTCGCCGTTTTTCCCTGCCGTAAATTGTTGAGGGAAACACAGATCTAAATCTTGGTTAATCCAGCAGTGTGAACCAATGGTGGCTTGGATTTTGTTATTGTCATAAGTCACCGGAATAGTTTGATTCACTTTAAAATCACCAATAGGTGAGTTTAGGCTCACTTGGCTTAAATTGCCTTTCCATTGCTGAGAAGTGCGGTCAAAATTCCCCGCGATTTGTAAATCAGCTGCAACGGGCTCACCTTTTGATTTTAAGGTGAGCGTATGATGTTTTTCATCACCCGATGCATTCAAATCAATATTATGCAATTTGATGCTGTCGCCATAGCGGAAGTTTTCCGCTTTGACGGTAAGTTCACCTTTCACTTGTGGTTCACTGACAACATTACCTTTAATTAAGGCCTTAGATAAGTCTAATCCTTGGAAGTGCAAGCCTTGTACGGTTAAATCAGTATTAATGGTTGGCGCAGTAAGTTTCCCTAAAATCTGTGCTTTACCAACTACGGAACCCGCTAAATCTTGCCACAGACCACGTAAGCTTGGTGCGTTGATATCTAAATCTAAGTTTGATTTATCACCTAATGTACCTTTTGCCGCAATGCGGTTATCGCCATAGTTCAGTAATAAATCAGGAATGTTTAATAAGGTTTCATGACTTAAAAAGACACTTCCTTTCAAGCTTAATGGGCGAGAAGAGAGACTACCCGTTAAATCCACGGCTGGCACATCCACTTTCCAATGATTGGAATCAGCGGAACCTTGTGAGCTCACTTTGCCCGATAATACGGCTGGCATAGCAGGCACATAAGGACGAATGTTCATTTTGTTTAAATCAGCCGTCACATCCCATTGTGCGCCTTCTTTCCAGTTTGAGGAACCGATTAAACGAGCGGTACCATCTAGGGCAGCAAGTTTTAATTCGTTGAGGGTGACTTCGTAGAGTTTTCCGTCCGCATTCAAATCAACATGGGTATGAGGGATATGATCCATACCTTCCACGCCACCGACAACCTCTGCGTGATAATTCAATAAATCGCCTGTAAGCTTGATATCAACATCGTTAATTTTGAGTGGTGCAAGGCTATCTGCAAAAGCGTATTGACCTTTTTTCGCTTTTAACTGCAGATTTAATGGCATTTTATCTTCAGCCAGTTTCACGTCACCCGTTAAGGTGGCATCAAGTACGCCTTGTGTGGTTAACGAAAGTGCGGTCGTTTTTTTCAATGAACCCGATAAATTGAGATCAACTTTGCTGGCAGGCAGAATGGTTTTATCTTTTGATTTAAATGCTTGGAGATCAGATTTTAATGTGAGATCAACCAGAAAATCTTCATTGAGTTGGAGTTGTCCTTGGCTAGAAAGTGTACCAAGAGAGCTGTCAATGTCGAGTTTTTGTAATTTTACTAAATGATCGGTGGCATCCGCTTGCAATTCTGCTTTAGGCACCGTGATTTTTTGGGTTTCTTCGCCTTTTTCATTGAGGGATTGATATTGCCAGTTTGTACCCAAAACACTTGGAATGTGCATATCAAAAGGCAAGTTCACCGCATTTAAATTACCTAAAAAAGCCGGTGTGAGTGTTTGCTCAATTTGCGCCCAATCAACGGGTTTAGCAGGTTCTTTTTTCTCGGGCTGAGGTGTATTCGGTTGAGTTTGGGTGACCGTTGAGAAAAGCGCATCTGAAAGCGTGGTAGGCTCAAGGGTAAGGCCAGATTCATTGTTTAAACTGACCGCACTTTGAAATGATGAAAAGGTAATATTGCTTTGATCGAGTTTCATATCAAAGTCAGTGACCGCCACATTTTTCACTTGTACAGAAACCGGTAAATGGATTTTTTCCATTGGACCACTTTCCGTTGGTTTCTCTTCAGAAGGTGGCATGACACTGGTATCAATGGCAATTTTCGGCTGTGTTAAGCTGAGATCATCAACAATAATATCACCCGAAAGTAAACGAGCTAAATTCAGTTGTAAGCGCGTTTTAGGGAGAGCTACATCTACTCCGGTGGTTTGAAAACGTAAATTTTCTAAGACTAAACCATCTTGTAAGCCACCGCTGACTTGCTCAATAGATAAGCTATCGAGCATTTTATCGGCGAGTTGAATGAGTGCACGTTGTCCACTATCAAAAGACAGTGCTGTGACTAAGCCTAAAACAGGGACAAAAATGACCGCACTTCCGACACATAAAATTTTACGGTAGGTCTTTTTAATGGGGCGCATGGTTTGGTTATCTGGTTGTTTTTCTTGTTCAGACATAGTCATACCCTAAATTTCAGCACCTAAGCCAATGTAAAATTGAATGTTTTTGCTGTTATCTTTATCTCGAATTGGCGTTGCAATATCAAATTTGATGGCGCCAACTGGCGATGCCCAACGTACACCGAAACCTGCGCCATAGCGTAACTCATTTGCTTTGTAAGCATCTGCGGCTAAGCCTGTATCCGCAAATACGGCTCCCCACCAATTTGGGTAAACTTGATATTGATATTCAAGGCTACCTGTTACTAAGCGAGAACCGCCGACTAATTTCCCATCTTTATTTTTCGGCGAAATTTTCTTATAGCCATAACCTCGCACGCTGCGATCGCCCCCAGCAAAGAAACGTAATGCAGGTGGAATTTTACGAATATCAGTGGTATTTAAATAACCAATTTCTGCACGGGTAATAAAACGGTGATTTTCTGCATAAGTACGAATCCATGCGGTGGAAGCTTGAACTTTAAAGAAATTGGCTTCTGACATCCAAAGCTTATTCCCTAAATCGATCGTGATTTTTTGGGTATCTCCCCATGTTGGGAATTGACCGCCTTTTAAACGAGTCCGGCTAAAGCCTCCGGTAGGATAAACAAGGAGCGTTTTATCGGTGAAATCAGCTTGCGTGAAGCTGTCGTAACGGACACGAAGACCCGCAAAATATTGCCAACCCTCTTTATTATTCCAATAACGTAATGCAGCAAAAGTGAGTGCTTTGGTATCCGTGTCATTTTTATTTTCTTTTTCATAACCGGTTGAAAATTCATAATAATAATTTAATGGATTTTTCAACAATGGTATTTTATAAGTGGCTTCAAAGTTTTGCTTTGGTGCAGAGATGTAAAGATTTGTACGGAAACTATGACCTCGGCTATTAATCCAAGGTTTCGTCCAGCCAATTTGGACATGAGGGCCCGTATCGGTTGCAAAACCGACCCCAAGCTCCATTGAGTTTTTCTTACGTGGATAAAGTAACAATTCGATATCCACTAATTTTTCTTCTTCGCGGACATGAGGCTGTAAAAGCACTGAGCTAAACCAGTTGGTAGAAGAAAAATCGTTAGTTAATTCAGATAAATCGCTGACTAAATAAGGATCGCCCGATTTAATGTTGAGCATATTTTGCAAATAGTCTTCGCGAATTTGGGAATGGTTAAATGTGATGTTGCCGTAATGATACCGCACGCCACTATCAAATAGCATACGCCACCATGCTTCATGAGTTTCTGGGCTGATTTCTAAGCGAGAAATTTGGAATTTTCCGTCAAGATAACCACGAGCTAGTGCAAGGTTTGAAATGCTGCTTTTATAGTCATCGTATTTTTGATGCTCAACTAACTCGCCTTTTTTGGGTAAGTTTTTACGGAGTGCTGTGAAGTTTTCGTCTTCTGCTGCTTCGCCTGTAATTTCAACTTCTGTTCCCGCAATTTTACTTGGTTCACCAGGTTTTACATTGGCGATAAGTAAGTCTCGCTGACCTTTGCGTTTTTTCAATTCAAAGGTGACTGAAGAACCATAATAACCGAAGACTCGAAGGCCTTTATCGACAGCATCTGAAACTAATTGTTTATAACGATCTGAGCCGTCCATCTCACCTTTATCAATGAGTTTGACATTCATATCAGTATTGCGAATAGCGCGTTCACCTTTGATACCGCGGATCTCAATATCTACAGTTTGTTCTGCAAGGGCTGAAAAACTCATCCATCCAAGCAAAAGTGCGGTTATTTTTAACGAAATTTTTTTCATTTTATTACAAGCTAAACTTTAAGAAGATCCCCATCAAATCGCCTTAGTTTACCCATAAAATAAGGGGATTACCAATGCAATTATGGATGGGATTTGAAATTGTTATATACATTTGAGCGTTAATACGACAATGAGATCAAAGGAAGAGTTTCCTTTGCTTTGAAAAAAATAGTGATTGTTCTCTTTATTCAGACATTTAACCAAAATGTAACTGGGCCATCATTGGTGAGGCTCACTTGCATATCTGCCGCAAATTGTCCGTTGGCAACAGTGACTTTTTCTGCACATTTTTGCGAAAAATAGCCATACAATTCGTTAGCCAATGCTGGTGCGGCACCTTTTGAGAAACTTGGTCGTAAGCCTTTTTGCGTGTCAGCGGCTAAAGTAAATTGGGATACCACAAGCACTTCGCCACCGATTTGTTGCACGTTTAAATTCATTTTGTCATTTTCATCACTGAAAATACGGTAATTTAACACTTTCTCAGCGAGCTTATCTGCTTTGGCTTGGTCGTCTTCTTTTTCCACGCCTAATAAAACCAATAATCCCTTGCTGATTTGTCCCACAATTTGACCTTCAACTTCCACTTTAGCCTGAGTCACACGCTGGATTAATGCAATCATTTTACTTCCTCTAAATTTGTTTGATTCATTGACTGCACTTCTGCAAGCACTGCAGCTAATTGTGCACCGAATAACACCACCGTCCAGCTGATTTGAATCCACAATAACATGATCGGCAGTGTTGCCATGGCGCCATAAATTAATTGATAAGATGGGAAGGTGGTGATGTACCAAGTAAAGGCTTGTTTCCCTAAAGTAAAGAAAATTGCCGCAATTAATGCGCCTGCTGCGGAGTGTTTGATGCTCACTTTCTTATTTGGCACGACCATATAAATGAGCGTGAAAATAAACCAAGTAGAAAGAAATGGCACAAAGCTGAGGAGTTTTAAGCCAAAAGAGAGCGTTTCAGATTGCTCGAACATGGCTTTAACATAGGAACTTGCCGCAATGCTAGTACCGATTAAAAGCGGGCCGAGCGTTAAAATGAGCCAATAAATAGCAAATGACGTAAAAATCGGGCGATTACTAGTGTCTTGCCAAATACCATTGAGTGTACGGTCGATGGAGTTAATGAGCATCAATGCCACTAAAATCAAACTCACAATCCCCACGGCACTCATTTGCTTGGAGTTACGGACGAATTCATCAATATATTGTCCCACAACATCACTCGCGGAAGGCGCGAAATTGGTGAAGATGAATTCTTTCAATGCACCGGTTACTTCGTTAAAAACGGGAAAAGCAGAGAAAATTGAAAACACCACCATAATTAATGGCACGATAGCGAGCATGGTGCTGTAGGTGAGTGAACCGGCAGCTTGCGTTAATTTATTTTCTTGAGAACGCTGCCAGAATAATGCGAAAAAAGACGTTAAGGTCATTAGAGCAAGCCTCCGCAACAATGTTTAAATTTCTTCCCTGAGCCACAAACACAAGGCTGTTTATTGCTTGGGAGCGGTACAGTGGGATCAACAAAATACCAACGACCATCAATTTTTACAAAAAGAGAATATTCGTGATGCACTTGCGGCTGTTCGTTGCCTTGAAAATGTGCTTTAAATTCAACCGCACTTTGTGTTTTGGTTAAGGTTTCTGCTTTGACAATATCTAAACCGAGCCATTGCGTTTCATCAGCCCAATCTTGCAGGGCTTTTTCATCTAATAACGTTTGTTGGCTTGGCACAGTGGTTTGCACGATATAAGGAATCTTTTTAAGCACAAACGCTGAATAGCGGGAGCGCATAAGTTGTTCCGCGGTTTCTGGAAACATGTTGCCTGAATGAAAGCGTCCGCAACAATCTTCATAAGAAAGCGAAGATTGGCACGGACAAAGTGCGGTCGTTTTAGCCGACATTTTAGGCCGCCTGCTGTAAATTACGTAATTGTGAGTTAACAGAACGTTTAAACGCTGGCGCTAATTCCTCGATGGCTAAGGCTTCTTCTAATTCTGCCACACTTGAAGGAGCAGAAAGTAGCGTGTTTAAACGACGAATAGTCCATTCTGGATAAGGACGGTGTTGCAAGATGAGTTCATCGCCTTGATGAATTTCACCTTCTTCGATCACGCGAACATACCAACCTGTCCAGCCAGACTGACTAATTACCTCTCTTGTATTCTCATTCTTGGTATTATGAGATAAACGTTCGCAAGGTTTACGTGGTTGAGACACTTCTAAAAGCGTGCTGCCAATTTTGTAACGATCGCCTATGCAGACATTATCTTCATGTAAGCCTGATACCACAAAGTTTTCACCATAAATCGCGCTACCGTGAAAATCAAACTTTTCACCAAGTAGTGCGTTTAAAGCAGGGAAAGACACATCAGACATAAAAAACAAGGCTTTATCAACACCACCGTGATGGGCTTTTAAACCCACATCGTTACCTTCTGCCCCCAGAGTGTGCACTTTTACCATGGGTACCGGTTTTTTACGGATAGCACTTTCATATGAGCTACCATCAGGGAATGTTAAGGTTTCTATCAATCCTGTTTTAATAATAAGAATTTTTGCGTTTGACATCTATTTTTCCTGCTTTGAGTTAGTTTTGAGAAATTATACCGTAAAATCACTTAAATTTTGACCGCACTTCGTTTTTTCCTTATTATTCGTTTAAATAAAACCAACAAAACAAAGGAATCTTTATGCAATATTCTCTCGCGCGTACCGAACAAGGCCAAACCCTTGGTATTACCGCAAAAATGGCAAACCGTCATGGTCTGATCGCTGGGGCGACAGGGACGGGGAAAACCGTAACATTACGTAAAATGGCGGAAGCGTTCAGTGATGATGGCGTGCCGGTCTTTTTAGTCGATGTTAAAGGCGATTTGTCTGGTTTAGTCAAAGCGGGGACATTCAGTGGCAAAGTGGCAGAACGCATTGAGCAATTTGATTTAGGTGGCGAGAGTTATTTAAATGGCTATCCTGTGTCATTTTGGGATGTATTCGGTGAAACCGGTATTCCGCTTCGTACCACGATTTCTGAAATGGGACCATTATTACTTTCCCGTTTATTAAATTTAAACGCAACCCAAGAAGGCTTATTAAACCTCGTATTCCGTGTTGCAGATGACAAAGGCTTGTTACTCATCGACTTAAAAGATTTACGTGCAATGCTTAAATTTGTAGCAGAAAACGCCAAATCGTTCCAAGTAGAATACGGCAACGTATCAGCTGCGAGTGTGGGCGCGATTCAACGTGCCTTACTGACCCTTGAAAATGAAGGAGCGACCAATCTTTTTGGTGAGCCGGCATTAAATCTTGAAGATTGGTTACAAACCCGTGATGGTCGTGGTGTGATCAATGTTTTAAATTCTGAAAAATTAATTAATTCCCCAAGAATGTATAGTGCATTCTTGCTTTGGTTGATGTCTGAATTATTTGAGCAATTGCCGGAAGTGGGCGATCCAGATAAACCAAAATTTGTGATGTTCTTCGATGAAGCACACTTACTCTTTGATGGTGCACCGAGTGTGTTGGTGGACAAAGTGGAACAAGTGGTTCGCTTGATTCGTTCTAAAGGGGTGGGGATTTATTTTGTAACCCAAAACCCATTAGATTTACCGGATACCGTGTTAGGCCAATTAGGTAACCGTGTACAACACGCGTTGCGAGCTTTCACTCCACGCGATCAAAAAGCAGTGAAATCTGCAGCGGAAACGTTCCGTTCAAATCCTGCTGTCAATGTGGTGGAAACCATTTCAACTTTAGGTGTGGGCCAAGCATTGATTTCATTCTTAGATGAAAAAGGCATGCCAACGCCCGTTGAAGTGGCGTATGTTTATCCGCCGAAAAGCCAACTTGCCCCGATTACTGAAGAAGAGCGAGCTGCTTGGGTGAAAGACGATGATCTTTATGCATTCTATAAAGATTACGTGGATAATGAGTCGGCTTTCGAAGTGTTAAATGCGCAAGCGGATTTAGCGGCAGTACAACAAAAACAAGCTGAACAAGCGCAGCAAGAGGAAGAAAGCGGTTTATTTGGTAGCTTAAGCCGTATGATTTTTGGAACACAAAAACGTGGAGATAAACTTTCTCCGACAGAACAAATTGTGAATAGCGTGGCAAAATCAGTCGGCCGAAATATTCGTAATGAAGTGACCAAACAAATCATGCGTGGTATCTTAGGGGCATTGAAAAAATAATGAAAATTTGACCGCACTTTGCGGCAAGAATGATAAAAAGGAGATTATTATGTCTGATGTATTTCACTTAAACCTGACTAAAGCACAATTAAAAGGTGCTACACTCGCTATCGTACCTGGGGATCCTGCACGTAGCGAACGTATTGCTAAAAAACTTGATAACCCTGAGTTTCTTGCAAGTACACGTGAGTTCACTTCTTGGTTAGGCTATTTAAATGGTCAACCGGTGGTGGTGTGTTCAACCGGTATTGGTGGCCCTTCTACATCTATCTGTGTGGAAGAGCTGGCTCAGCTTGGCGTGCGTACATTCTTACGTATTGGTACAACAGGCGCCATTCAACCACATATCAATGTAGGTGATGTTCTTGTTACAACGGGTGCAGTCCGCCTTGATGGTGCAAGCCGTCACTTTGCGCCAATTGAATATCCAGCGGTAGCAAATTTTGAATGTACCACTGCACTTTACAATGCAGCTAAAGAAAAAGGTATTGAGCCATTTGTAGGAATTACAGCTTCTTCAGATACCTTCTATCCAGGTCAAGAACGTTATGATACCTACAGTGGTAAAGTATATCGTGATTACCAAGGCTTGTTAAAACAATGGCAAGATCTCAATGTGATGAACTATGAGATGGAATCAGCCACATTATTTACGATGTGTAATGCTCTTGGCTTACGAGCAGGTATGGTGGCAGGTGTGATTGTGAACCGTACACAACAAGAAATTCCAAATGAAGCCACCATGAAAGATACAGAAGATAAAGCAGTATCTGTGGTAGTGGAAGCTGCAAGAAAATTGTTAGCGTAAAACTCAGATAAAAAGAACCGCACTTTTTTAGAAGTGCGGTTTATTTTTTAACTGTTTTTTCGAGCAAAAGCGGCAGCTTCGGCGATTAATTGGTCATCAGGTCGAATGCCTGTGTAGAGCTCAAATTGTTCAACAGCTTGTAGCACAATCACTTCTGCACCAGAAATCGTTTGTTTCCCTTGCTGTTGAGCAAATTGGATAAACGGTGTTTCAGTAGGAATAGCCACGACATCAAAAGCGGTTTGAGCTTGTTGAATAAGATTTTCAGGAAAGGCGAGATCAAATTCTTCTTTTCCACCTTTCATCCCAATTGGCGTAACGTTGACTAAAATGTCTGCCGATTGATTGCCTAAAGATGGGATATATTCATAGTCATAAAGTGCGGCTAAATTTTTACCTGTTTTTTCATTTCGAGCAAAAATCTTAAGATGCTCAAATCCACTGTTTTTAAAGGCTGCGACGACGGCTTTTGCCATACCACCACTGCCTTGTACAATCACTCTACTCTTTTTATCTAATTGATATTCTTCGATAAGTTTAACAATGGCAATATAGTCGGTGTTGTAAGCACGAAGAAAACCTTGATCATTCACAATGGTATTCACAGACTGAATGGCTTGTGCAGAAGGGGAGATTTCATCTAAAAATGGCATGCAGCTTTCTTTAAAAGGCATTGAAACGGCACAACCTCGAATACCAAGTGCACGAATGCCTTTGACGGCGCTTTCAATATCCGTGGTAGTAAAGGCTTTATAGATAAAATTAAGCCCGAGTTTTTGATATAGATAGTTATGGAATGTTGTGCCAAAATTGCCCGGTCTGCCAGAAAGAGACATGCAAAGTTGGGTGTCTTTGTTAATCATATTTTGGTCTTAAATATTCAAATTTATATCATCATCAATAAAATATTGATTCATTTCAAAAGCTGGTTTTGCCGCTTTGTCTTTAATTAGATTGGTAATGATATCTTAAAAAAGTTATAGGGTGTAATACTACACTAAATAGAAAAGTAAGAGCGAAAAGCGTTCCGATGCAAAATACACAATTTAAGAACAATAAACATACAACATTATCGGTAATAAATAATGTATTAGTTTCTACAGCTTGAAGATCCCAGCTATCGATGTATGTCAAAAATATAAATGTTGCTACAAGAAGCAGTAATGATATGATGAAGACTAGTTTTCTCTGTATGGTTTTTATTATACTTTTCTCTATTGTAATACCAGAATCAATCATTTCACGTTCAGATAAATAAGTAAACTTTGAAGTCAATACAGTATAAATAGCAAACAAAGGGGCTATTATCATTGATAAATTTGAAATTACTTCAGATTGAAAGGAGTATATATGAGAGTATACTCCATTCCCTTTTATTAAATACGTATCAATGAATACTTCAAAATCAGTTATTGGAATATTATTAAAAAAAATGACTATGAGAACAAACAATACTGATATAAAAACACTACCATATACTAAAAAATCCTCATTTATCAAAAATTTTGGATATTTTTTATCTCCGTTCATATAGATCCCATCTTATTAAGTTTTTCAAGATAATCTGCTATACTTAAATTACCGTTATTAACACGCATAGCAAAACTAGACATATTATTTCCCTCAATAAATTGCTAAAAGCGGTTAAACTTAGTTTGATGCTACATTTTTATATGTTAATTGTCTAAGAATTCATCATTTAAAGTCAAAATGAAATTTTTTAAAATTTATTACAATAATTTTAAGTATTTGTAAGTATATTAACCTTTTAAATATTCAAATTTATATCATCATCGATAAGATATTGGTTTATTTCAATTTGGTCGGTATATATGATACTTTAATGAAGATACTGGGTGACGTATTACGCTAAACAGCACAAAAAGTGTAAAGAATGTCCCTGTATAAATTATATAAGTTAAGGATAGCAAACATATTACATTATCCCTAACAAATAATGTATTAGTTTTAGATTCTTCAAGATCCCAATTATATATGTATGTTAAAAACACACACATCGTTACAAGAAGCAGTGCTGATATAATAAAGCAAAATTTCATTAATATAGTTTTTTTTACACTTTTCTCTATTACCCTTCCACTATTAATAATTTCATTTTCCGACGAGTAAGTGAGCTTCAAAGTTAATGCTAGATAAATAGCAAACAGTGGAGCAATAATCATCGACAAATTTGAGATTATTTCAGATTGAAAGGAGTATATATGAGAATATACTCCTCTCCCCTTGACTAAATATTTATCGATAAATATTTCAAAGTTAGTTATTGGAACATCGTTAAAAAAAATAATTACAGATATGAATAATAGCAAAACAAATATGAAGCTATACGTAAAAAAAAACTCATTCATCGAAAGTTGTGGATATTGTTTATCTTCTATCATATTGCTTCCTTTTACTCTCAAAAAATATGAATCTCGTCACAATAAGTCTAAGTGTTTGTTAAGTATAGTAACTTTTTAAATATTCAAATTTATATCATCATCGATAAAATATTGGTTCATCTCAAATGCCGGTTTTGCTGCTTTGTCTTTGCCGACAATACGAGCAGGTACACCTGCTGCAGTGGCATATTCAGGCACAGGTTGAAGTACAACAGAGTTGGCACCAATTTTGGCATATTTGCCCACTTCGATATTACCGAGAATTTTTGCCCCTGCTCCAATCATCACACCTTCTCGTACTTTTGGATGGCGATCGCCGGATTCTTTACCTGTACCACCGAGGGTAACACCTTGTAAGATAGACACATCATTTTCAATTACCGAAGTTTCGCCCACGACAATACCGGTAGCATGGTCAAACATAATGCCGTGCCCAATTTTGGCGGCAGGGTGAATATCCACATCGAAAGCCACTGAAATTTGATTTTGTAAATAAAGTGCGAGTGCTTTTCGATTTTGGTTCCACAAATAATGGGTAATGCGATAGCTTTGAATGGCGTGAAAACCTTTTAAATAAAGCAATGGTGTGGACCACAATTCCACAGCAGGATCGCGGTGGCGCACAGCTTTAATATCACAAGCAGCACAATCAATGATATTGGGCTCGGCTTGATAGGCTTCTTCAATAATTTCACGTAGCGAAATTGCCGGCATGATCGGGTTAGCCAGTTTATTCGCAAGTAAATAACTCAAGGCACTGCCAAGATTTTGATGTTTTAAAATAGTGGAATGGAAAAAGCTGGCGAGCATTGGTTCGCATTCTGCTAATTCTTTTGCCTCTTGGCGAATGTGTTGCCATACTTCTAACGTCATTTTTTCTCCTTATTCGCCTTTTCGTTCACGACCTAATAAGCTTAGTGCCACTTCTTGTGCACTTTTACCACAAAAGAGCATTTGGTAAATTTGTTCTGTAATCGGCATTTCCACGCCTTGACGTTGCGCTAATAAATAGGTTTCTTTGGTGTTGTAAAAACCTTCCACCACCTGACCAATTTCATCCATGGCTTGTTGGCTATCAGTTCTTTTCCCGAGCATTAAGCCAAATCGACGGTTACGGGATTGGTTATCGGTACAAGTGAGCACTAAATCACCTAAACCTGACATGCCCATAAAGGTTTGTGTATTCGCTCCCATGGCTACACCTAAGCGAGTAATTTCCGCAATTCCACGGGTAATCAATGCCGTTCTGGCATTGGCACCAAATCCCATACCATCTGAAATACCTGCGCCAATCGCAATTACGTTTTTAATGGCGCCACCTAATTGAACGCCAATCATATCTTGGTTTACATACACCCGAAAATGCTGACTGCAATGAATTCTCGCTTGAAATTCTAAGGCAAACTTTTCATTACGAGAGGCAAGGGTAATCGCTGTTGGTAAACCTTGAGCCAATTCTTTCGCAAAAGTGGGACCTGAAAGCACTGCGGTTGGAATTGCTTTACCTAAGGTTTCTTCCACTACTTCTTGTAGTAATCGGCCAGTGTTACGTTCTAATCCTTTAGTTGCCCAAATTAAACGATGATCAGGTTTTAAGTGCGGTCGAATTTTTAACAGAATTTCACCAAAAGCATGGCTTGGCACCACAATTAAAATATCTTTAGCTTGATCAAGGGCTGTTTTCAAATCTAATTCTAAATGCAAACTTTCTGGAAATTCAATATCAGGTAGAAAACGGCGATTTTGACGTTCCTGTTGCATTTGATTAATGTGCTCGGGATTGTGCCCCCAAAGATAGGTTGGAGAGCCATTGCGAGAAAATGAGATAGCGAGTGCTGTTCCATAAGAACCGCAACCAAGAATGGTAATTGGAGATTGGGATGGGTTCATTTCAATCACCTTTAAAATAAAAGGGCAGACGATATCGCCTGCCCTCATCACAATTAATGTTGGGTTTCCTGATTTTCTTCCGCTTCGGCTGCTGCTTGCTGCTTGTTCATGTAATCAATGAACAACGCATCGAAGTTTACCGGAGAAAGGTTTAATGCCGGGAATGTACCACGATTTACTAAGTTAGAAATCAATTCACGTGCATAAGGGAAAAGCATATTTGGGCATTGAGATGTTAAGCAGTGTGCCATTTGAACATCTTCTAAACCGCTGATTGTAAATACGCCAGCTTGTTTCACTTCACAAATAAACGCCACATCACCAGAATCTTCCATGGTGGTTTCTACGTTGATGTTTAAAGTGACTTCGTATAAATCTTCACCTACTTGAACCGCTTCAGTGCTTAAGTCGAAGCCGAGTTTAGGTTTCCATTCTTGGTGGAAAATATGAGGAAGATTTGGTGCTTCAAAAGAAACATCTTTTACATAAATACGTTGAATTTGAAGTACCGCTTCTTGTTGCTCTTCAGCCGCTACTTCAGGTTGTTGATTTTGTTCAGACATAGAGGATCCTTACTTATGTTTTTTTACTAATGGTAAATTTGCACCCGCCCAAGCCGCTAAACCGTCTTTTAACACATAAACTTTTTCAAAGCCTTGTTTGGTTAAAAGTTCTGCGGACGTAGCAGAAGAAACACCGTTAACATCCACAATGATAAGCGGTTTTTCTTTGTGATGTTCGATTTTGCCTACATTTTGATTTTTAATTTCAGTTGGAAGCAAGTTGACGCTACCAATGATATGGCCGCGTTGGAATTCATCAATAGGGCGTAAATCAATCACCACGGCTTCTTCATCGTTCATTAAGCGAACCGCTTCAGGGTTGGTGATGACGCGATATTTTTGTGTCGCACTTTTAAAAAAGGTGAAAAGTGTCATAAAAAGGACAGCAAACCATGCGATCGTTAAAAAAGTGTGTTTTTGAGCAAATTCAATTGCTTGAGGCATAAATTCTTGCATGTTGTTCTCAACTTAATTTTGATAATGAATAAGAGTTTATCTTCAGATGAAATAAGGCTTTAAGTATAACCGCACTTTAGTTATCTTTCAAAAAAATTATCAAGGAAACGCAACGTTGGCGAAAGCTTATACAATCGGATCAATAAAAATGTGATCGGGATCATAAATATCTTATCTTTGTGTTTATTCTACGCCTAATTAAGTAGAGAATAGCCAAACTTAGATTATAAAACGTGAAAGGAGACGCGCATGAAATTAAAAAAATTAACGGCACTTATGATGCTCGGATTTGGTTTTTCGATCGCACAAGCTGCGGAATTACCTAATATTACAATTTTAGCAACAGGTGGCACGATTGCCGGAAGTGGCGAAACTGCCGTTTCTTCTGCTTATAAAGCAGGGCAACTCAATGTTGATGCACTAATTGATGCGGTGCCCGAAATTAAGCAGCTTGCAAATATAAAAGGTGAGCAAATTGTAAAAATTGGTTCACAAGATATGAGCGATGATGTGTGGTTAAAATTAGCAAAAGCGATTAATGCACAATGTAAAGATACCGATGGTTTCGTGATTACTCATGGTACCGATACCATGGAAGAAACCGCTTATTTCTTAGATCTTACCGCGAAATGTGAAAAACCAATTGTATTAGTGGGGGCAATGCGTCCTGCGACAGAAAAAAGTGCGGATGGTCCGTTAAACCTTTATAACGCCGTCGTCGTGGCAACGGATAAAAAATCATCAGGTCGTGGCGTATTAGTGGCGATGAATGGTGAAGTATTAGGTGCACGTGATGTGACCAAAATGAGTACCACTGCAGTACAAACATTCCATTCACCAAACTATGGTACCTTGGGTTATATCCATAACAGTAAAGTAGATTACGAACGCTCACCTGAAAGCAAACATACTGTAAACACACCATTTAACGTAGATAAATTAGACAGCTTACCGAAAGTAGGCATTGTTTATGCTTATTCTAATGCACCAATTGAGCCATTAAATTCATTATTGGATGCGGGCTATCAAGGCATTGTTTCTGCAGGTGTGGGTAATGGTAACGTGAATGCAGCCCATTTAGAACGTTTAGAAAAAGCGGCGAAAGATGGCGTTGTGGTAGTACGTTCATCTCGTGTGCCGACAGGTTACACAACGCGTGATGCTGAAGTGGATGATTCTAAATATGGCTTTGTGGCTTCAGGTACATTGAATCCGCAAAAAGCACGAGTGTTATTGCAATTAGCCTTAACACAAACAAAAGATCCAAAAGTGATTCAACAATACTTTGAGGATTTCTAGGAAAGTCATTGAAAGTGCGGTCAGAATTTGAATCAAATTTTAACCGCACTTTCGGATAAAATAGGCTAATCCAAGTAATAAATATAGATAATGCACTAGTTTGTTGTTAATATATGTTCCGGAATTATTCTTAAAATTAATATGGAGAAAATATTATGATTTGGGCTCAACTTTTAGTCGTCCTACTCTTTATTTACCTAGGGGCTAGATTAGGCGGTATTGGTATCGGTTTCATGGGGGGGATGGGTGTTGTTGCACTTTCACTACTTGGCTTAAAACCGGGTGCTATTCCGTTTGATGTAATTTCAGTTATCATGTCTGTAATCATGGCGATTGCGGCAATGCAAGTTGCGGGTGGTATGGATTTCTTAGTAAAAGTAGCTGAAAAAATCCTACGTAAAAATCCAAAATACATTACCTTCCTTGCACCAACGGTAACTTACTTTATGACTGTACTTGCAGGTACTGGTCACACAGCATTCTCAACACTTCCAGTGATTGCTGAAGTGGCAAAAGAACAAGGCATTCGTCCTTCACGTCCACTTTCTATTGCGGTTATCGCTTCACAAATTGCGATTACAGCGTCTCCAATTTCTGCTGCGGTGGTATTCCTTTCTGCTGAATTAGAGAAAAACTTTGGTTTAAGTTACTTACAATTATTAGGTATTTGGATCCCAACTACTTACGCAGCATGTATGATTACTGCGGTGATTTGTAACTTCCTTGGTAAAGATTTGAAAGATGATGAAGTTTACCAAGATCGTCTAGCAAAAGGTTTAATTACTATGCGTGGCGAAATGCAAATTGAGATCAAACCTTATGCAAAACGCTCTGTCGCAATTTTCCTTATCGCGATTTTAGTGGTCATGCTTTATGCAACTGCAATCAGTAAAACAGTTGGTTTAATTCAAAATCCAATTCTTTCTCGTGATAACGCCATTATCTCTTTCATGCTTGCGACAGCAGCGATTATCACTATGGCATGTAAAGTGGATACTGCAAAAATTACTAATGCAGCAACCTTTAAATCAGGTATGTCAGCGGTAATTTGTGTACTTGGTGTGGCATGGTTAGGTAATACTTTCGTTGAAGGTCATATCGATCAAATCAAAGCAGTATCAGCTGAGTTCTTACAACAATATCCTTGGAGTTTAGCGGTAATCTTGTTCTTCGCAAGTACCTTACTTTACTCACAAGCTGCAACTGCAAAAGCATTATATCCAACTGCAATTTTATTAGGCGTTTCGCCGGAAGCAGCAATTGCAGCATTTGCCGCAGTATCAGCATTATTCATTCTTCCTACTTACCCAACCTTAATTGCGGCAGTAGAAATGGATGATACTGGTTCAACTCGTATCGGTAAATATGTATTCAATCACCCATTCTTAATTCCTGGTGTGATTGCAATTAGTTTATCTGTGTTATTCGGCTTCTTAATGGCGGGTGCGGTTTTATAATCCTCCATTAAGCTAAAATAAATGAAAGCCATCTTGTCTTCGGATAAGATGGTTTTTTAATGGGGAACTTCTTCTTGTTGTGATACTCTAAAAGGCAACCTATTTTTATATATAAGGAAAACCAATGAAGTTATTTAAAATCCTTTTTGCTGCATTAATTGCTTATGTGCCAACAGCATGGTCTGCGGTGGATTATAATATTAAATACAGTTCCAATTATTTAATGCCGGCGTATGTGCATTTTAAAGCTGATGGTTCACAGTATTCAGTCAATGCGAAAATTAATATTCCGTTGTACAACATTGTGTTTACTTCTCGCGGTTCGCAAACCCCGAGCCAATTTAAAATGGTGAATTATCAAGACGTACGTAATGGTAAACCTTATGCCATTTCTAAAATTTCGCCAACAACCATTGAATACGGTAAAGTGAAAAATGGGTTAGAAACCGAACCGTTAACATTACCGACTTTTGACTTATTCACCATGGCATTTCAGTTGAGCTATTACGATAAATTGCCAACCAGTTTCCAAATTACAAATGGTAAAAAACTTTACCCAATGGAAAATGTGAATGTGAAGAAAGTGGAAAAACAGATCCAATATAATAAGCAAACTGTCACGGAAATCACCTATTCATTTAAAACAGGTAACAAAGACATCATGGTGAAGAAATTCTCAGGTGAGCAATTTCCACGTTATATCAAATACACCAGAGATGGTGATGATTATGAGTTAGAGTTTGATGAGTTTGTCAAATAGCATCAGATGAGAAAAAGAAGCCACGCAATTGCGTGGCTTTTTATTTTATTGCTTATTGCGCATACATAAATACTTGAACAAGGAGAAGTATCGATGAAATAACAAATTGGCAACCTACGATTGGCATGACAAATTTCAACCATTTATTGAATGGGATGCCAAGCATTTGTAATGTAACAAGGACTAATCCTGTTGGCGCAAGGAACAACATAATATATTGCCCCCAGTTGTAAGCCGATACCACGATATCTCTTGGAATGCCAACAGTATCAGCCAGCGGTGCCATAATTGGCATAGCGAGTACGGCAAGACCTGAAGATGAAGGTACAACCAATCCTAAGAAAATGAAGACAATGAGCTGACCAATAATAAAGACACCACCATTCATTCCACCGACAAGGTGAGTCATATAATCAAGAATCGTGTCTGAAATCATCCCTTGTTCCAGAATGATATTGACTGCTCGAGCGAGTCCGATAATCAATGCGACGCCGACTAATTCAGAAGCACCATGAGTAAACCCATTTATAACATCTTTTTCAGGCAATCCACTGATAAACATAATAATGATAGTAATGGCTAGGAAGGATGCTGCCATTTGAGGGAACCACCAACCACCAAACATCACCCCCCATACCATGAGAGGAAAGGCGCCACTAAATAGAATCAGAATGAGTTTTCTTCTAAAAGTAAATTCAACGGTTGCATTAGGATCAATGTCTTTCATATAGAGATCATAGAAGGCTTGGCGATCGTCATAGGTATAAGAAAATTCAGGATTGGCACGCAGTTTTTTACAGTACCAATACATATAGGCTATTACACAGGTTCCACCAAGAATAAGTCCCAGTGTGCGAAATCCCATCCCTTCAGTGAATGGAATCCCTGCAGCGTTTGAAGCAATAACAACAGAGAATGGATTGATTGTTGAAAAGGCAGTGCCCATCGAGGCTGCGAGGAATATGGCACCAACACAGACAATCGAATCATAGCCTAAGGCTAAAAAGACGGGAACAAGAATCGGGTAGAAGGCTACTGCTTCTTCCTCAATACCACAAGCCGTACCTCCTAACAGCATCAACACGCAGACAGCAAAGACAACAGAGAATTCATTTCCTTTCGTTTTCTTGGTGAGAGACATTAATCCGGCATTGAATGCTCCTGTTTTGTTTATCACACCAATCATTCCACCGAGTATGAAGATAAAAATCATAATATCCGCGACTTCAATGGTGCCATCCACCATGGCGTGAATCATATCGGTAATGCCTTTTTCGTGTTGTTCAATGCGTTGATAGGTATCGGGGATAGCAATCGGCTTTTTGATAATGCCGTTGGTGAAATTAGAAAGTTGAATTTTGATATTGAGTTGATTAAGGGTTTGTTCTGTTGCTGGATAGCTTTGATCGGGAATTCCGTGGGTTTTGACAATAAAATGATTTTCGGTGGTGTCGTAGGAAAGTTTAGAGTAGGACCCTGAGGGAATAAGCCAAGTAAGACCAATAGCAATAAGAAGAATAATAAAGAGAATGCTAAATGCGGAAGGGAATTTCATCTTTTTCTTTGATGCTTCCATTATGGAGAACTCCTTGTGTTCGGATTAATCAATAAGCCGAGCGCGTATTCTACACAAAATGAGCAAAAAAGCAAAGCGAGATTTTTGAAAGGATGCAATAATACCAGGGTGAGCAATCGTTTACCTGAACCAAGCTTTGTTTTGAGTAAGCCTGGCTTAAGTCCATTTTATTTAGGAAAATTGAGTAATTTTTTCACTCAAATCATCCAACTCTTTCAAATACTTATCTTTCACATCGCTGCTAGATTCCTCTGTTTTGTCCTTGTCCTCATTTTCCTCAACTTGTTTTGCTTCAATTTGATTTGTTCCAATATCATAGCTTCCTTTTATAAGTACCATACCCATAACTACAACGACTATCGGAACCAGGACCCTCGTACCTTTAAAATTGCCTATAGAAAATAAAACTAAAGCCAAAGTTATAAACACAACACCGACAACTGTGATTAACATTATAGTATTCCCCCCTTTTTTTACTATGATATATGTATATTACAACTCTGGCTTTTATATTTCTTATTTTTTTGGTTTTTATCTTCCATTTTGGAATTGGTGTTTATTTTAAATTTTTCTACAAATTCCTATAGCTAGTATCACTATTCATAATACAATAATTTTTATTCTAAATCTCATTGCAAATAATTATGTTAATACTATACTAAGCCCACATTACTTTTTAAACTTAAATAACTTTAAATCCAAAATTAATTAAAGTCTCTTTGTCTTTATCAGTAAATTTACTTGATTTAGGTATCCCCAATACAAGTAAATGTCTTGCCCTCGAAAAAGCAACATATGCGAGTCTATTCTTCTCACCTATATATTCTAAATCAAACCATTCCCTCCAAAATGTCCCTGAATCTTGATTATTAGACTTTTTATATGAAGACATAAATAATACTGAATCTAAACTCATTCCTTTACAGCTATGTATAGTTTCTATTTTACAATCTATAATATTAGATTCCTTATCTGATAATATTTCCTCTAGTGTTTTATTTTTATTTCCTGATCTTATTCTTCCTAAATCATATTCTCTATTCTCCAATTCTGAAATACTATTTATATCATCGTCTATAATTTTTTTTAATTCTTTTTTCCACTTTTCCCATGTCAGTGAAAAATCTAATAAATTATCATACAATAAAAGCCTTTGTTTTATTTTATTAACTAACCCTTTCCATTCGTCCATATCTAATTCACACGGCTTATAGAAAAATTTTTCTCCCTTATGCTCAATTCCAGAAAAATATATAGATTGCACTGATTTTGCAAATAAATTAAAAGTCATTCTAAATTCACTTATATTATTAACATTCTTCCACATATACATAGCTCTAGCCAAAGTTTCTAATCTATTATTATTGCCCTCTTGTTTTTTCAGACCTAATAGTTTATATTTTAGTGTATTGTTTCTAACAATTATCCTACTTTTATTTAAATCTAAACCATTATCTCTTATCAAATCTTTAAATTTATTATATACATCTATTTCTTTATCCTTTTCATACAATATAGCTAATAATGGTTTCTCAACTACCTTTTTTGAAATTGCCTGTACATCATCATCCTCATTTATTATAACCTGTGATATATCTACGATTTCTTGACAACTTCTATAATTCTGATTCAAATTCATTTGTTTAAAATCTAATTTATTTATAAAGTTTAATGTATCCTGTGGATCTATATTTCTAAACTTATAGATAGATTGATTTAAATCCCCAATTAAATGAATTTTACAACCTTGTTTATTAAGTAATCCAATTATCTTTAATTGTATATAAGATAAATCCTGACATTCATCTATTAAAATAATTGGAAATCGGTTAGCTATAAACTTAGCTATATCCCTATTTTTCAGTAGTAATATATACACAAGAAATTCAATATCTTCATATAAATAAAATCCTTTTTTAAAGAATTTACATTTTAATTTTTTTAAGTCATCCAATCTCTTTTCATTATCATCTAATAATTTTTCTAAAATTTCTTGACTCTTTTTACTATTTTTCAATTTATTACCACAATATATAATTTTTTTTT
>CABQSN010000005.1:0-29431 GCA_902466845.1 uncultured Haemophilus sp.
GTATCACCGTCATAGCACGCACCTGCTGCGATCGCTTTCGCACTATCAAGGCAAGAGCCGCCACCAATACTCAACACACTATCTGCACCAAAGGCTTTTGCCATTGCAACGGCTTCACGGACTTTGTTGATTGTCGGGTTACTTTTTACCCCGCCACATTCAATGTATTCTATGCCATGCTCACGCAAGCTTTTCGCTACATCTTCAAATAAGCCGGATTGTTTGACACGCTCACTACCATAGATAATTAAAACCTTTTTTGCACCGTATTCGTGCATATATTTACCCATCTCTTTTTCTTTATCGAGGCCAAATTCAATGCGAGTAGGGTTTTGAAAACTAAATGGATACATATTTATCTCCTTATTATCTGTTAAGTGCGGTCAGTTTTTGCGTTGTTTTTATTCCACAAAGTAATGCGGAATGAAGTGGCTATCATTGCCGGTAACTGGGGTAAAATCTTCTCTTAATCCGATGCCACAAGCCACATCACCTACTACCCAAGAACCAATCATTGGATACATACCATCAAAATTTGGCAGTTCAAATTTTTGTTGATAGATGTAGCCTGCTTGATCGTAAAAGGCAGAATGTTCGCTACCTTTGGCGGCAAATTCTAGACCATTACGTTTTTCATAGTAAGAAACATTGGCGCCCTCACGGCCTAAGGTTGGTTTTTTCACCCATATCGATTGGCGATCGGTAATATCATGTTTACTAAAGTAAGCGGGTAGTAATAAAGGGTGGTTTGGATGTTTTTGCCACAATTTCGCCAATAGCACTTTATTGCTTAATAGTAATTTCCACGCCGGTTCAATAAAAGTGGTGGATG
This sequence comes from uncultured Haemophilus sp., assembly GCA_902466845.1. Taxonomy (GTDB): domain Bacteria; phylum Pseudomonadota; class Gammaproteobacteria; order Enterobacterales; family Pasteurellaceae; genus Haemophilus_D. Next base: position 833 of record CABQSN010000005.1, read on the forward strand.
AATTAAGCATGTGTGGCGCATATTCTGTCGTGGTCATCCATTCAAGCGGATAGAGCTTAAATAAACAATCAATAGGTTGATTATTCAGATCGAGGAATTGCTGACTGTCTTTATCGTAGCCTACATCTTCAATGGCAAGCTGATGAATATGCCAACCCGCGTTGTAAGCCACATCTGCTAGGTAATCAATATTGCCCCAATCTTCACGGCCCGCTTCTTGCATAGCACTAAAATGGAAATCGTTTAGCCCTGTTTGCTGTTGAATAAACTGAAAGCGATTCAGTAATTCTTCGTGAATCCAATTAAATTGGTCACGATGCGCTAAGCCTTCAATTTGCTCTAACCATTGCCATTGCACCACAGCAGCTTCAAGCAAGGAAGTAGGGGTGTCGGCATTGTATTCAAACATTTTGAGGTTTTCGCCGTCATAACCAAAATCAAAACGGCCATATAAGTGCGGTACGTTTTTAGCCCATGTTTGTTCAATCAGATTTTTCTGTAAATCGGTGAAGCGATAATGCGCATAATCACCTTGTTTCACTTCATCGGCAACAAAATCCATACACATTGCGTGCAATTCGTTGGTCGCATCTTCAATACGATCGATTTCCGCTAGGGTAAATTCATACGCTACATTATCCGACCAATAATGGGAACCATCAGAGGAGGGCAGATTATAGTAATCAAAGCCCACATCTAATAATTGTTGCACCATATCGGGGCGAGTAGGAAAGCCTGTGATTCGTTTCATATTTAACCGCCTGAGCTACGGCTGCTGCTTGAATTTGAGCTTTTAAAGCCACCGCGTGAAACTGGTTTGCTGTAAGTGCTGCCTGCATTACCTTTCACTAATACAGGTTTACCGACAGAACGATTAGTTTGTGGTTGGATAACTTGACCAGTTGGTGTTGAAACGGCACGGTTACTTGGATTGTAGCTTGGACCTAAAAATGAGCCCATCGTACGTGCGATCATATAACCCATTGCAGCACCAGCAATCGCACTGCCCATACTACCGTGTCCTTCTCCTGTTGCAGAGCTGGTGTGGCTTGTTCCCTCAGAACCGCTTGAGTTGCCAGAATGAGTTGCGCCATCTGGATTTAAGGTTTGTTTAACGGTCTGATTGTCTTCTGACCATTCACTATTATTGCTTGGACGTGTATTTAAATTGCCCGAGATAGAGGAGCCTGAGCCAGCATGTGCAGTTGTGCCACTATTATTTTCACTAGATTGGTCAGCTTCGCACAATTCAATTTTTTGCCAATCGGCTAAACAATCCTCAAGGCTGTTATAAACATCTCGTTGAACTTGCTCTTCTGAGCAACCGCCCAATAAAGCCACAATGGAAAGGCTGACGAGAACTTGATTTTTCTTTTTCATCATAGGGTTAAAGTGTTAATAATTCAGTTAAATGATTGATTTCTAATGTAGGCAAAACACTTGCTTCAGTAAATGAATTGAGGTTTTTCCCTGATAAATTAATCCATACAGCTTGGCAGCCGGCTTGAATGGCGCCTTGAACATCCGTAGTTAAGTTATCACCGATGTGTAAAATTTCACTCGGTTTTACGCCAAAATAATGGGCGGTTTGGTGGAATAAATCTTGATGAGGTTTCGCTCTGCCTTGTTCACCACCACGTAAACTCAGCTGAAAGTGTTCAAACCCAATACGTTTTGCAATCACATTACCATTGGTAATCACGCTAAGCGGGTAGCGATCTTTAAGTTGGTTTAATACTTCAATGCTTTCAGTGGGAACATCAATTTTATGTCGCCATTCAATAAATTCTTCCATAGCGATGGCCAAAGTGCGGTCAATTTCAACCGCACTTTTACCATGATGTATCAGCAAGTTGCGTAATGTTTCGATACGCCAGGCAATCACATCTTCAGCAATCAAGGGATCTTTCTTCGCCAGTTGCCATTTATATTTTCGCCAATATTCTGAGGTAAGATCGGTCAGTTGTGCGTGTTCTTGTACACATTGAAGAAAGCGTTCTTCGGCCAAACGAATGACATCACTATTATCGTAAAGGGTATCATCAAGATCAAAACTCATGACCTTGAAAGGCTGAAGAGCGCGGTAAAATCGCATAGTTAATCCTATTTAATGGTATTCACACCAAGCCATGCGGTTGCACGTTCATTGGTGATTTCTTCGTGTGTCCACATGCTCATTAAGTCAGGCTGAGGATGTTTGTTGGTGTTATAGCCGATCAAATGAGCAAAATCAAATACGGCATGCGGATAGCCGTTAATAAGCAATAAGGCTAAATAACCGCTTTCATCCCAGCAGATTTCTAATTTACGGGCTTCATGATGATTGCGAGTGTTATCGACGTTATAAACATGTAAGCAATCGACAACAGGCTGCGCATTTTGACGCATATCTAATGCATAAAAATAGCCGGTTTCGCCATCATCTTCAAACATTACCGCCAGATGATCATGCAAAGTCGAGTGTGTGCTGACTTGTTTTGGTTGACCGAGAAAGAGTTGATCTTCGAGGGTTAAATGTAACATGGTATTTCCTAATCAAATTGTGTAGTCCAGTGACTACTATGGTGTGCTTGAAAGCAAAGTTCAACCTGTGCGGGCGTATTTTTTTCTTCATTCATTGGCGGCAGTTCACTCAACGCAAAATAGGAAGATTGAACTGTTTCACTATTTGGTTGAAATTCACCACTTAATGGTTCGCACATGACGAAGGTTTTGAGTACAGGATGCGCAAAAGGCGGAAAATTGCGTTTATGTTGTTCGTGAATAGCAATAATGAAAGTCGGTTTAACATTAAGCCCCGCTTCTTCGCGTACTTCTTTAATCGTATTACTATGAATGGTTTCTAGCACATCTATCCAGCCGCCAGGCAGTGACCAAAGACCATCATTTTCTTGTACTAATAAAATTTTATCATCTTTGAAAATAGCTGCGCGCGAGTCTATTTTAGGGGTTTGATAACCTGTCTCATTGCAGAAAAACGATTTAACGGTTTCTTTGGGTATGGCTGTTTTATAAGCGAGCATTTCAGCAGACAAATCCCGCAAGCGTTCATAGCGTTCAATATCATAGATATTTTTGCAATAAGTTAGCCCGTTTTGTGCAATGCTTTGGATTTCGATAGCCCAAGATAGCCAAGGTTCAGTAAGTAGTGAATCAGATTGTGTCTTCATAAAAACACCTTAAAAAAACACCGCACTTTTATGCAAAGTGCGGTGCTATTTTACATTAAATTAAGCAAAAATTATGCTTGACCTTTAACCGCTTTTAAACCTAAGAACGGAGCTGGTGTACCAGCACGCTCTAATGCTTCTTCGATACGGATTAATTGGTTGTATTTCGCAATACGGTCAGAACGGCTCATAGAACCAGTTTTGATTTGACCTGCTGCTGTACCAACAGCTAAATCAGCGATAGTCGCATCTTCGGTTTCACCTGAACGGTGAGAGATTACAGCGGTGTAACCTGCATCTTTAGCCATTTTGATTGCTGCTAAAGTTTCAGTTAAAGAACCGATTTGGTTGAATTTGATTAAGATAGAGTTTGCGATACCTTTTTCGATACCTTCTTTTAAGATTTTGGTGTTAGTGACGAATAAGTCGTCGCCCACTAATTGAACGCGGTCGCCTAACACTTTAGTTTGGTATGCAAAACCTTCCCAGTCAGATTCATCTTGACCATCTTCGATAGACACGATTGGGTATTGTTTAGTTAATTCTTCAAGATAGTGTGTGAACTCTTGAGAAGTGAATGAACGGCCTTCGCCTTTCATTTCGTATTTGCCAGTTTCTTTGTTGTAGAACTCAGAAGATGCACAGTCCATTGCTAAAGTAACGTCTTTACCTAATACATAACCTGCTTTTTCAACTGCTTCTTTGATACATGCTAAAGCGTCAGCGTTAGATGCTAGGTTAGGTGCGAAACCACCTTCATCACCTACAGCCGTGCTCATGCCTTTAGATTTTAATACTTTCGCAAGGTTGTGGAATACTTCAGCACCGATACGAAGTGCTTCACGTAATGTTTTCGCACCAACTGGTTGAATCATGAATTCTTGGATATCAACGTTGTTATCTGCGTGCTCACCACCGTTGATGATGTTCATCATTGGTAATGGCATAGAGTAAACGCCTGGGGTGCCGTTAAGTTCTGCAATGTAAGCATAAAGTGGTAAACCTTTAGATGCTGCAGCGGCTTTCGCTGTTGCTAAAGATACCGCTAAGATTGCGTTTGCACCGAAGTTAGATTTGTTTTCAGTACCGTCTAAATCGATCATGATTTGGTCGATTTCAGCTTGGTTAGACGCTTCTTTACCCACTAATGCATCAGCGATAGGACCGTTTACAGCCGCGACCGCTTTTAATACACCTTTACCTAAGAAACGAGATTTGTCGCCGTCACGTAATTCTAATGCTTCACGAGAACCAGTAGATGCACCTGATGGAGCAGCTGCTAAACCAACGAAACCACCTTCAAGATGAACTTCAGCTTCTACAGTTGGGTTACCACGAGAGTCGATGATTTCACGACCAATGACTTTAACGATTTTTGCCATTTTGTTTTCCTCTGTTTAAAGTTAATTAAAATTAGTTAGGCGAACCTAAAACGGGAATATAATAAAGCAAATTTAGAAATTTGTCTTGGAAAAATGACCGCACTTTGATCTGCATCTTGTTTTTCAATAAAGTGCGGTAAGTTTTTATCTCTTTTTATCCAATATCTATTTAATTTTAGTGGATTTATCCATAAAAGTTCGTTAAAGTTTCAGTAAATCCCATACTGTTTTAGTATGAATTATTAAGTGTTAATTAAGACTTTATAGAATAAAAAAGGAATGATTATGTCTGTTTCAATATTTTTCGAAAAGACTAAAGTGCAGATAAAAAATGCAGTGTCTGCACATCCGATTGAAATTTTTCTAATTAGTGCATTTGCAATTGGAATTTGGTTTGTCGATATGAACTCAGGAAAAGATCATTTAGCTTATTGGCTATTTGAGCCGATGCTGTTTGCCTTTATTTATTTATCTCGCCCATATTCTTGGTATCGTTTTTCATGGATTGTGCCTCTCATTGCTGTTTTCACCATTTGGCAAGTGAATGATAATGCTGATTTTTATGGCTATAGCCCTAAGTTTTGGGGCGCTCAATTTATTGTGTTATTGATATTATTCGGCTTTCCATTTGTCAGAAACAATCAAGCCTTTACTTATCGTAATTTTACGACTCTATATTACATCACTTCATCTATTGCTGGTTGGGGGCTAGTTTCTGGTTTGGTAGCTGCAATTTTGGCTTCAATCAGTACATTATTTAACATTGATTTTAGTGAATGGTTTCAAAAGCATCTTTATTCCTCCATTACTGCATTTTGCCTTCCTTTGTTCTTTTTGGTCTTTCAACAGCGCCAAGAAAATACAGAGATGACGCTAAATCGTAGTTTTGACATTTTAGTGAATTTTATCTTAGCGCCTGCGTTGATGATATTTACTGCACTACTTTATGCTTACGTTGGCAAAATTATCTTAGCAGGGGCTTTGCCAAAAGGTATGGTGTCGAATATTGCGTTGCCTTACTTAGTTGGAGGCTTAGGTGTTTACGCTTTACGTAGTATTAGTGTTAAAGCAAATTGGGACAGTTTCTTTAAGTTTTTCCCATACCTTTCCATTGTGCCAATTGTATTGTTATGGTTGGCCATTGATCGTCGAATTAGTGCCTATGCTTGGACTGAGCAACGGATTTATTTAGTGGCATTAGCCTCGGCGATTACGGTGGCTTATGCCATTTTAATCATCCCTAAAATTCGCCAATATCGTTTGATTTCTGTCGTTGTAATGATAGCTATTTTTGCCATGACTTGGGTGGTGAAACCGAAAGAAATCGCTTATCAAAGCCAAACGGAACGTTTTGAACAGTTATTAACAAAACTAAATTTATCCGATAATTCAGGCAAAATTCGTGATGATGTAGATTTTTTAAGTCGTTTAGAAAATATGCCAGAAAACGAACGCCAAGATTGGAATGAATTAGATGATGTATCTGATTATTTAGTCTATCATTTTGACTCTGCTCCTTACAAAGGATTGAATTATGAAGAGAAACAAAAAGCCTTTGTACAAAAATATGGTGAAAAATCGAATGAACTGATTTCATTGGATGTTTATGATCATTCTTTCCGTATCAATGATAGAGAAATAATGGCTATGCAAAATAGTCCGATTAGAGAAGCGGAGTTTGAATGGTCGTCAATTGATGTGAGTTCGTATAAAAAATGGATCCATGTGCCAGTCTATCAATTCTATCGTGTGGACGATAACAGCTCGAAAAAAGAAGAGAATGAGCCCAAAAAACAAGCAGAAGTTTGCTTTGTTGAAGATCATAACAGATATTGTACTAATATGGATCAACACATTAAAAAAGTGTTTCAACAACATCACTTAGACGCAATGAAAAAACTGGCAGAATCAGATCTTAAACTCATCCGTAAAGACTTACTAAAAATTGATGCACCAGGTTTCGCGATCTATTTAGGTTCACTTGAAATGCAATTTAGTCAAGAAAAAGGCTATTACTACAAGGAATTAACCGTCGAAGCTATTTTCGATAAATAGACAATATATAAAAAGTGATCTGGACCCAAAGTAGGTGTCCCGATTTTGGGGTGCAGATCACTTGTTTATTGAATTATCAGTAAATTACTTTTCAGTTTTTAACTGATTTTCTCTTGCTGCTTTGACAAAGCCTTCGAATAATGGGTGGCCATCACGAGGCGTTGACGTAAATTCTGGGTGGAATTGACATGCCACAAACCATGGGTGGTTTGGTACTTCAATGATTTCCACTAATTTACGATCCGCAGATAAGCCAGTCACTTTAAGACCTGCTTTTTCAATTTGTGGAAGCAGGTTATTGTTCACTTCATAGCGGTGACGGTGACGTTCTTCGATGGTTTCTTTGCCATATAATGCACGCGCTTTTGAGCCTTCAATTAAATGACATTGTTGTGCCCCTAAACGCATCGTACCACCGAGATCTGAATTGTCGTCACGGGTTTCAATGTGGCCTTCCGCATCTTGCCATTCTGTAATCAAACCAACAACAGGTTGCTCACAGTTACGATCAAATTCAGATGAGTTTGCTTTTTCAAGACCAGCAACGTTACGTGCATATTCGATTAATGCAATTTGCATCCCTAAACAAATACCGAGGTAAGGCACATTGTTTTCACGTGCGTATTTTGCGGTCAAAATTTTGCCTTCTACACCACGATAGCCAAAGCCGCCAGGTACTAAAATACCATCGACGCCTTTTAATACGTCAGTGCCTTTGGTTTCAACATCTTGAGAGTCAATATATTTGATATGCACGCTTAAACGGTTTTTTAAACCTGCGTGTTTTAAAGCTTCATTCACTGATTTATACGCATCCGGTAATTCAGTATATTTACCTACCATACCGATGGTGACATCGCCAACAGGGTTTGCTTCTTGATAAAGCACTTGTTCCCATTCTGAAAGGTCCGCTTCTGGACAGTCTAAGTGGAAACGTTGGCAGATGAATTCATCTAAACCTTGCGATTTTAATAACGCAGGAATTTGGTAGATTGAATTCACATCTTTTAATGAGATGACCGCACGTTCTGGTACATTACAGAATAAAGCAATTTTTGCACGCTCGTTTGGTGGAATCATGCGATCTGAACGGCAGATAAGCACATCCGGTTGAATACCAATCGAAAGTAATTCTTTTACAGAATGTTGCGTTGGCTTGGTTTTCACCTCGCCCGCCGTTGGGATGTATGGCACTAACGTTAAGTGCATAAAAATAGTATGCTCACGGCCCACTTGTACGGCAAGTTGACGCAGTGCTTCTAAGAATGGAAGTGATTCAATATCACCCACAGTTCCGCCTACTTCCACGATAACCACATCATGGCCTTGCGCACCGGCAATCACGCGATCTTTAATTTCATTGGTGATGTGTGGGATAACTTGAATTGTTGCACCTAAATAATCACCACGACGCTCTTTGCGTAATACTTCAGAATAAATTTTACCTGTGGTGAAGTTGTTGCGTTTTGTCATTTTGGTACGAATAAAACGCTCGTAGTGACCTAAGTCTAAATCGGTTTCCGCCCCGTCTTGTGTCACGAACACTTCGCCGTGTTGGGTTGGGCTCATTGTACCCGGATCCACGTTGATGTAAGGGTCTAATTTCATAATAGTCACGTTTAAGCCACGTGCTTCTAAAATTGCTGCCAATGATGCTGCAGCAATACCTTTACCTAACGATGAAACCACACCGCCTGTGACGAAAATATAATTTGTAGCCATAGTGAGAGACCTAAAATGTTGGGATAAAAATGATTATAGCCAATCATCTTTTATGCAAATTTGTGCAGAATGCTGAAAAGTGCGGTCAAAAATAAAAGATGATTAGCTATCAAGACGGGAGGATAGTCTACCTTATTTGTTGAATTAACTCAACGATTGAATAATCGATCAGGGTTAATTTTCATAGATGAATTATTTAAATGCCAATCTATAGATTTCTAAAATATCCTCTGCTGTACAATTACGTGGATTGCCTCCAGTACAAACATCTTTAAGAGCATCTTGAGAAAGAGAAACGAGATCTTTCTCTTGAACACCTATAGAGTGTAATTTCTCTGGAATTCCGACATCTTTAGACAGCTGTCTTACAGCATTAATTGCCGCTTTGCGATATTCATCTTGGCTCATGTCATCTACGCCTTTTACACCCATTGCTCGGGCAATTTCACGGAATTTTTCACCCGTTTCAGGCGCATTGAATTCCATAACATAAGGCAATAAGACAGCATTGGCGATACCATGCGGGGTGTCATAATAGGCAGAAAGCGGGTGCGCCATGCTGTGTACGATACCTAAGCCTACGTTCGAAAAGCCCATACCGGCAACATATTGACCAAGCGCCATACCTTCACGTCCTTCTTTGGTGTTTTCTACCGCACCACGTAAATGTTTGGCAATTAAACGAATCGCTTCCAAATGCAAAGCATCGGTAAGTGCCCAAGCTGCTTTGGTGGTGTAACCTTCAATAGCATGGGTTAGTGCATCCATGCCGGTGGCAGCGGTCAAACCTTTAGGCATGCTGGACATCATGTCAGGATCGACTACAGCGACTACTGGTATGTCGTGTACATCTACGCAAACAAATTTGCGTTTATTCGCTTCATCGGTAATCACATAGTTGATAGTGACTTCAGCGGCAGTGCCTGCTGTAGTCGGAACAGCGATAATGGGTACACATTTGTTCTTGGTCGGCGCAACACCTTCAAGAGATAGAACATCTTCAAATTCAGGGTTATTGATAATAATGCCGATAGCTTTTGACGTGTCTGTAGGAGAACCTCCTCCGATGGCAATTAGGTAATCTGCATCACTTTGTTTGAATTTTGCCACACCTTTTTTGATGACATCGACGCTTGGATTGGCTTTCACTTCGTCAAAAATCTCGTAAGCAAGCCCCGCCTTATCCAAAAGTGCGGTGACTTTTTCCACTACATTAAATTTAATCAAATCTTTGTCTGTGACTACTAAAGCTTTTTTAAAGCTACGACTTATGACCTCATCTACAATATGTTGAATGGCGCCAGCACCGTGATAGCTGGTTTCATTAAGAATCATTCGATTAGCCATAAAATATACTCCTTTACTTAAGATGATAAAAATACTTAAAAAAACGACCGCACTTTTAAGTGGAGTGCGGTCATGTTTTACGTTATTTTAGAACTTTCCAACTTCTGAAACCATAAATTGCGATAACGACGAAGCAGATTAACGGTAGGATAAATGAGAAGTTGACAGCCGGTAATCCCATTACTTGACCTTGGTCGATGATCATACCTTGCAATGGAGGCATTAATGCACCGCCCACAATAGCCATCACTAAACCGGCGGCACCTAAGGTAGATTCTTCTTTTAAGCCGTAGAGTGCAATGCCGTAAATGGTTGGGAACATGAGTGACATAAAGCCTGAAGTTAAAATTAAACAGTACAAGCCCCACACACCATCAATGAAAATCACACCGAGGATGCTGAAGAAACCGCCGATAGCGAACAACATGAGCATGAATTCAGCTTTAAGATATTTCATTAAGCTTGTGCTGATGAAACGGCTGGTAATAAAAATCCCCATAGCGATGATGTTGAAGTTTTGCCCTTCCGCTTTGGTGAAGCCTAAACGTTCCGCATATTGCACGATAAAGGTCCAGCACATAATTTGTACGCCAACGTAGAATACTTGAGCAATTACACCTTCGCGATATTTCGGCTTCTTAATTAAGCGAGCTACGGCCTCTTTAAAAGAAAGGCGGGTATCACTCTCCTCTACCTTCACTGAAGGCATTTTATATAAGGCGATGATGACTAACACTGCAACAACGACAAAACCAAGTGCAACGTAAGGGTCACGGATTTCGGCTAAGTCGTGGGTGCGAATGCCCATTTTTTCTGTTTCGGATAAAGTATGGTAAATCAAGTTTCCAGCAGCATCCCGTTTATCGGATTCCAAATTGGTTAAGACTAATTGAGATGCGACGAACATCCCGGTAATAGAGCCAAGCGGGTTAAAGGATTGGGCAAAGTTTAAGCGACGGGTAGCCGTTTGCGGATCACCCATGGCTAAAATGTAAGGATTTGCTGTTGTTTCAAGAAATGCCAAGCCAAAAGTCAAAATATAAAGAGAAATTAAGAAGAAATTGAACACTTCATATTTAGCGGCCGGCCAGAATAAGAATGCGCCGACCGCATAGAGCGCTAAACCTAGAAGGATACCTGCTTTATAACTATAGCGACTGGCAAATAATGCAGCCGGAATTGCCATGGTTCCATAACCACCATAAAAAGCAAATTGTACTAAAGCGGCTTCAGATGCCGGAATTTCCATGACTGTTTGGAATACGGCAACCATAGGATTTGTAATATCATTCGCAAAGCCCCACAATGCAAATAAGCTTGTAATAAGAATGAAGGGCACAAGATATTTTTTTTCTAAAACTTTAGCGCTCATAATCTTTTCCTTGTTTAAATAAGTGATGAATCTATTTGTGGACTATTCTTCAATGCGCAGCCCATAAGTGTGGAATTTTCCTAAAACCACGTTCATTTGTTCTTTGCTTAATAATGGAATTTCTAAGCCCGTTGATAACAATTTCAAATACCAAGATGCTAATACTTCGACTTCTTGTGCTAACCATAAGGCTTTGTCTAGGTTTTCACCACAAGCGATCAAACCGTGATGAGAAAGTAAAATCGCTTTGCTTTCTTTAATGCCTTCGCCCACATAGGACGCTAATTCGTGAGTACCGAACGTTGCATAAGGCACACAAGGGATATGATCGGTGCCACCAACCGCGACCATGTAATGAATGGCCGGAATCGGTTTTTCCAAAATAGAAAGCCCTGCGCAGTTTATAGAATGGTTATGCACCACCGCATTGGCTTCAGGACGTGCTTGATAGACGGCTAAATGGAATTGCCATTCACTAGACGGCAGTTTGTTTTCTTCGTGTTTACCTTTGCCGTCTACATACACAATGTTTTCCGGTTTCATTAAATGATATGGCATTCCTGTCGGGGTGATCAGCATGCCGTCTTTGTAACGTACACTGACATTTCCCGCTGTACCTTGGTTTAACCCTAGTCGAGTCATTTCAAGGCAAGTATCAATAATTTTTTGTGAAAGTTCTTGTCTGTTCATTTTTTAGTACCTCTAAGCTGTTATAGAACGGGGGTAACCCCTTTTTTGATGATAATGTTGCCGTATTTAGCTGTTTCGCCACTGATTACGACGGCATAAGCTTGTTTGGCACGTTCGTAAAAGGCAAAGCGTTCAATACGCTCTAAATTAGGTGTAAAACCAATCGCATTTTTAATCGCCGTTAGATAATTTTCTTCTACTTGTGGATCGAGAGTATCACCAGGCACCACTTGCATCATAATTAACGGCGCATCGACATAAGCATCAAACTCAAATAATGGTGCAATGCCTTTGAGTAATGTAGATACAGTGATGCCATCTGCACGAATTACTTTTGAATGTAATGAGTGTGCGGGAAAATGGGCATCGGACAGTACAATTTCATCGCCATGTCCCATTTCGGCAAGAATTTTGAGTAACTCAGGGGAGATTGCCGGGTGGATACCTTTTAACATATTGATTTCTCCTATTTATTCTTTTCAAGTTTTATTGCCTCTTAGAAAGAGGAGGGATTAATTCTTTCTAGCCGGATTAACTCGCTTTCTATTTGGTTGCATTGCTTTCTGTGCTTGTTCTGGCGTTGCGTATATCCCAACGCCTGCGAAGGTAAACATTGCAGCGCCGAGCACAGTGCTTTCTGCGACATCCACGACATCAATCGGTAAACCTAAAACATCAGCACGGATTTGGTTCCAAAGTGGATTTTTCGAGCCGCCACCGACGCAAAGCAAGCTTTCCGCTTTGAAGTGGCTGACTTGTTGTAATACGTCCAAGCCTTGTTTGAGTTGGTTTGCCATGTAATAAAGCGCGGCACGGTAGATTTCACCACGAGTGGAGAACATGGAAAGTCCACTGATATTGCCTTGTCCGAGTTGGCTAAATACACCCTGAAAATTGACCGCACTTTGCGAGCCTTTTTCACCGGCAGCGGCACCTTCGGCGATCATGGTCGGGTAATATTGGTCGGTGCCATATACATCGGCGAACAACAATTTACCGAGCCATTCCATAATGCCTGAGCCGACCCATTGTACGGCAGGGTTAAAACAATTCAGTTGTGCGTCAAACTCGGTGGTTAAGCCTTGCGGCACAAAATCAAATTGCGGTTTGGCGTGTTCTGTACGGGCCATTAAGATTTCCCACGTGCCTGAACTGAGTACCGGTTGATTCAATCCCGCACCGGAGCCAAATACGGCAAATTGGGTGTCGTGACCACAGGATATAACTGGAATACGATTTAAACCCCAATGGTCGGCAAGCGCACTAGTTAACTCCCCCACTTTTTCACCTGCGTTATGCAATGGTGGAAAGTGTTTTTGGCTTAAACCAAGCAGTTTTAAAATATCCTCGTCCCAATTGCCTGTTGCGAGATTGGTCATCATAGATGTGCCTGCCATAGTGCGGTCGGTGGTAAATTTGCTGGTTAATCGCTGGGTTAGCATGGAGGAAATGAACACGAATTTATCCATTTTTTGGAAAATATCCGGTTTATTTTCTTTCAACCAAAGTAGTTTAAATAAAGTGTTGAAACTGTATTGACCAATGCCGTTGCGTTGATAAAGGGCTTTTATGTCTAGCAACTGAGGGAGGTTTTCCATCACCGGCACTGTGCGTGGGCATTTCCACGAAATAATCGGGTAAAGTTGTTGTCCGTTTTTATCAAATGGTGCACCATCCACGCCAAAAGTCGTGACGGAAATACCTACGATTTCTTTTAAATCAACCTGTTGTTGCTTTAATTGAGTGATCGTATTATCTGCACACATGGTGAGTTTTTGCCAAATTTCTTCAAAATCCCAAATATGATAATCGGGTGATTCACTACCCTGTTGGGTATTATTAGCAAGGTGATGGGATGCCATGATTTTGCCTTTATCATTCATGGCAATGGTGCGTAAATTAGTCGCACCGCAATCAAAAATCAGTACGATAGACATAAAAGCTCTCCTAAGTGCGGTTTAAAATTCATTTGTTTTTTCAACCGCACTTGTATTTGAATTTTTATGGGATGATGGCGCAAGTTAGGGAAGCTTGCGCCAGTCATAGGTTATTTATAAAGTGGTCCAAAGTTTTGGCAGGCGCGGTAGTCTTGACCTTCTTTGTCTTGACCAAAGCCATTCCAAGAACTTGGGCGGAACACGTCGGCATCTTCAACGTTGTGCATACAAACCGGAATGCGCAACATTGAAGCTAGCGTGATGAGATCAGCACCAATGTGTCCGTAAGTGGCTACACAGTGGTTAGCCCCCCAGTTCGCCATTACAGAATAAACATCAGTAAATGCCCCTTTACCGGTCAAACGAGGCGTAAACCAAGTCGTCGGCCAGGTTTCGTTTGTACGATGGTCAAGGGCATCATTGACTTCTTTCGGTAACTCAATAGACCAACCTTCGGCAATTTGTAGCACAGGGCCTAAGCCTTTGATGAGGTTAATGCGGTGCATGGTGAACGGCATGCCACCTTTGGTTAAGAATTGAGAAGATAAACCGCCCCCTCTGAAGTATTCGTGTACCGCAGGACACCAACGGGTATGCTCCAAACAACGTTTGCCGTCTTCTTCCGTGACTTCCCATGCCGGTTTGATGGTTGGGTTGCCATTGGCATCTTTATGTTGACCTGTACCGTCAAGAGCAGCGGAACCTGAGTTAATTAAATGCAGGAAGCCTTGTTCCGGACGGAAACCGGTAACGCGTTCTACAGAATCCGGGCTCCAGTAAGTCCGCACATCGGCAAAGATTTGCGCCTGACCGGTGAGCTGATTACCAAGCAACATACAAACCGCGTTCAAACTGTCGTTTTCGGTCGCAAGAATGTATGGCGGGCGCACGCCGTTCCAGTCGTAAGTCGAATTTAGCATGGCTTCCATGAAGTCACCGTTCGGTAAATGATCGGTCCAATGGCGTTGACCTTGGAAACCTGCAGCAATGGCATTGTGACCGAGTGCTTCTTCTCCGAAGTTTAATTTCGCCAATTTCGGATTACCCACCATTAAGTCACGGGCGATAATGGTCATTTTCACCACATTTTCCCAAAGTTCGGCGCGTTCTTCAGGTGAGCGTTGATTTTCCGGACTGTTTACGTCAATACCGTCTTTGCAATATTGTTTCACCCAAGAAAGCGCTAAATCCACTTCTTCTTGATCGTAAATTTTGCGATCCAAGCGGCGTTTGATTTCGGTCATGTCCACATATTCGTTACGCATGCCGAGGTATTCTTGGAAGAATTGTTGGTTGACGATAGAACCGGCGATACCCATGGAAACGGAACCGATAGATAAGTAGGATTTGCCGCGAATAGTCGCAACTGCAAGGCCGGCACGCGCAAAGCGTAACAGTTTTTCTTTAACATCAGATGGAATGCTTGTGTCATCCGCTTCTTGCACATCATGTCCATAGATGGAAAATGCCGGTAAGCCTAATTGAGAGTGGCCGGCAAGGGCGGCGGCAAGATAAACTGCTCCCGGACGTTCGGTGCCGTTGAAACCCCAAATGGCTTTTGGCATATGCGGATCCATATCAATAGTTTCAGAACCATAGCACCAACAAGGAGTAACAGTAATTGTTAAACCAACATTGTTGAGTTTGAATTTTTCTGCACAAGCAGCGGCTTCAGCAACACCACCAATACAGGTGTCGGCAATTACACATTCCACGAAGGAACCGTCTGTGTGGCGAATGTGATTTTGCAATAACTCTGCAACTGATTTTGCCATTTGCATGGTTTGTTCTTCTAACGATTCTCGAACTCCCATGCGACGTCCATCAATAGTAGGGCGAATACCGATTTTTACTCGATTTGATTGAGTGACCGATGTCATCATAAAGCTCCTCCTTTTGTGTTTAACATTTATGATGAAATATGGATAAGCTGCTATCAACTTAACTTGGTATTATTTTTGATAAAAAGAATGTGAGAAGATAGGTGAGATACGAAATAGATTTCAGATTTGTGAAATAGATCACACAAAAGTGTTATTTTTTAATAAAATTAATGCCCGATTTAATAATTATTACACCTTAAACGGTCAAATCGGGCATTTTTATCTATATAACGGTCATTGTGTCTACTTTGTCACAGTATTTTTGTAAGGGGAAGGGAAGGGCAGAATCGGTAAAAATAGTGTCTATTTTATTTAAACCACTTAATTGAATTAGGCTTTTTTTCTCAAATTTTGATTGATCTACTAGTAGATAACATTTTTCTGACGCTTCCATCATCTTTCGTTTTAGTGATGCATTGAGTTCATTTGATTCCCAGATATTTCCTTCATTATCAATACCTGAACAGGAAAAAATAGAAAAATTGATGTGTAAACGTTGTAATAAGTATTCTGATAACGGACCATAAAAGGCTTCATATTTGTGAGAATAGACACCTCCAGTAACAATTGTTTTGATATTGGGTTTGTTCACTAATGCGTTGACGTTAAAAATTGAGTTTGTTACGACTGTGCAAGGAATATCTGGCATAAGGTATGCAAAATACCAACTGGTAGAGCTAGCATCGAGTCCAATCACGGCATTTTCATAGAGCAATTCAAGAGCGTTTTTAGCAATATGTCGTTTGGCTGCGGCATTGACATGTTGTCGTATTTGGAAAAAAGATCCAAGATCATTTATTTTTCCGCTAACAGCGCCACCATGAGTGCGATATAGTAAACCTTTTTTTTCTAATCGATTAAGATCTCTACGAATTGTCTCTACTGACATTTCACATTGCTGAGCGACTTCTTGAACGCTAACTTTACCTTGGTGATTTAGCAGTTGTAAGATGATTTCATCTCGGTTGTGCATATGTACCTCTATGGGTTGAAAGGTTTTCACTATTATAGAATTTTCTTGAAAAGATAAACAACTTATCATTCCCTCCATTCTACGATAGAATACGCCTAATTTTTTATCAAGAAGAGAAGAATTTATGACAAATAAAGCATTAAGCGTGGTGATTTTAGCGGCCGGTAAAGGCACTCGTATGTATTCTGATTTACCTAAAGTCTTGCACAAAGTGGCAGGTAAACCGATGGTAAAACATGTGATTGATACGGCAAATCAATTAGGTGCAGAAAACGTGCATTTAATTTATGGTCATGGTGGCGAATTAATGCGTGAGCGTTTGGCAAATGAAAGCGTGAACTGGGTCGTTCAAGCAGAACAATTAGGTACTGCTCATGCGGTTCAACAAGCCGCACCATTCTTCAAAGATGATGAAAATATTGTGATTTTATATGGTGATGCGCCATTAGTGACCAAAGAAACATTGGAAAAACTCATTGCAGCGAAACCAGACAATGGGATTGCATTGCTCACTGTCAATTTAGATAACCCAACGGGTTATGGTCGTATTATTCGTGAAAATGGCAATGTGGTGGCGATCGTAGAACAAAAAGATGCCAACGCAGAGCAATTAAAAATTCAAGAAGTGAATACAGGCGTGTTAGTGGCCGATGGTGCACATTTCAAAAACTGGCTTTCTCGTGTGAAAAATAACAATGCACAAGGCGAGTTTTATATTACTGATGTAATTGGCTTAGCTCATCAAGATGGTTGTCCGATTGTAGCTGTTCAAGCAACTGATTTTATGGAAGTTGAAGGGGTAAATAATCGCCTACAATTAGCCAAAATGGAACGCTATTATCAACGTAAACAAGCAGAAAAACTTTTACTTGCAGGCGTGATGTTGATTGACCCTGAGCGTTTTGATTTACGCGGCACATTAGAGCACGGTAAAGATGTTGAAATTGATGTGAATGTAATTGTGGAAGGCAATGTGCGCTTGGGTGACCGTGTAAAAATCGGTGCAGGTTGCGTATTGAAAAACGTGACCATTGGTGATGATGTTGAAATCAAGCCTTATTCTGTTTTAGAAGATGCGACAATTGGTGAGAAGGCGGCGATTGGTCCATTCTCTCGTTTACGTCCAGGTGCTGAATTAGCCGCTGAAACCCATGTGGGTAACTTTGTGGAAATTAAAAAATCCACAGTAGGTAAAGGTTCTAAAGTAAACCACCTCACTTATGTGGGTGATACTGAAATCGGTGAAAACTGTAACATCGGTGCGGGTGTCATTACTTGTAACTATGACGGTGCGAATAAATTTAAAACAATCATTGGTAACAATGTATTCGTGGGCTCAGATACGCAGTTAGTTGCACCAGTTACTGTAGCCGATGGCGCAACGATCGGTGCGGGCTCAACGATTACTCAAAATATTGAGAAAGATGAGCTGGTGATTACTCGTGTGCCACAACGTCATATTCAAGGTTGGCAAAGACCGGTGAAGAAAAAGTAATTAACATTGCAAGGCGAACCAATGTGTTCGCCTTTTATGATTTGATGCCTTTTACTTTATAAAGGTTGTTCGAGTTGCTAAAATCATCGTCCATTTATAAAGACAGATAATTTCCTATGACAAAAAATAAAACAGGACTTTCATTCCTTTGGCTAAGTGCGGTCGCATTTATCCTTGATTTACTGACCAAATATATTGTAGTGCAACGCTTTGATCTCTATGAAAGCGTGAACCTATTACCCGTTTTTAATTTAACCTATGTGCGTAACTATGGTGCAGCGTTTAGCTTCCTTGCTGAACATGATGGCTGGCAGAAATATTTCTTTATCGTGCTTGCGATTGGAATTTCTTTAATGCTGGCTTACTTTATGAAAAAGAATTCTGCAGAGCAAAAATTACAAAACTCAGCTTATGCACTGATTATTGGTGGTGCGTTAGCCAATATGGTGGACCGTGCGTATAACGGTTTTGTGGTGGATTTCTTAGATTTTTATTGGGATATTTATCATTATCCGGTATTCAATGTGGCAGATATTGCGATTTGTATTGGTGCGGGTTTATTAGCATTAGATGCCTTTAAAGGTGATAAAAAGAGCGGTCAAAAATGAAGATAATTTTAGCTAATCCTCGCGGATTTTGCGCGGGTGTCGATCGAGCCATTAGCATTGTTGAATTAGCGCTTGAAATTCATGGTGCACCGATTTATGTACGTCATGAAGTGGTGCATAATCGTTTTGTGGTAAATGGTTTGCGTGAGCGTGGAGCAATTTTTGTGGAAGAACTGAGCGAAGTGCCAGATGGCGCCATTGTGATTTTTTCCGCCCACGGCGTGTCACAAGCCGTTCGTCAAGAAGCAAAAGATCGTCAGTTAAAAGTATTTGATGCAACTTGTCCGTTGGTAACCAAAGTGCATATGCAAGTGGCACGTGCGAGCCGTAAAGGGACAAAAGCGATTTTGATCGGACACAAAGGCCATCCAGAAGTGGAAGGCACAATGGGGCAGTATAATAATGCTGAAGGTGGCATTTTCTTAATTGAAAGCGTGGAAGATATTGCTCGCTTGCCGGTTCAAGAAAATGATGATTTAACCTTTATGACGCAAACCACACTTTCTCTTGATGATACGGCGGAAACCATCAGCGCATTAAAAGATAAATATCCTGCGATTCAAGGCCCACATAAAAACGATATTTGCTATGCCACAACGAATCGCCAAGAAGCAGTGCGTGAATTAGCGAAACAATGTGATTTAGTGGTGGTTGTAGGCTCTAAAAACTCATCGAATTCTAATCGTTTAGCTGAGTTGGCATCGCGTATGGGTGTGAAATCAAAATTGATTGATGATCCAAATGATGTGGCAGCAGATTGGTTTGAAGGCGTTGAAACAATTGGCGTAACAGCAGGTGCTTCAGCACCGGAAGAGTTGGTGCAATCCGTGATTGCTCGATTAAAAGAATTTGGTGCAGATACTATTGAAGAGCTTCAAGGCTTAGAAGAGAATATGTTCTTTGAAGTGCCAAAAGAGTTAAGAATAAAAGAAGTAAACTAATTCTATTAAAAAAGTGCGGTTAATTTACCGCACTTTTTTTGTGTTATTTTATTTTTTATTGTGCACTTTAAGCCATTTTTGCATTTGTTCAATTTCTGCTTTTTGAGCGTTAATAATATTCTCAGCAAGCTTACGCATCTCAGGATCTTTTCCGTATTTTAATTCAACTTCCGCCATTTTTACTGCGCCAATATGGTGTGGCAACATACCTGCTGCAAAAGCAACATCAGGATCTTTATATTGCGCAGCTGCCATCATGTCTTGATGCATTTGATTCATACCTTGCATTAATTCTTGTTGCATTGCAGAATCTGTCGACATTGGCATATTCATGTGTGCTTGATGCGGTTGTTCATTAGCTTGGGCATAAATTGAAACTGCAGCAGCGCTAAGTGTGATAAAAGTCATAAGTTTTTTCATGTTTTTCTCCTATGTGATAACTGAATGAGCACCAATCATAAACTTTGACCTAAGGTTAAGGTCAATATTTATTCCGAAAATTTTTGGTGAGGTGCTAAAATAAGACAATATTTGATATGAGGGACAGAATCATGAAACAAAAAATTGTGCTTGCCACGGGTAATAAAGGCAAAGTAAAAGAAATGGCAGATGTGTTAGCTGATTTCGGTTTTGAAGTCATTGCTCAGACCGATTTAGGCATTGAAAGCCCAGAGGAAACAGGCTTAACGTTTGTTGAAAATGCCATTCTGAAAGCACGTTATGCATCTGAAAAATCAGGTTTACCGGCCATTGCAGATGATTCCGGTCTTGTGGTGGATGCGTTAAATGGTGCGCCTGGATTGTATTCTGCTCGTTATGCCGGAGTAGATGGTGAGGAAGCCGATGCGAAAAACCGAGAAAAATTACTGGCAGAATTAGTTGATGTACCGACTGAACGTCGCCAAGCAAAATTTGTGAGTACGATTGTGTTATTACAACACCCAAGTGATCCTTCTCCGATCATTGCTCAAGGTGAATGTGACGGGCAAATTATTTATGAAGAACGAGGCGAAAATGGCTTCGGCTATGACTCGCTCTTTTTTAGCCCAGAAAAAGGCTGTACTTTTGCAGAATTAGAAACCGTAGAGAAAAAGAAAATCTCTCATCGTGCGAAGGCATTAGCCGTTTTAAAATCAAAATTAAGCGTCTAAAGTGCGGTTAATTTTTAACGAGAATTTAAGGATACAAAATGATTGTGACAACAACTCCTAATGTTGAAGGGAAGCAAATCGTAGAATATAAACAAGTCGTCTTTGGAGAAGTGATTGCAGGGGCAAACTTTATACGTGATTTTTTTGCGGCCATTACCGATGTGATTGGTGGGCGTTCTAGTGTTTATGAACGTCGTATTGGTCGAGCTCGCGAAGATGCTTTGAAAGAATTGGAAGAAAAAGCGATTGCTTTAGGGGCTAATGCTGTGGTTGGCGTAGAGATTAATTACGCAACAGTAAGCAATAAAAGTATGTTTATGGTGATTGCGAGTGGCACAGCTGTAGTGGTGCGCTAAGGTCGTTTTTTTATTTGCTTAAATGTAATTTTTGCGATCAAGATCGCAAAAGTGCGGTCGATTTCTTGCGTGTTTTCCGTGTTTCTTAAAAATGTCACTGTTGATATGAATCAACGGTACTTATTTGTTAATAAAGGGCATTTTTATGAAATTGATGAAACATTTATTTAGTTCATTGTTTATTGCAGGCGCGATGTTGAGTACACAAGCGCTTGCTGAAGAAAAGACATCTGAGCAGGCTCAACCGCAAATGCAGGAACAAACTGCTGTACAAGCACCATCACAAACTGTACAACAAACGGTGAGTGATAAATTAAATATCAATACCGCTAGTGCATCAGAAATTCAAAAAGCGCTGATTGGTATTGGGGCGAAAAAAGCAGAAGCCATTGTGCAATATCGTGAAAAACACGGTAATTTCACTGTGGCAGAACAACTACTTGAAGTACAAGGTATTGGCAAAGCCACACTAGAGAAAAACCGAGATCGTATCGTGTTTTAATGTTGTTATTTTTATATGAAAAGCGGAATAGTGATATTCCGCTTTTTTATTTTTGAACAGAAAATTTACCAAAACTTGCAAAATATCAAATTTTTTTAGAATAAGTTGGGGATTTCTTGCAATGGTTTTATAAGAGAGTAGAATACCAAATGGGTATAGGAATACCTATGTTGTAGTATAAGAAATAATAAACCAACTATTTGGAGTTAGATATGGCATCAGAAAATTTAAATCAATCTTCTGTTGCTCTCACACCAGTTGAAGCAACGGATTATGCTGAAAGCGTCGCTGCGTATAAAGCGCAAAAACGCCCATTTTTATCATTTCTGTCTGGTATTAGTGCTGGGGCTTGTATTGCTTTAGCCTTTGTATTCTATACGACGACACAAACAGCAAGCGCAGGAGCGCCTTGGGGATTAACCAAGTTAGTCGGTGGGTTAGTTTTCTCTTTAGGCGTAATTATGGTGGTAATTTTAGGATCTGAATTATTCACCTCTTCTACTTTAACCTTAGTTGCCCGCGTAGGCGGTAAGATAACCACAACGCAAATGATCCGAAATTGGATTGTGGTATATTTGGGCAACTTTGTGGGCGGTTTATTTATTGCTGCAGTGATTTGGTTTGGGGGACAAACCATGGCAGCAAATGGTCAATGGGGTTTAACCATTTTGGCAACCGCTCAACATAAGATTCATCATACTTGGTTTGAAGCATTTAACCTTGGTATTTTATGTAACATTATGGTGTGTGTAGCGGTATGGATGTCTTATTCCGGTAAAACTGTTACAGACAAAGCATTTATTATGATTATGCCGATTGGTTTATTTGTCGCATCAGGTTTTGAACACTGTGTGGCAAATATGTTTATGATTCCACTAGGCATTATCACAGCTCATTCTAGTACGCCAGAATTTTGGCAACAAATTGGTGTGGATCCAATGAAATATGCAGATTTAGATCTCTATCATTTCATTGTGAAGAATTTGATTCCAGTAACGTTAGGAAACATTGTGGGTGGTGCGGTTTGTATCGGCTTATTCCAACGTTATTTAACCAAAGCTCACTAATGTACTAACGAACGAAGCAAGACTTATTTTTTATCAATTAAAAAAGGAAATGACTATGTCAGAACTTAATGAAGCACAAAAAGTTGCGTGGGCAGGATTCGTTGCCGGTGATTGGCAAGAAAACGTCAACGTGCGTGATTTTATTCAAAAGAACTACACCCCGTATGAAGGTGATGATTCTTTCTTAGCAGGTCCAACCGAAGCGACAACAAAACTTTGGGAAACCGTAATGGAAGGAATTAAAGTTGAAAACCGCACACATGCGCCATTAGACTTTGACGAACATACGCCTTCAACGATTACTTCTCACGCACCAGGTTATATCAATAAAGACTTAGAGAAAATCGTAGGTCTTCAAACCGATGCTCCATTAAAACGTGCCATTATGCCATTTGGTGGTATTAAAATGGTGGAAGGATCATGCAAAATTTACGGTCGTGAATTAGATCCTGAAGTGAAAAAAATCTTCACTGAATATCGTAAAACCCACAACCAAGGTGTATTCGATGTTTATACGCCAGATATTTTACGTTGTCGTAAATCGGGTGTATTAACTGGTCTTCCTGATGCTTACGGCCGTGGTCGTATCATCGGTGACTACCGTCGTGTCGCACTTTATGGTGTTGACTTCTTAATGAAAGATAAATACGCACAATTCACTTCTTTACAAAAAGACTTAGAAGATGGCGTAAATTTAGAAGCAACTATCCGTTTACGTGAAGAAATAGCAGAACAACACCGTGCATTAGGCCAAATGAAACAAATGGCAGCAAGCTACGGTTACGATATTTCTAACCCTGCAACGAATGCTAAAGAAGCTATTCAATGGATGTACTTTGCTTATCTTGCTGCAATCAAATCACAAAACGGTGCAGCGATGTCATTCGGTCGTACTGCAACCTTCATCGATATCTATATCGAGCGTGATTTAAAAGCAGGTAAACTTACTGAAACTGAAGCGCAAGAATTAGTTGACCACTTAGTCATGAAGCTTCGTATGGTTCGTTTCTTACGCACACCTGAATACGATCAATTATTCTCTGGTGACCCAATGTGGGCAACTGAAACCATCGCAGGTATGGGTTTAGATGGCCGTACATTAGTAACCAAAAATACATTCCGTATTTTACACACCCTTTACAACATGGGTACTTCTCCAGAACCAAACTTAACAATTCTTTGGTCTGAACAATTACCTGAAAACTTCAAACGTTTCTGTGCGAAAGTATCGATTGATACCTCATCTGTTCAATACGAAAACGATGATTTAATGCGTCCAGACTTCAACAATGATGACTACGCAATCGCATGTTGTGTATCACCAATGGTTGTTGGTAAACAAATGCAATTCTTCGGTGCGCGTGCAAACTTAGCGAAAACATTGTTATACGCAATCAACGGCGGTATCGATGAAAAATTAGGTATGCAAGTAGGTCCGAAAACTGCACCAATCACTGATGAAGTGTTAGATTTCGACACAGTCATGACTCGTATGGACAGCTTTATGGATTGGTTGGCAAAACAATATGTGACTGCCTTAAATATCATCCACTATATGCATGATAAATATTCATACGAAGCAGCATTAATGGCATTACATGATCGTGATGTATACCGTACCATGGCTTGTGGTATCGCAGGTCTTTCTGTTGCAGCTGACTCACTTTCAGCAATTAAATATGCGAAAGTTAAACCAGTTCGTGGCGACATCAAAGATAAAGATGGCAATGTTGTAGCAAGCAACGTAGCGATCGACTTCGAAATCGAAGGTGAATATCCACAATATGGTAACAACGACAACCGTGTTGATGACATCGCTTGTGACTTAGTTGAACGTTTCATGAAGAAAATTCAAAAACTTAAAACTTACCGCAATGCTGTGCCTACACAATCTGTATTAACCATTACTTCTAACGTAGTTTATGGTAAGAAAACAGGTAACACCCCAGATGGTCGTCGCGCAGGTGCACCATTTGGACCAGGTGCTAACCCAATGCACGGTCGTGACCAAAAAGGTGCGGTAGCATCATTAACTTCTGTGGCTAAACTTCCATTTGCTTACGCGAAAGATGGTATTTCTTATACCTTCTCAATCGTACCAAATGCGTTAGGTAAAGATCCAGAAGCACAACGTCGCAACCTTGCAGGCTTAATGGATGGTTACTTCCACCACGAAGCTGCAGTAGAAGGTGGTCAACACTTAAATGTGAACGTATTAAACCGTGAAATGTTATTAGATGCGATGGAAAACCCGGACAAATATCCGCAATTAACCATTCGTGTATCTGGTTACGCAGTACGTTTCAACTCTTTAACTAAAGAGCAACAACAAGACGTCGTAACTCGTACATTCACAGAATCGTTCTAAATAAAATTATGCTATAATACAAACCACTTATAGACTAGTTTTATAAGTGGTTTATTTTTATATATAGGAGAGCAAATTATGATAACAGTTATTGCCCAATTTTCAGTAAAAGCAGATAAAATCAATGATTTTTTAGCTCAATGCCAAGAGTTGATTAAGCATACTCGCCAAGAAACAGGATGCGTATCTTACGAATTACAACAAAATAGCGAACAAGCTAATCATTATGTTTTTATTGAGCAATGGAAAAGCAAAGCCGATTTAGAACAACATTTTGCAACACCACACTTTACCTCAATTGTACCTGTATTGGTTGAGTATTGTGAGCAAGCACCAGTGGTGCAAACCTTTCAAAAAGTTAGTGAATAATGACCGCACTTTAATAAATATATTTTAATTATGAGCCTGATTTTAAGTCAGGCTCATTTTTTATAGATGATATTTTTGGTAAAATTTAGCTAGATTTATTTTTTGGAAATTTATGTATGTCTGTTCTAGGAAGAATTCACTCCTTTGAATCCTGTGGAACCGTGGATGGTCCCGGCATTCGTTTTATTTTATTTATGCAAGGCTGTTTAATGCGTTGCAAATATTGCCACAACCGTGATACTTGGGATCTTGATGGTGGTCGCGAAATCAGTGTGGAAGAACTCATGAAAGAAGTCGTGAGCTATCGCCATTTTATGAATGCAACTGGTGGTGGTGTGACAGCATCAGGTGGTGAGGCAATTCTTCAAGCTGAGTTTGTGCGTGACTGGTTCCGAGCTTGTAAAGCAGAAGGGATTAATACTTGTTTAGATACTAATGGGTTTGTACGTCATTATGACCATATTATTGATGAACTACTCGATGTAACCGATCTCGTTTTGCTTGATTTAAAAGAACTGAACGACAAAGTACACCAGAATTTGATCGGTGTACCGAATAAACGGACGCTGGAATTTGCGAAATATCTGCAAAAACGTAATCAGCGTACCTGGATTCGTTATGTAGTAGTTCCAGGTTATACCGATAACGATCATGATGTTCATCTGCTCGGACAGTTTATTGAAGGTATGACCAATATTGAAAAAGTCGAACTTCTCCCTTATCATCGATTAGGGGCTCATAAATGGAAAACCCTTGGCTTTGAGTATGAGCTCGCAGATGTTTTGCCACCGACGAAAGAATCGCTTGAACATATCAAAACGATTCTTGAAGGATATGGACATACGGTAAAATATTAAGCTAAGGTATAAAAAGATTAACAGCAGGCTTTAGAAAGCTTTAAGGAGGAAAAATGAAAAAATTAGCATTAACGTTTTTAGGTGTAGCCCTTTTAGCAGGCTGTTCAGCTGTTCAATCGCCAGTTACACAAGAAGAGGTGACATTAACCGCCCCTTCAAAAGATAGAGTAGGGTATGTGCGATTAGTAAAAGATAAAAATTACTACATTGATACTGATTCTATTTGGGTAGATAACCAAGATTTAAACCAAGTGCACTTTGATGCCGTGGTGAATTTGGATAAAGGTTTATATGTGTATCCAAATGAGAAAAGACGCTATGCGCGTTCTGTTCGCCAATATAAAATTTTAAACTGTAAGAACTACCATTTAACTCAAGTTCGTACTGATTTTTATGATGATTTCTGGGGTGAAGGTTTACGCGCCGCACCGAAAAAACAAGAGAAATACACCATTAGCTTAAAACCTAACACAACGCTCTATGCGGCTGCGCAAGTTATTTGTGTGAACTCAGACAGAAAACCTTCCTTAGAGTTAGAAGACTCAAAAGCAAAATAATCAATCAAAGTGCGGGTGAAATAACCGCATTTTTTATCTTTCTGAAATTAATGAGCACGTAATAAAAAACGGTCAATATTCATTAAATATTGACCGCTCTTTTTATCTCATTATAAAAGATTATTTCACACGAGAAACGTATTCGCCTGAACGAGTATCAACTTTGATTACTTCGCCAATTTGAACGAAAAGAGGTACTTTCACCACAGCGCCAGTGCTTAATGTTGCTGGTTTACCGCCTGTACCTGCAGTATCACCTTTAAGACCAGGGTCAGTGTCGATGATTTCTAATTCTACAAAGTTTGGTGGAGTGACAGTAATTGGCGCACCGTTCCATAAAGTCACGATACAATCTGCTTGGTCTAATAACCATTTTTCAGCATCACCCACTGCTTTTGCATCAGCAGAGTATTGTTCAAATGTTTCTGGGTGCATGAAGTACCAGAATGCATCATCTTTGTATGAATAAGTCAGGTTAAGATCCATAACATCAGCAGCTTCAACCGAAGTACCAGATTTGAAGTTTACATCTAATACTTTGCCTGAAATTAATTTACGAATACGAGTACGAGTAAAAGCTTGGCCTTTACCTGGTTTAACGAATTCGTTTTCAACGATCACACAAGGCTCACCGTCTTGCATAAATTTTAGACCTGGTTTGAAATCACTGGTAGTATATGTAGCCATATTAAAAATATCCTAAAAAATAGAGATTGTTTGAAAGTGCGTATTTTAACCCGAAATATTGCGATTAGAGAAGAACAAAATTGGTTAGAAACCCTAAAAAATGCGATTTCTGATCCGAAAATCTTATTAAAAACCTTAAATTTGCCTGTTGAGGATTTTGCCGAGGATATCGCTGCCCGTAAACTTTTTGCTATGCGAGTGCCTTTACCTTTTGTTGAAAAAATGGAAAAAGGGAACCCTAAAGACCCACTTTTTTTGCAAGTGATGACGGCTCAACAAGAATTTATTGAAGCGGAGGGTTTTGGCCAAGATCCTTTAGATGAGCAGCAAAAAAATGCTGTGCCTAATATTCTGCATAAATACCAAAATCGCTTGCTGTTCATGGCAAAAGGAGGCTGTGCAGTTAACTGTCGCTATTGTTTCCGTCGTCATTTTCCTTATGATCAAAACCCAGGCAATAAAACCAGTTGGCAACAAGCAATAGACTATATTGCCGCACATTCTGAAATCGAAGAAGTGATTTTTTCAGGCGGCGATCCGATGATGGCGAAGGATAGTGAATGGGCGTGGCTATTAGAACGTCTTGAAAAGATACCGCACTTACAACGTTTGCGTATTCACTCTCGTTTGCCAGTCGTGATTCCAGAGCGCATTACGGATGAATTTTGCGATTTATTGTTGAATAGTCCATTACAAACAGTGTTTGTGACGCATATCAATCATCCAAATGAAATTGATGAAGGACTCGCTTTCGCTATGCAAAAACTGACAGAAGCTAAAGTAATATTACTCAATCAATCGGTCCTATTAAAGGATGTGAATGATAACCCACATACATTAAAAGTATTGAGCGATAAGCTATTTCAAGCGGGAATTTTGCCTTATTACTTGCATTTATTGGATAAAGTACAGGGGGCGAGCCATTTCTATATCTCGGATGAGCGTGCCTTACAAATTTATAGAGAATTGCAGGCACTCACTTCTGGCTATTTAGTGCCCAAATTAGCACGAGAAATCGGTGGAGAGCCAAATAAGACTTTATACACAACGTAAGATCCTATAAAATACGATACAATTTTTCACCGCACTTTTATGCGATCTTTAGTTTAG
>CABQSN010000006.1:0-26172 GCA_902466845.1 uncultured Haemophilus sp.
TTTTTGATACAGGCGATAACTCACCATACCTGTGGTTTTTTCTTTCAGTAATTGCCAATTGTCAGGCACGCTAAGCGGTTTGTCTTTTTCTGTTTCCACATAAATCAACGCACGAGGTAACAGCCAATTCTTTTCCTCTAAGAGAGCTATTGCTTGTTCAGCTAAACCAAAATGGAAAGGCGGATCTAAAAATACCACATCAAAGTGCGGTTGATTTTGCGTTTGTTTTAAAAATTCCAAGCTATTTTGATTGATTACCTGAGCTTGTTCACTCGTTGTTTTTAGGCTTTGCAAATTTTTCTTTAATTGATTCGCGACGGTTTTATCTAACTCTAAAAACGTTACCTGTTTCGCTTGGCGAGAAAGGGCTTCAAAACCAAGTGAGCCACTGCCCGCAAAGCAATCAAGGCAGTGGCTATCCAGAATGTAAGGCATCAACCAGTTGAATAAGGTTTCTTTTACGCGATCGCCTGTTGGACGCAAACCTTCCGCATTTAAAACCGGTAATTTTCGTCCACGCCAAAGACCCGCGATGATTCGAACTTCGCCTTTGGCATTTTGAACTTGCATTTTTTTCATAAAGAAACAGATTTTTAGTGAAAATTGTGCTTAGTTTAGACGATTTTTTGCTAGAATAGGCAGTATTTTTTAAAGATTTGTGTTTAAGAGAAGAATTTATGTCAGAAGAAAAGAAAAAAGGCGGGTTTTGGGCCTCTCTTTTTGGTCGCAATAAAAAGCAAGAAGAACAAAAAATTGAGCCAATTATTGAAGAGTCATCTGTTGAATCTGCCGATGTTTCGCCTACGGAAGAGATTGTTCACAATAGCGAGAACGTTCAATTAGAACAAGTTGAACAGGAAGAATTACAGGAGTTAGCGGAACAGCTGCAAGAGGATAAAGCTGAGAATACCGTTGTTGCGCATATTGAACCTGTTGTAGAAGAAGTGATTTCACCTGAAAGTGCGGTCAATATTGAGCCAGTTTTAGATACACCGGTGATTGAGGCAGTGGCTGAAGAGACAGAAAAAACAGAAGAAATTTCTACCGCACTTCCTGTGGAAGAACCAACAGAAAGCATTATTGAGCAAGATAATGTCGTTGAAGATCTTCCTGTTGTTGATGCTGAGATTGAGTCTGAAATTGTTGAAGATGTTAAAGATGAATTTCGTTCAGATATTAATACCGAAACGCAAGAAAAACCAAGTGAGGGGGGCTTTTTCAGTCGTTTAGTCAAAGGTTTACTCAAAACTAAACAAAATATTGGTGCAGGTTTCCGAGCGTTCTTTTTAGGTAAAAAGATTGACGATGATTTATTTGAAGAGTTGGAAGAGCAACTTTTAATTGCGGATATTGGTGTGCCAACAACGAATAAAATCATTAAGAATTTAACGGAGCACGCAAGTCGTAAACAATTACAAGATGCGGAATTGCTTTACCAACAACTTAAAGTTGAAATGGCGGAGATCTTAAAACCTGTCGCACAGCCACTAGTTATTGATACCTCTAAAAAACCGTATGTTATTTTAATGGTTGGCGTGAACGGTGTAGGTAAAACAACCACAATTGGTAAGTTAGCTCGTAAATTCCAAAATGAAGGTAAATCAGTCATGTTAGCAGCGGGGGATACTTTCCGTGCCGCAGCAGTAGAACAACTTCAAGTATGGGGTGAGCGTAACAATATTCCAGTGGTGGCACAAAGTACGGGTTCAGATTCTGCCTCAGTGATTTTTGATGCGATGCAATCTGCCGCGGCACGTAACATTGATATTTTAATTGCGGATACGGCAGGCCGTTTACAAAATAAAAATAATCTCATGGATGAATTAAAGAAAATTGTTCGTGTCATGAGAAAATACGATGAAACCGCACCGCACGAAATCATGCTTACCTTAGATGCGGGTACAGGACAGAATGCAATTAGCCAAGCCAAACTCTTTAATGAAGCGGTTGGGTTAACGGGTATTACATTAACTAAATTAGATGGCACAGCAAAAGGTGGGGTAATTTTCGCCATTGCAGATCAGTTTAATTTACCAATTCGTTATATTGGTGTGGGTGAAAAGATTGAAGATTTACGTGAATTTAATGCAGAAGAATTTATTGAAGCGTTGTTCGTTCACGAAAATGAAGAATAAAAAGGAATAATAAAGTGATTCGATTTTCAAATGTTTCTAAAGCTTATCACGGTGCGACTCAGCCAGCCTTGCAAGGCTTGAATTTTCATCTTCCTGTTGGAAGTATGACTTATCTTGTTGGGCATTCAGGCGCGGGTAAAAGTACCTTGCTTAAATTGATTATGGGTATGGAGAAAGCGAACGCCGGTAATATTTGGTTTAATGGCCATGATATTACGCGTTTGTCTAAGTATGAAATCCCCTTTTTACGTCGTCAAATCGGCATGGTTCACCAAGATTACCGTTTATTAACGGATCGTAGTGTGGCAGAAAATGTGGCATTGCCATTGATTATTGCTGGCATGAATCCGAAAGAAGCACATACACGTGCATTGGTTGCATTAGATCGTGTGGGCTTACGTAGTAAAGCGAATTATATGCCGCCACAAATTTCAGGTGGGGAGCAACAACGTGTGGATATCGCGCGTGCCATTGTGCATAAACCGCAACTTTTATTAGCCGATGAGCCAACAGGTAACTTAGATGGTGAGCTTTCTTTAGGGATTTTCAATCTGTTTGAAGAGTTTAATCGTTTAGGCATGACGGTGTTAATTGCGACACACGATATCAATTTAATTCAACAAAAACCAAAACCATGTCTTGTACTTGAACAAGGCTACTTACGCTATTAAGGATAAAAAATGACAAGACGTATTGATGCTTCTTTTGGCGTGCAAACTGCTTATACTTTGCGTTCTGTGTTGAACGATTTAGTAAAACGTAAATTTGGTACATTACTAACAATTCTTGTGATTGCCGTGTCTCTTACGATTCCAACGGTGAGCTATTTGTTATGGAAAAATTTACACTTAGCAACAACTCAATTTTATCCGGAAAGCGAACTCACGATCTATTTACATAAAAATTTAAGTGAAGAAGATGCTAACTTAGTGGTAGAAAAAATCCGTCAGCAAGAAGGTGTGGAATCGTTAAATTATGTTTCTCGCCAAGACAGTTTGAAAGAATTTAAAAGTTGGTCTGGTTTTGGTGAAGAGTTAGAAATTTTAGATGACAACCCATTGCCGGCAGTGGTGATGGTGAAACCGTCTAAAGCGTTTAATGAATCAGAAAAACGAGCTGAGTTACGCGCAAATTTAAATAAAATTAAAGGCGTGCAAGAAGTTCGACTAGATAATGATTGGATGGAAAAATTGACCGCACTTTCGTGGCTTTTCGCACACGTGGCAATTTTCTGTACAGTGTTAATGACAATAGCCGTATTCCTTGTTATCGGAAATAGTATTCGCTCGGATGTCTATAGTAGCCGAGCAAGCATTGATGTGATGAAACTATTAGGTGCGACAGATCAATTTATTCTTCGTCCTTATCTTTATACCGGTATGATTTATGCGGTGTTGGGTGGATTGGTTGCAGCACTCTTTAGCAGCCTTATTGTCGGGTACTTTACTTCAGCGGTGAAATATGTGACGGATATCTTTGCGGTTACATTTGAGCTCAATGGATTAGGTGTTGGTGAGCTAATCTTCTTATTAGTAAGCTGCTTGATTATGGGTTATGTTGGCGCTTGGATTGCCGCAACAAGACATATTGCAATGTTAGATAACAAACTATAAATTTTATTTATATAAAGTGCGGTCATTTTTTCAGGTGAAAAACACTCGAGAAAATGACCGCACTTTTTTATTTGTGGAAATTAATTGAACAAAAAGCTTGCATAATTAGGTGTTTTTGTGTAATATCCACGGGCTTTCAGATATTGAAAGCCGTTTAATGTAATCATTTATTAAACGAGTATTACGATATGTAATACTAACAATGTTTCCGATTTGGAGACTATATAACAGGTAACTTACACCTCCTTTTCTATTTTGAAGTTAGAATTGTGATTGGTGTTAGTTTTTTATTAGCTAAATTTTATTGGAGCTCTGGTCTAATGCAGAACCAAAGAATCCGTATCCGCTTAAAAGCTTTCGATCACCGTTTGATCGATCAATCTACTGCGGAGATCGTAGAAACAGCTAAACGTACTGGTGCACAAGTTCGTGGTCCAATCCCTTTACCAACTCGTAAAGAGCGTTTCACCGTGTTGATTTCTCCACACGTGAACAAAGACGCGCGTGACCAATACGAAATTCGTACACACAAACGTTTAGTAGATATCGTAGAGCCAACAGAAAAAACTGTTGATGCATTAATGCGTTTAGATTTGGCTGCCGGCGTGGACGTGCAGATCAGCCTAGGTTAATTAAGAGGTTATTACAATGATTGGTTTAGTCGGTCGTAAAGTTGGTATGACCCGTATCTTCAATGAAGACGGTGTTTCTGTACCAGTTACCGTTATCGAAATCGAAGCCAACCGCGTAACTCAAGTTAAAACTCTTGAAAACGATGGCTATACTGCAGTTCAAGTTACTACTGGTTCTAAAAAAGCGAATCGTGTAACTAAACCTGAAGCAGGCCATTTCGTGAAAGCAGGTGTTGAAGCTGGTCGCGGTTTATGGGAATTTCGTACTGAAGGTGAAGAATTCACTTTAGGTCAAGAAATCAATGTTGACATCTTTGCAGATGTTAAAAAAGTAGATGTTACTGGTACTTCTAAAGGTAAAGGTTTCCAAGGTGGTGTTAAACGTTGGAACTTCCGTACTCAAGATGCTACACACGGTAACTCTTTATCACATCGTGTACTTGGTTCTATTGGTCAAAACCAAACTCCAGGTCGTGTGTTTAAAGGTAAAAAAATGGCAGGACATTTAGGTGCTGAGCGTGTAACCGTTCAATCACTTGAAGTTGTTCGTGTAGATGCTGAGCGTAAATTGCTATTAGTAAAAGGTTCTGTACCTGGTGCTATCAATGGCGATGTTATCGTTAAGCCGGCAGTTAAAGCATAAGTCTAGGAGATAGAGATGGAATTACAAGTTGTAGGTGCAAACGCACTAACTGTTTCTGAAACTACCTTCGGACGTGAGTTTAACGAAGCTTTGATTCACCAAGTTGTTGTTGCTTATGCAGCAGGTGCTCGTCAAGGTACTCGTGCGCAAAAAACTCGTGCTGAAGTGTCTGGTTCAGGTAAAAAACCTTGGCGTCAAAAAGGTACAGGTCGTGCTCGTTCTGGTGATATCAAATCACCAATCTGGCGTTCTGGTGGTACAACCTTCGCGGCTAAACCACAAGATCACAGCCAAAAAGTGAACAAGAAAATGTACCGTGGTGCTATCAAAAGCATTCTTTCTGAATTAGTTCGTCAAGACCGTTTGGTTGTTGTTGAAAAATTCGAATTAGATGCACCAAAAACTAAAGTATTAGTACAAAAATTAAAAGATTTAGCAGTTGAAGATGCGTTAATTATCACAGCAAGTTTAGATGAAAATCTATTCTTAGCGGCACGTAACTTATATAAAGTTGATGTACGTGATGTTCAAGGTATCGATCCAGTTAGCTTAATCGCTTTCGATAAAGTGATTGTTACTGTTGACGCTGTGAAACAAATTGAGGAGATCCTAGCATGAGTCAAGAACGTTTGCTAAGCGTGCTACGTGCACCGCACATCTCTGAAAAAGCAACTAACAATGCTGAAAAATCTAACACTGTTGTACTTAAAGTTGCTTTAGATGCGAACAAAGCTGAAATTGCTGCTGCTGTTGCTCAATTATTTGAAGTAAAAGTTGACTCAGTTCGTACTGTGGTTGTTAAAGGTAAAACTAAACGCCGTGGTAACAAAATGGGTCGTCGCAGCGACTGGAAAAAAGCTTATGTAACTTTAGCCGAAGGCCAAAACTTGGACTTCGTGGACAGTGCAGAGTAATCGGAGGAAATTAGAGAATGGCTATCGTTAAATGTAAGCCGACCTCCGCTGGTCGTCGTCACGTTGTTAAAATCGTGAACCCTGAATTATACAAGGGTAAACCTTACGCGCCTCTTCTAGATACTAAATCTAAAACTGGTGGTCGTAACAATTATGGTCGTATTACCACTCGCCACATCGGTGGTGGTCATAAACAACATTACCGTTTAATCGATTTCAAACGTAACAAGTTAGATATCCCAGCGGTTGTTGAACGTTTAGAATATGATCCAAACCGTTCAGCTAACATTGCTTTAGTGCTTTATAAAGATGGTGAACGCCGTTATATCTTAGCACCTAAAGGTTTGTCAGTTGGCGATCAAATCCAATCTGGCGTTAACTCACCTATTAAAGTGGGTAACTCATTACCAATGCGTAATATCCCAGTTGGTTCAACAGTACATAACGTTGAATTAAAACCAGGTAAAGGCGGTCAAATCGCTCGTTCTGCTGGTGCTTATGTACAAATCATCGCTCGTGAAGGCAACTACGTAACTTTACGTTTACGTTCAGGCGAAATGCGTAAAGTATTAGCTGAATGTGTTGCTACAATCGGTGAAGTTGGTAACTCAGAACATATGCTTCGCGTATTGGGTAAAGCTGGTGCTAACCGCTGGAGAGGTATTCGCCCTACAGTTCGTGGTACTGCAATGAACCCAGTAGATCACCCACACGGTGGTGGTGAAGGTCGTAACTTTGGTAAACACCCAGTAACTCCTTGGGGCGTTCAAACTAAAGGTAAGAAAACTCGTCACAACAAACGTACTGATAAATATATCGTACGTCGTCGTGGCAAATAATTTAAATTAATAAGAGGATAAGCCATGCCACGTTCTCTCAAGAAAGGTCCTTTCCTTGACCTACACTTGTTGAAGAAGGTAGAGAAGGCGGTGGAAAGCGGGGATAAAAAACCAATCAAAACTTGGTCCCGTCGTTCAATGATCATTCCTTCAATGATCGGATTGACCATCGCAGTCCATAATGGTCGTCAGCACGTTCCTGTTTATGTATCTGATGAAATGATCGGCCATAAATTAGGTGAATTTGCACCGACTCGTACATACCGCGGTCACGCGGCAGATAAGAAAGCTAAGAAATAAGAGGTAAATAGATGGAAACTATCGCAAAACATCGTTACGCTCGCACTTCTGCCCAAAAAGCTCGCTTAGTTGCCGATTTAATTCGTGGTAAAAAAGTTGCGCAAGCATTAGAAATCTTAACTTTTACTAACAAAAAAGCTGCGGCTTTAGTGAAAAAAGTATTAGAGTCTGCTATTGCTAACGCAGAGCATAATGATGGTGCAGATATCGATGATCTTAAAGTTGCTAAAATCTTCGTTGACGAAGGTCCTAGCATGAAACGTGTTATGCCACGTGCTAAAGGTCGTGCAGATCGTATTTTAAAACGTACTAGCCACATCACTGTGGTTGTGTCAGATCGTTAATAAGTAGAGGAATAGCAATGGGTCAAAAAGTAAATCCAAATGGTATTCGCCTAGGTATTGTAAAACCTTGGAACTCTACTTGGTTCGCGAATACACAAGATTTCGCCGACAATCTTGACGGTGACTTCAAAGTACGCAAATTCTTAAATAAAGAATTAGCAAATGCTTCGGTTTCACGTATTACTATTGAGCGTCCAGCGAAAAGTATTCGTGTAACAATTCACACAGCTCGCCCTGGTATCGTTATCGGTAAAAAAGGTGAAGATGTTGAAAAATTACGTAACGCAGTATCTCAAATCGCTGGCGTTCCGGCTCAAATCAACATTGCTGAAGTGAAAAAACCGGAATTAGATGCAAAATTAGTTGCAGACAGCATCGCTTCTCAATTAGAACGTCGTGTAATGTTCCGTCGTGCTATGAAACGTGCAGTACAAAGCGCAATGCGTTTAGGTGCTAAAGGTATCAAAGTTGAAGTTAGCGGTCGTTTAGGTGGTGCAGAAATCGCACGTTCTGAATGGTATCGTGAAGGTCGTGTACCTCTACATACTCTTCGTGCGGACATCGATTATAACACTGCAGAAGCTCATACTACATACGGCGTAATCGGCGTTAAAGTATGGATCTTCAAAGGTGAAATTTTGGGTGGAATGGCTGCAGTTGCGCAATCAGAACAACAACCTGCCGACAAGCCTAAAAAGGCTCCGCGTGGCAAAGGTCGTAAGTAAGGAGAAACGCTAAATGTTGCAACCAAAACGTACAAAATTCCGTAAAGTTCACAAAGGCCGTAACCGTGGTATCGCGGGTGGTACTGAAGTTAGCTTCGGTACATTCGGGTTAAAAGCAGTTGGTCGTGGTCGTTTAACCGCTCGTCAAATTGAAGCGGCTCGTCGTGCAATGACACGTGCAGTTAAACGTCAAGGTAAAATCTGGATCCGTGTTTTCCCAGATAAACCAATTACTGAAAAACCATTAGAAGTCCGTATGGGTAAAGGTAAAGGTAACGTTGAGTACTGGGTAGCCTTAATCCAACCGGGTAAAGTACTTTATGAAATGGATGGTGTGTCTGAAGAGATCGCAAGACAAGCATTTGCATTAGCAGCTGCTAAATTGCCAATCAAGACTACCTTCGTAACTAAGACGGTGATGTAATGAAAGCTCAAGATTTACGTACAAAAAGTGTTGAAGAGCTGAATGATGAATTAGTGAACCTTTTAGGTGAACAATTCAAATTGCGTATGC
The DNA here is from genome assembly GCA_902466845.1 of uncultured Haemophilus sp. Taxonomy (GTDB): domain Bacteria; phylum Pseudomonadota; class Gammaproteobacteria; order Enterobacterales; family Pasteurellaceae; genus Haemophilus_D. Next base: position 8,660 of record CABQSN010000006.1, read on the forward strand.
AAACAGCCACCGGTCAGCTTCAACAAACCCATCAGGCTAAACAAGTGCGTCGTGATATCGCACGTGTTAAAACCATTTTAACTGAGAAGGCGGGTGAGTAATGACTGATAAAATTCGTAGCGTACAAGGTAAAGTTGTTAGCGACAAAATGGAAAAATCTTTCGTTGTTGCTATTGAACGTAAGGTAAAACACCCGTTATACGGTAAATTTATCCGTCGTACAACTAAATTACACGTACACGATGAGAACAACGAAGCCAAATTAGGTGATGTAGTAGAGATTCGCGAATGTCGTCCTCTCTCTAAAACCAAATCTTGGACTTTAGTTCGTGTTGTTGAGAAAGCAGTTATTGCTTAATTAACAAATTAAAAAATAAAAGCCAATGGTTATGCCGTTGGCTTTTTTCTTTCCAAAGTTTGCTAAAAAGTCATAAAAATTTGACCGCACTTTAAGCACTCTGATTTAAGCATAAAATTTTGATTGCGTTTATAGCTTGATTTTGGTAAACTCCGCCACCTATCCGCCATATATCTTTATAAGGCATGGATAGGTTCGTCCCGCAAGGGTGTATTATTAACTTAACGGAGCATAAAATATGATCCAAGAACAGACTATGCTGGATGTTGCCGATAACTCTGGTGCTCGCAGCGTAATGTGTATCAAGGTTCTAGGTGGATCGCACCGTCGTTATGCTGCTATTGGTGATATCATCAAAGTTACTGTGAAAGAAGCAATTCCACGCGGTAAAGTTAAAAAAGGTGATGTATTAAAAGCAGTTGTTGTGCGCACCAAGAAGGGTGTTCGTCGCCCAGACGGATCAGTCATTCGCTTCGATGGTAACGCTTGTGTAATTTTAAACAATAACACAGAGCAACCAATCGGTACTCGTATTTTTGGACCGGTGACTCGTGAACTTCGTTCTGAGAAATTCATGAAGATCATTTCTTTGGCACCAGAAGTACTGTAAGGAGAAGTGAGAAATGGCTGCAAAAATTCGTCAAAACGATGAAGTAATCGTACTTGCCGGTAAAGATAAAGGCAAGCGTGGCAAGGTAACTAAAGTGTTACCAAACGGTAAAGTGTTTGTTGAAGGTATCAACATCATCACTAAACATGAAAAACCAGTTCCTGCTTTAGGACAAGCTGGTGGTTTAGTGAAAAAAGAAGCGGCTATCGATGCTTCTAACGTTGCGATTTTCAATCCAAAAACAAACAAAGCTGACCGTGTAGGTTTTAGATTCGAAGACGGCAAGAAAGTACGTTTCTTCAAATCTAACAATGAAATTATCTAACAAACTGGAGTAATGCGATGGCGAAACTGCATGATTACTACAGAGATCAAGTAGTAAACGAGTTAAAAAATAAATTCGGCTACAAATCTGTCATGCAAGTCCCACGAATCGAAAAGATTACCCTGAATATGGGTGTGGGTGAAGCATTGACCGATAAGAAATTGCTAGACAACGCAGTAGCGGACTTAGCAGCAATTAGCGGTCAAAAACCTTTAGTAACTAAAGCTCGTAAATCTGTTGCTGGCTTTAAAATCCGTCAGGGATATCCAATCGGTTGTAAAGTAACACTACGCGGTGAGCGTATGTGGGAGTTCTTTGAACGTTTAATTACAATTGCTGTTCCACGTATTCGTGACTTCCGCGGTTTAAGCGCGAAATCATTTGATGGTCGTGGTAACTACAGCATGGGTGTGCGTGAACAAATCATCTTCCCTGAAATCGATTACGATAAAGTAGATCGTGTACGTGGTTTAGATATCACTATCACAACTACTGCTAAGAATGATGAAGAAGGTCAAGCACTACTTGCTGCCTTTAATTTCCCATTCCGTAAATAAGGCAGGTTATAATGGCAAAACAATCAATGAAAGCACGCGATGTAAAACGCGTTAAATTGGCTGAAAAATTCTTCGCTAAACGTGCAGAATTAAAGAAAATCATTTCTGATGTCAATGCCTCTGACGAAGATCGTTGGAATGCAGTGTTAAAGTTACAAACTTTACCACGTGATTCTAGCCCTAGTCGTCAACGTAACCGTTGCCGCCAAACTGGACGTCCTCACGGCGTTTTACGTAAGTTTGGTTTAAGCCGTATTAAGGTTCGTGAAGCTGCTATGCGCGGCGAGATCCCAGGCCTTAGAAAAGCGAGCTGGTAATATACCACTTTATTTTGGAATCGGAGAAAAAGTACAATGAGTATGCAAGATCCAATCGCAGATATGTTGACTCGTATTCGTAACGGTCAAGCTGCGAACAAAGTTGCAATCAATATGCCTTCTTCCAAGCTAAAAGTGGCAATTGCCAACGTATTAGCTGCTGAAGGTTATATCGAAAGCGTTAAAGTTTTAGAAGGTGCAAAACCTGAATTGGAAATTACTTTAAAATATTTCCAAGGCAAACCGGTTGTAGAAAGCATCCAACGTGTAAGCCGTCCTGGTCTTCGTATTTACAAACGTAAAGACGAATTACCAAAAGTTATGGGTGGTTTAGGTGTTGCTGTAATTTCTACATCTAAAGGTGTTATGACTGACCGTGCAGCTCGTCAAGCGGGCTTAGGCGGTGAGATCATCTGTTACGTAGCTTAATAGAGGGGTAGGAAAATGTCTCGTGTTGCAAAGGCACCTGTTAATATTCCTGCCGGCGTTGAAGTTAAACTCGACGGTCAGCTATTAACAGTAAAAGGTAAAAATGGCGAGTTATCTCGCACAATTCATCACTCAGTTGAAGTTAAACAAGATAATGGTCAATTTACTTTCACTCCACGTGAAGGTTTTGTTGAAGCGAATGCTCAATCGGGTACAGCTCGTGCATTAGTTAATGCAATGGTTATCGGTGTTACTGAAGGCTTCACTAAGAAATTACAACTAGTGGGTGTTGGTTACAGAGCTCAAGTTAAAGGCAACGTAGTTGCATTAAGCTTAGGTTTCTCTCACCCTGTGGAGCACACTTTACCAGCAGGTATTACTGCTGAATGCCCTTCACAAACGGAAATCGTTTTAAAAGGTGCTGACAAGCAGTTAATTGGTCAAGTTGCAGCAGATATTCGCGCTTATCGCCGTCCTGAACCTTATAAAGGTAAAGGTGTACGTTACTCTGATGAAGTAGTACGTATGAAAGAGGCTAAGAAGAAATAATTAAGGTAACACTATGGATAAGAAATCAGCTCGTATCCGTCGTGCAGCTCGTGCACGTCATATGATGAGAGAGCAAGGTGTAACTCGTCTAGTTATTCACCGTACTCCGCGTCATATCTACGCACAAGTTATTGCACCAAACGGTTCAGAAGTGCTTGCCGCTGCTTCAACTGTTGAAAAAGCAATTCGTGAGCAAGTTAAATATACCGGTAATAAAGATGCCGCAGCAGTAGTAGGTAAACTTGTTGCTGAGCGCGCATTAGCAAAAGGCGTTAAAGACGTTGCTTTTGACCGTTCCGGTTTTAAATATCATGGTCGTGTCCAAACTTTAGCGGACGCTGCACGTGAAGCTGGTCTACAGTTCTAATGAGGTAAATTGAGATGTCAAACATCGAAAAACAAGCTGGTGAACTGCAAGAGAAGCTAATCGCAGTAAACCGTGTATCAAAAACTGTAAAAGGTGGTCGTATTATGAGCTTTACTGCTTTAACAGTAGTAGGCGATGGTAACGGTCGCGTAGGTTTTGGTTATGGTAAAGCTCGCGAAGTTCCGGCAGCGATCCAAAAAGCGATGGAAAAAGCACGTCGCAATATGATTAATGTCGCTTTAAATGAAGGTACATTACAACACCCAGTTAAAGGTGTTCACACTGGTTCTCGCGTATTTATGCAACCAGCTAGCGAAGGTACAGGTATCATCGCAGGTGGTGCAATGCGTTCAGTGTTAGAAGTTGCTGGTGTACGTAACGTTCTTTCTAAAGCGTATGGTTCAACCAACCCAATCAACGTTGTTCGTGCAACTATTGATGCATTAGCAAATATGAAATCACCAGAAATGGTTGCTGCTAAACGCGGCAAAACCGTTGATGAAATTTTGGGGTAATTGATAATGGCTAAAACTATTAAAGTAACTCAAGTTCGTAGCTCAATTGCTCGTTTACCGAAGCACAAAGCTACCTTGCGTGGTCTTGGTCTTCGCCATATGCACCATACTGTTGAGTTAATCGATACTCCGGCAGTACGTGGTATGATTAACCAAGTTTCATACATGGTTAAAGTGGAGGAGTAAGAGAATGCGTTTAAATACTCTATCTCCGGCTGAAGGTGCTAAGCACAGCGCAAAACGCCTTGGTCGTGGTATTGGTTCAGGTTTAGGAAAAACTGGTGGTCGTGGTCATAAAGGTCAAAAATCTCGTACTGGCGGCGGTGTTCGTCGTGGTTTCGAGGGTGGCCAAATGCCATTATACCGTCGTTTACCAAAATTTGGTTTCACTTCAATGAAAGCAGCTGTAACCGCTGAAGTTCGTTTAAACGAATTAACAAAAGTTGAAGGAAATGTTGTCACTTTAGAAGCATTAAAAGCTGCAAACATTTTAACTAAAGATATTCAATTCGCTAAAGTTATCTTAGCTGGTGAAGTGAAATCTGCAGTTACTGTACGTGGTTTACGTGTAACTAAAGGTGCAAAAGCAGCGATCGAAGCTGCTGGCGGTTCAGTTGAGGAATAATTAGCAAATGGCTAAACAACCAGGTTATCAAAGCAGAAGTACTAATAGTGGTACTGGTGAACTAAAAAGCAGATTGCTTTTTGTATTAGGTGCACTTATCGTTTATCGTATTGGTTCTTTTATTCCGCTTCCTGGTATTGATGCCGCCGTGCTAGCTCAATTAGTTGAACAACAAAAAGGCACCATCATTGATATGTTAAACATGTTCTCTGGTGGTGCATTGAGCCGAGCATCAATTTTAGCATTAGGTATTATGCCGTATATCTCGGCATCTATCGTAATGCAATTGCTTGCTACGGTTTCACCTGCTTTAGCAGAATTGAAGAAAGAAGGCGCAGCAGGACAAAGAAAAATCACCAAGTATACTCGTTATGCAACGGTGGTTTTTGCTACTATCCAAGCTATCGCAATTTCTACCGGTTTACCGAATATGTTGCCACAGTTAGTGCCAAATATCGGTTTTACTTTTTACTTCACTGCAGTAGTGAGTCTTGTGACCGGAACCATGTTCTTAATGTGGTTAGGTGAGCAAATTACTGAAAGAGGTATTGGTAACGGTATCTCAATTCTTGTTTTTGGTGGTATTGTTGCAGGATTGCCACATGCAATCATCGAAACAGTTGAGCAAGCTCGTCAAGGACAAATGCATCCTTTAGTTCTTCTACTAATCGCTGCTATTGTTTTTGCAGTAACTTATTTTGTTGTCTTCGTAGAACGTGGACAACGTAGAATTCGTGTTGAATATGCTAAGCGTCAACAAGGACGTCAAATTTTAGGTGGTCATTCAACTCACTTACCATTAAAAGTTAATATGGCAAACGTAATGCCAGCAATTTTTGCTTCAAGCATTATTTTATTCCCTGCGACATTGACGCAATGGTTTGGTCAGAATGATAAGTTTGAGTGGTTAAATGACTTATCAATGTTGTTGAATCCTGGACAACCTTTATATCTTCTTGTTTATGCGGTAGCGATTATTTTCTTCAGTTTCTTCTATACTGCAATGCAATATAATCCACGTGATACAGCAGATAATCTAAAAAAATCTGGTGCATTTATCCCAGGAATTAGACCAGGTGAACAAACATCTCGTTACATTGATAAAGTAATGACTCGCTTAACATTAATTGGCGGTCTTTATGTAACGTTCGTATGTTTAGTCCCTTACATTATGACATCAGCATGGGATGTTAAATTCTACTTCGGTGGTACTTCCTTATTAATCGTTGTTGTTGTAATTATGGATTTTATCGTGCAAGTTCAGAGTCACTTAATGTCGTCTCAATATGAATCTGCGTTAAAAAAAGCAAACCTTAAAGGTTTTGGACAGTAATTGTTCATTTAAGTAAAAAGGATAAGCAATGAAAGTTCGTGCTTCCGTTAAGAAGATGTGTCGTAACTGTAAAATTGTTAAACGTGAAGGTGTTGTTCGCGTATTATGCAGCGACCCTAAACATAAACAACGTCAAGGTTAATTAACATTTCTTCTTGCAAAGAACCGGTTGAGTAGTTATACTACTCAACTCATTTATGTCCTTGGTATTCTGTTTGAGTATCCTGAAAACGGGCTTTTCAAGATCAGAATACCAAATTAGTTAAAATAATAGGAGTGCATAGTGGCCCGTATTGCAGGCATTAACATTCCTGATCACAAACACGCTGTAATCGCTTTAACTGCAATTTACGGTATCGGTAAAACTCGTTCTAAAAGCATTTGTGCTGCAGCGGGTATTGCTGAAGATGTTAAGATCAGCGAATTGTCTGAAGAGCAGATTGACAAACTGCGTGACGAAGTTGGTAAATTTACCGTTGAAGGTGACTTACGTCGTGAAGTAACACTAAACATCAAACGTCTTTTAGACTTAGGTTGTTACCGTGGTTTACGTCATCGTCGTAGTTTACCGGTACGTGGTCAACGTACTAAAACTAATGCGCGTACCCGTAAGGGTCCACGTAAGCCGATCAAAAAATAGTCGGGGTAAATAAAGAATGGCTAAAACACCAGTTCGTGCACGTAAACGTGTAAAAAAACAAGTTGTAGATGGCGTAGCACACATTCACGCATCTTTCAATAACACAATCGTTACCATTACTGACCGTCAAGGTAATGCTTTAGCTTGGGCTACAGCAGGTGGTTCAGGTTTCCGTGGTTCTCGTAAATCTACCCCGTTCGCTGCACAAGTTGCTGCAGAACGTTGTGCTGAAATCGTTAAAGAATTCGGCTTAAAGAACTTGGAAGTTATGGTTAAAGGTCCGGGTCCGGGTCGTGAATCAACAATCCGTGCATTAAATGCAGCGGGTTTCCGTATCACGAACATCACTGATGTGACTCCGATTCCTCATAACGGTTGTCGTCCACCGAAAAAACGTCGTGTTTAATGGCGTAATAGGATAGTTGGAGAAAGAAAATGGCAAGATATTTGGGCCCTAAACTCAAGCTCAGCCGTCGTGAAGGCACTGATTTATTCCTTAAATCAGGTGTGCGTGCGATTGATTCAAAATGTAAAATTGATACAGCACCAGGTCAACACGGTGCTCGTAAACCGCGTTTGTCTGACTATGGTAGTCAATTACGTGAAAAACAAAAAGTTCGTCGTATCTATGGTATTTTAGAACGTCAATTCCGTAACTACTATAAAGAAGCAAACCGTTTAAAAGGTAATACTGGTGAAAACTTACTAGTATTATTAGAAGGTAGATTGGATAACGTTGTTTATCGCATGGGATTTGCTGCAACTCGCGCAGAAGCTCGTCAATTAGTGAGCCACAAAGCGATTGTCGTAAATGGTCGTGTTGTAAATATCCCATCTTTCCAAGTTTCTGTAAATGATGTCGTTGCTGTTCGTGAGAAATCTAAAAAACAAGCACGTATTAAAGCATCATTAGAATTAGCAGAACAAAGAGAAAAACCAACTTGGTTAGAAGTTGATTCTGCAAAAATGGAAGGTGTGTTCAAACGTGTTCCTGAACGTTCTGATTTATCAGCAGACATTAACGAACATCTGATCGTTGAGCTTTACTCTAAATAATAGTTAAGCTTAAAAGCAAAGAGAGGATAAAATGCAGGGTTCTGTTACAGAATTTTTAAAACCACGCTTAGTAGATATCGAGCAAATTAGCTCTACTCATGCTAAGGTGATCTTAGAACCGTTAGAGCGTGGCTTTGGTCATACTCTAGGGAATGCATTACGTCGTATCCTTCTGTCTTCAATGCCAGGTTGTGCTGTAACTGAAGTAGAAATTGATGGCGTACTGCACGAATATAGTAGTAAAGAAGGTGTTCAGGAAGATATTCTTGAAGTTCTTTTAAACCTTAAAGGTCTAGCGGTTAAAGTACAGAATAAAGATGATGTTATTCTGACATTAAATAAATCTGGAATTGGCCCTGTTGTTGCAGCTGATATCACCCATGATGGTGATGTTGAGATTGTTAATCCATCACATGTAATCTGTCACTTAACAGACGAAAACGCATCTATTAATATGCGTATTCGTGTTCAACGTGGTAGAGGTTATGTACCTGCATCTGCTCGTACTCATTCACAAAATGAAGATCGTCCAATCGGTCGTTTATTAGTAGACGCTTGTTATAGCCCGGTTGACCGTATTGCTTACAATGTTGAAGCAGCACGTGTTGAACAACGTACTGACTTAGATAAACTAGTTATTGAGTTAGAAACTAACGGGACTATTGATCCGGAAGAAGCAATTCGTCGTGCAGCAACAATTTTAGCAGAGCAACTCGATGCATTCGTTGATTTGCGTGATGTTCGTCAACCTGAAGTCAAGGAAGAAAAACCGGAATTTGATCCGATTTTATTACGTCCTGTTGATGACTTAGAGTTGACAGTTCGTTCTGCTAACTGTTTGAAAGCAGAAACAATTCACTATATCGGTGACTTAGTACAACGTACAGAAGTTGAGTTATTAAAAACGCCTAATCTTGGTAAGAAATCTCTTACTGAAATTAAAGACGTTCTCGCTTCACGTGGCTTGTCACTTGGTATGCGCCTTGAGAATTGGCCACCAGCAAGTATTGCTGAAGACTAGTTTGGTCATAGGTTAAGATTTTTCTGAGAAGGATAAGATCATGCGCCATCGTAAGAGTGGTCGTCAACTAAACCGTAATAGCAGCCATCGCCAAGCGATGTTCCGTAACTTAGCAAGTGCTTTAGTTAGTCATGAAATCATCAAGACTACTTTACCAAAAGCTAAAGAATTACGTCGTGTAGTTGAACCGTTAATTACATTAGCAAAAGAAGATAGCGTTGCAAACCGTCGTTTAGCATTCGCTCGTACTCGTAACATCGAAACTGTTGCGAAATTATTCAATGAATTAGGTCCACGTTTTGCTCAACGTGCAGGTGGTTACACCCGTATCTTAAAATGTGGTTTCCGTGCAGGTGACAACGCTCCAATGGCATACATTGAGTTAGTTGATCGTCCAGAAGTTGCAGAAGCAGCAGCGGAATAATAATTTGTTATAAAATGAAAAGGCTCACTAATGTGAGCCTTTTTTATATTTCTTTTTCTAGAATTCAGCTTCAGCTCTGAATGTCATTTTTTCACCTGTAATAGGATGAGTAATCGTAAGTTCTTCTGCATGTAAGCATAGGCGAGGTGACATCGCTTTAGCTTGTGGGTGAGAATAAAATTTGTCACCTAAAATAGGATGTCCTAGTGCGAGTGTATGTAAACGTAGTTGATGTGAACGTCCTGTGATTGGTGTCAGTTTAACTCGAGTGCAGTTAGTCGGTAATCTTTCTAGAACTTCATAAAACGTGACCGCTCTTTTACCAAATACAAAATCAATGCGTTGACGCGGGCGATTTTCCCAATCACAAATCATAGGAAGATTAATTTCCCCACTATCTTGTTCTAAGTGTCCCCATATTAAAGCTTGATAATATTTCTTTGGCTCACGTTCACGGAATTGACGTTTCAACTCTTTATCTGCCGCTTTACTTAATGCAAATAGAATAATCCCACTTGTGGCCATATCTAAACGGTGTGCAGGTTCACAAAATCCAAATTTCTCTTTTACCCGACTCATTGCACTATCGTAGTATTCAGGTTGATTGCCAGGAACTGAAAGTAAACCGCTTGGTTTATTTACCACGCAGATATGATTATCTTGGTAGATAATATCTAAATACGGTTCTAAAGGGGGATGGTATTCAATAAGTGCCATATTATTCCTTGTTTGTCACTATTACTCGAAGGCTATCTAATCGCCAGCTTGCTTTACTTAACTCTTCCAGAGAAAGCACACGTTGTTTTTCTAATACATTAATTTCCGCTTGGCGAATATTTTTATTTACTGCTTTCAAGGCTATAAGTCGATTGATTTCAGTGCTCAATATTTGATCGGATAATCTACTGGCTTCTTGAATTTGGGCTTGTGCGATTTCAGTCATTTTGTGATCACCTATTTTTATTAATTGCTCAATATTTGGACGAGCCATTTTGACCATTTTATTCGCAATGTCTTTGCTTAGCGGCTTAAGTTTATTTTGCAACGTATTAAAGTTGACTTGTTCGGCAAGATTGTTTCCTTTGCTATCCAGTAATAATCGAACAGGTGTAGGCGGAAGAAAACGATTCAGTTGCAAACCTTTTGGTGATTGGCTTTCAATCATATAAATCAATTCAACCAGCAGCGTGCCAGCAGGCAGCTGTTTATTGACTAATAATGCCATCGATGCTTTGCCAATGTCACCAGAAGCGATTAAATCAATGCCTTGACGTATCATTGGATGATCCCAGGTAAGAAATTCTAATTCCTCACGAGCAAGGGCAAGTTGTCGGTCAAAGGTTACTGTGACACCTTCTTCTTTTAGTCCTGGAAAATCAGGAACAAGCATGGTGCCCGTTGGCGTGATAACAATGCTGTTTTCACCTAAATCATCTTGTTCTACACCAATAATATCAAATAAATTTAGTGCAAAATTGACTAATTGTGGTGAATTATCTGTTTGAGAGATTTCTGCCGCAAGTCGTTGTGCCTTTTCCCCACCATTAGAATTTAATTCTAACAAACGATCGCGTCCTTTATCTAAAGCTAAACGCAATGCTTTCGCTTGTTTTTGCGTTTGACGAATGAGTTGCTCAAAATCCGCTTTGTTTTCTGACCGCACTTTTAATAAAGTTTCATATTGTTCAAACAATGCCATACCAATAGGGCAAGTTTGTTCAAAAGCATTTAATCCTTCATGATACCAACGTGCTAAATCTTGCTGTGCAGAACCTGATAGGCAGGGTACATAAATTTGTACGTCTCGCATTTGCCCGATGCGATCTAAACGGCCAATACATTGCTCAAGTAAGTCAGGATTTTCTGGTAAATCGAAGAGTACGAGATGACAAGCAAATTGGAAATTTCTGCCTTCAGAACCAATGCTAGAACTCAGTAAAACTTGTGCACCATTATCGGTATCGGCAAAATAAGCCGCCGCGCGATCTCGTTCAATAATCGACATTCTTTCATGGAAAACGGCACTGCGAATGGCTTCTTTTTCTCGTAAAATTTGCTCAAGTTGAATTGCCGTTTGTGCTGTTTTACAAATGACTAAGATTTTTTCATTTCGGTGTGATTTTAAGAAATCAATTAACCAATGAATTTTTTCGTCTACTTCAGCTGCATCAATTGTTACTTGGTGATAAACCCGATGTGGAAAACCTTTTACACCTTGGCGTGTATTGCGAAATAAAATACGGCTTGTACCATGTCTGTCGATGAGATTTTGAATGAGCTCTTGTCGCGCAGTTTGCTTCTCATCGTCATTATGACATGCTAAAGCTTTAAATAATGGTTCGACATCTTGCTCATGAAGTAAATCAGAAATATGATTTTTTTCGACCGCACTTAGCGGCTTCTCTGAAAGCAATGATTGCACTGCATCCGCAACAGGCTGATAGTTTTCTTGTTCCTTCAAGAACGCTTGGTAATCATAAAAACGCTCAGGATCAAGCAAGCGTAATCGCGCAAAATGGCTTTCCAAACCCAGTTGTTCAGGTGTTGCGGTGAGTAATAAAACGGATGGAATAGCGTTAGCTAATTGCTCTACTAATAAATAAGCGCTACTTGGTGCATCTTCGGACCAAGCCAAATGATGTGCTTCATCGACAATTAAACAGTCAAATTCAGCTTCAATGGCTTGTTGTACGCGATGAGGGTGAGCTTTCAACCAATCTAATGCACAGATAATTAAGCTTTCCGTGCTAAATGGATTGATGGCTTGTTCGGCAAAATCTTCACAACGTTCTTCATCAAATAATGAAAAATGTAAATTAAAACGACGAAGCATTTCCACAAGCCATTGATGTTGCAAGGTTTCCGGTACAATAATTAATACACGTTGTACTTTTTCAGCAAAAAGCTGGTTTTGCAAAATCATCCCCGCTTCAATGGTTTTACCTAACCCCACTTCATCCGCTAAGAGCACACGAGGATTGATACGATTTCCTACCTCTTGCGCAATATGAAGCTGATGAGGAATTAAACCCGCACGATTGCCTCGTAAGCCGAGCAAAGGCGATTGAAATTGAGCTTGTTGATGCAGAAGTGTTTGATAGCGCAACGCAAAATGTTCACTACGATCAATTTGTGATGAAAAGAGGCGATCTTTCGCTTGGCTAAAAGAAATTATCGGAGAAAGTTCTTTTTCATTGACGATAACGTCTTCGCCTTGTGCATTTTTGACTAAATAAAATAAGAGACCATTCATTTCTTGAATATCAAGGACTTCACCTTGCCAACCTGCTTGGTGATGAAGTTGTTCTCCTTTATTCAACACAATTCGGGTTAATGGCGCTTGCGCCACTGCATAAATTCGGGTTTCATCCGTGGCAGGAAAGTGAAGGGTAACCGAGCGGAAATCTAAGGTGGTAATCATCCCTAATCCGAGGCTATTTTCTGTTTCGCTAATCCAACGCTGACCGATTGCAAATGACATCATCTTCCTCTTAATGAATCTCTTAAAATGGGCCGATATTGTAGTCTGATTATAAGGGAATGCAAGGTGAAGACGAGTAAAAGCATGAAAAGTAAAGTGTGATTTTTCTCACAATAATTAAATTAAATGTCGCCTGAGCTTTACTTTAGAAAAGTGCGGTGTAAAAATGACGTACTTTTTCATAAAACAGGAGTGTTCCATGAATTGGACAGAACGACTTAAAGAAGAATTTTTATCAGGTTGGAAGCCTTTTGAAGTGGCATGGGTAGTTATTTTTCTTGCTGCACAAATTATTGCTTATGTTCTTGCACCAGATAGCCCATTAGGCATGATTTCGGGGATTTCAGGTATTCTCTGCGTGGTATTGGTGAGTAAAGGTAAAATTAGTAACTATTTCTTTGGGCTTATTTTTGCTTACACCTATTTTTATGTCGCCTGGGGAAACAATTTCCTTGGTGAAATGAATACGGTGCTCTATGTGTATATCCCATCACAATTTATCGGTTATTTTATGTGGAAACAACACATGCAAAACGATAATGGCGGTGAAAGTGTGATTGCAAAAGCCTTGACGCCAAAAGGTTGGGCTGTTTTACTCGTGAGTGTTGGGATTGGTACATTCTGCTTTGTACAGGCTTTAAAAGCCGCAGGCGGGAGTTCTACAGGATTAGATGGTTTAACCACGATTATCACCGTAGCGGCGCAATTATTGATGATTTTGCGTTATCGTGAGCAATGGTTATTATGGATTGTCTTAAATGTGCTTTCCATTTTGCTTTGGGCAGAACAGCCTGCAATGTACTTAATGTATAGTGCTTACTTACTTAACTCATTATATGGTTATTACAACTGGACGAAACTCGTCAAAGCGGAAAGCCACTAATCACATTAATTAAAAAGGGCATAGTAATATGCCCTTACATTTTTAAATAAAATGCCTTCGTCAACGCAATAAATTCCTCTGTGTACTGATTGTTTTCATCATAAATCACCAAGCTATCTTTTACCTGTGGTAAATGCTCTCGGCTAAACGTGAGTAACATCCGTTGTGGATTTTTCCCTATTTTTGTAATGACATCAGTCTGCTTGATGCAATAAAGTGCGGTTGAATTTATCAACGTTTTCCCCGCCTCATAAGGCAAGACAAAACTGATTTTTCCTTTTTCGGATAAACAACTCATCGCCCAATTTAACCAATCTAAATGACTTTGTTGAACATAACGGGCAAGTGCTCGTTCGTCATTTTTACATTCAACGCCTTGTGCAAAATAAGGCGGGTTAGCCACAATTAAATCAAATTGATGTGCTGTTTGTTGGCAATAAGTTTGCACATCTTGGTGTGTTAAATGAAGACGTTTGTGCCATGGTGAGGCCTTAAAGTTTTCTTGCGCTTGTTGTGCTGCAAGGGGATCAAGCTCAACGGCTTCAATTTGGCAATGCTCATGACTTCGTTGGGCAAGCATTAATGCAACCAAGCCTGTGCCAGTCCCCATATCAAGAATACGCTGACAATCAGACACATCCGTCCAAGCGCCAAGTAAAATGCCATCCGTACCGACTTTCATCGCACAATGTTGTTGATTAATATGGAATTGTTTGAAGGTAAAGCTGCTCATAAAATCTTGCGGAAAATGACCGCACTTTCAGGTATAATCAGCCCCAATTTTAACAAATTAACGCAAAATAATGAATTTATCCCCATTTGAAGAATTCGATCTTTCCCCTGAATTATTAAAGGCCTTAGAAAAGAAAGGTTATACCCGCCCAACCGCCATCCAATTAGAAGCGATTCCTGCTGCTATGGAAGAGCGTGACGTGCTCGGTTCTGCACCAACAGGTACGGGTAAAACGGCCGCATTTTTATTGCCGGCAATTCAGCATTTATTGGATTATCCACGTCGTAAACCAGGCGCACCTCGCATTTTAATTTTAACGCCAACCCGTGAGTTAGCGATGCAGGTTGCAGAGCAAGCGGAGGAGTTGGCGCAATTCACGCATTTGAAGATTGCAACCATTACTGGCGGTGTGGCGTATCAAAATCATGGGGAAGTATTTAATTCAAATCAGGATATCGTGGTGGCAACACCGGGGCGTTTATTGCAATACATCAAAGAAGAAAACTTTGATTGTCGTGCGGTAGAAATGCTGATTTTTGATGAAGCAGATCGCATGTTGCAAATGGGCTTTGGGCAAGATGCGGAGAAAATTGCTGCTGAAACACGTTGGCGTAAACAAACCCTACTTTTCTCAGCGACATTAGAAGGGGAGTTATTAGTTGATTTTGCAGAACGTTTATTGAATGACCCAGTAAAAATCGATGCAGAGCCAAGTCGTCGCGAGCGTAAGAAAATCAACCAGTGGTATTATCACGCCGATAGCAATGAACATAAAATCAAGTTGCTTGCACGTTTTATCGAAACCGAGAAAGTGAGCCGTGGTATTGTGTTTGTCCGTCGTCGCGAAGATGTGCGTGAGCTTTCTGAAACCTTGCGTAAACGCGGCATTCGTTCTACTTATTTAGAAGGCGATATGGCGCAAACGCAACGTAATAACGCCATTGATAAATTGAAATCAGGCGTTGTTACTGTGTTAGTGGCCACTGATGTGGCTGCTCGAGGGATTGATATTGATGATGTGACGCACGTCATGAACTTCGATTTACCTTACAGTGCAGATACCTATTTACATCGTATTGGTCGTACGGCTCGTGCAGGGAAAAAAGGTACTGCCGTTTCTTTTGTTGAAGCACATGATTACAAATTGCTCGGTAAAATTAAACGCTACACGGAAGAGCTGTTGAAGGCGCGTATTTTAGAAGGCTTAGAACCTCGCACTAAACCACCAAAAGATGGTGAAGTAAAATCTATGTCTAAAAAGCAAAAAGCGCGTATTAAAGAAAAACGTGAAGAAAAGAAAAAATCAGGGGTGAAGAAGAAAGCCAAACTTCGTCATAAAGATACGAAAAATATTGGTAAACGCCGTAAACCAAGTGCAGAAAAAGCGGCAGAAAAACAATAAAAAATAACCGCACTCATTAAGTGCGGTTATTTTTTGACTATTTATGTACTTGGCTACCGATTAAGCCACCTAATGCGGCACCACCTAATGTGGTTGCGGCATTACCACCAATCATATAGCCTGCTGCACCACCGATAGCCGCGCCAGCTGTTGTATTTTTTTGAGTACGGCTCATATTCCCACATGCTGCAAGGGAAATAACAGTCATCGCGATAACAAGTGATTTTCCAATTAATTTCATAGGATCTCTCCGTGTTTAACATATAAAACTATCCATTATGATAGTAATCCCTAAGACAAACGGAGATGAATGAAAGTTCAAAAATATGCGTTTTTCGGTGTTTTTCTGAACAATTAAATATATTGAATGTTAATCTTTAGCTTGATCTAATACTTTCGCAACCACTTTCAAATATTCAATCGCCAAACTATGATGCCCTGTACTCGCATTAAACACTAAATCTTCACTTAATACACCACAAGGCATATCCTCTGGGATTTTACCGTCCTCATAAGCTTGATAATCTTCTCGCCAGTCACCATCAAAATAATAGTGTTCTAAGGTTTTCATTTTGGGTAAGAAAGCTTGCCATTTTTTAAGAAATTGTTCCGCTTCGACCAAGAAACTTTCCGCTTCATTGAGAAGGTTTTCCATTTCTGAAATTTTATCTAAGCGTGATTGAGGTAACATAGGTTTCTCCAAAATAAGGTAAAAATAAACCGCACTTTATGCGAACAAAGTGCGGTGAGTTTATCATGCGTTTTTAGATTTACACATCATAAGTGGTAGATGCTGTGTTGCCACCGCGACCTGTCCAGTTGGTGTGGAAGAATTCACCACGTGGTTTATCAGTACGCTCGTAAGTGTGTGCACCGAAATAGTCACGTTGAGCTTGCAATAAGTTTGCTGGTAAACGTGCTGAAGTATAACCATCTAAGAAGGTGATTGCAGACGCCATACAAGGCATTGGAATACCCACTTCGATAGATTTTGCCACCACTTTACGCCAGTCGCTTAATGCGTTTTCTAAAATGCCTTTGAAGTAACTATCTGAACCTAAGAAGATTAAATCTGGATTGGCTTCATATGCATCACGAATGTTACCTAAGAAACGGCTACGGATAATACAACCTTCACGCCATAATAATGCTGTTGCACCGTAGTTGATGTTCCAGCCAAATTGTTCAGAGGCTTCACGAATCAGCATAAAGCCTTGTGCGTAAGAAATGATTTTAGACGCCAATAAGGCTTTACGTACCGCTTCAATCCACACTTTTTTATCGCCTTCAACTGGTTGAATTGTTTTGCCGAATAATTGGTTAGCGGCAACACGTTGATCTTTAAATGAAGAGACGCAACGAGCAAAGACAGATTCAGTGATTAAGGTTAATGGAATACCAAAATCTAATGCATTGATACCCGTCCATTTACCTGTCCCTTTTTGGCCTGCGGTATCTAAGATTTTTTCAACTAATGGTTCACCATCAGCATCTTTATAACCAAGAATATCGGTCGTGATATCGATTAAATAGCTATCAAGTTCAGTTTTTTTCCATTCTGCGAAGATAGCTTGCATTTCTTCATAGCTTAAGCCTAAACCTTCTTTTAAGAATTGGTAAGCTTCACAGATTAATTGCATATCGCCATATTCGATACCATTGTGAACCATTTTCACAAAGTGGCCTGCACCTTCACCGCCAACCCAGTCACAGCAAGGCTCACCTTGTTCGGTTTTAGCAGCGATGGCTTGGAAGATTGGTTTAACATATGGCCATGCTTCGTGGTTACCACCTGGCATGATAGATGGTCCATGACGCGCACCTTCTTCACCGCCAGAAACACCCGAACCGATAAAGCGAATGCCTTTTTCAGCTAATGTTTTTACAC
>CABQSN010000007.1:0-23282 GCA_902466845.1 uncultured Haemophilus sp.
TTCAAGATGAGATAACCAAAAACCGAACCTTGCAACCCCGCTACGACTACGCCTACCGCAGTCACTGCAGGAATACCGCCTAAATGTGAAGACACTTCCATCGCAATTGGTGTGGTAATTGATTTCGGTAATACGGTTGCTACCATTTCAGGACTCGCCCCTAAAATAATCGCAAAAATGGCACCGGTAAACATGGAAAACAGAGAAGCTAATGTCACCACAGAAAGAATAATTTTCCACTGTTTCGCAATTTGACGAAGTTGTTCATACAACGGTAACGCCAGAGCAACAATACTCACCCCTAATAAATTATTAATCGGCGCATTGCCCGCCATATAATCATCATAAGGAATATCGCCCACCACTAAAATCAGCACAAGGATTGATACTGTGAGCACAAAAGTATTGAAAATCATGGATTTCCAGCGTTTACTAATTTGCAATGCAAGCCAAAAGCCGAAAATCGTTAAAATGGTATAAAGATAAATTACATACTGCATAATAAAACCTTAGTCAGCTTGAAGATTGCGTTTTTCTAATACTTTTTTACGTTTATGAGCAAAGGATTGTTTGTAAAATAAATAATTCCCAAGAAATGCGATAATAAAGAGTGTCAGGAATGTACTGAGAATATTTGGAATGAGTAAAATTTTCCATTGAGCAACAAGTAAATCATAATATTTGATAATGCCTACACTCACTGGCACAAAAAGTACTGCCATATACCGAATTAACAAACTAGAACCCAAATAAATCCATTCTAAACGAATAATACGTGTCGTTAAGCCTAAAAAAAGTAGTAATAACCCCCAAATGCTACCAGGAATCCCCAAAGGGATATAGTGAGAAATCAAATTGCCGAGTAGTAACATAATGTATAAAATGATGAGCGAACGAGCGAGTTGAACGCCTTTTTGGAGTAACATATTTCCTCTTTCAACTTATTTAACAATAATTCAAATTTATTTTACGCTTTTTTTGTTAGAATTACCCTCTCTTTTTAGTTAAATATTGCGATATAGATCAAAGAAATTCCAAATGATTAAAAAATTCTTCTTATTTTTAACCATAATTTTAACCGCACTTTGGACGCAATTTTCAATCTCAGCAGAACGCCAAGTAGAATGCTGGGTAGTAGGCGTAAGTGATGGCGACACCTTAACTTGCCTCTTACCCACTAAAAAACAATTCAAAGTACGATTACAAGAAATTGATGCTCCTGAAAAAGGCCAGCCATTTGGAAAAAAAGCCAAACAATATCTTTCCCAGCTAGTTTTCAAACAAAATGTGACGTTGTCCGTTTCTGGTTACGATCGTTACCAACGTATTTTGGCAACGGTTTATCTACAAGAACAAAACATCAACTTAGAAATGGTGAAAAACGGCATGGCTTGGGTTTATCCGCAATATGCTAAAAATCCAATCTACTTCCAGGCACAAGATTTTGCCCAACAACAAAAAATCGGATTATGGCGAGATCCCACCCCTGTAGCACCTTATGAATGGCGTAAACAGAAAAAAACACTCAAACACGGAGATAACCATGGCTTTTGATTACCAATCATTTAAAAATGAATTCCCTTATTTTAAATCGCCAAATGCCGTGGTTTATTTGGATAATGCAGCGACGGCATTAAAACCTCAATCACTAATTGATGCGACGAGTACTTTTTATCTATCGGCAGGCTCTGTGCATCGTAGTCAGTATGAAGCCGCACAAACAGCACAATATGAAAATGCTCGTCACCTAGTTAAAACCTTAATTAATGCAGAAGATGAAAAAGCCGTAATTTGGACGTCTGGGACGACTCATAGCATTAATTTGGTTGCCAGCGGTTTACTTCACTCTTTGCATACAGAAGACGAGATTTTAATTAGCCAAGCAGACCATCATGCAAATTATGTCACTTGGCATGAAACAGCGAAAAAATGCGGAGCAAAAATTAAAGTACTGCCCATTTCGGATAATTGGTTAATTGATGAAAATGCCTTGATTGCAGCATTGAATGAAAAAACTAAGTTAGTAGCACTCAATTTTGTCTCCAACGTAACGGGAACGGAACAACATATCCAGCATTTAATTCGAGTAATCCGTCAACATAGCAATGCGCTCGTTTTAGTGGATGCCGCTCAGGCTATTAGCCATATACAAATTGATTTGCAGGCATTAGATGCGGATTTTATCGCCTTTTCTGCACACAAAATTTATGGACCAAACGGTATTGGTGTATTAAGCGGAAAATTAAGCTCGCTTTCCCTGCTACAACCACTTTTTTACGGTGGAAAAATGATTGAGCGCGTATCCCATGAATGTATTACCTTTGCCGATTTACCTTATCGATTAGAAGCCGGTACACCAAATATTGCGGGCGTGATTGGCTTTGGTGCAGTGCTAGATTGGCTCAAAAAATGGGATTTTCAGGCTGCCGAGGCGCATGCCGTTGAGCTTGCCGAGCAAAGTAAAGTGCGGTTAAAAAACTATCCGAATTGTCGCTTATTCAATTCGCTGCAGCCAAGTTCAGTGGTTTGTTTTGTTTTTGATGGGATTGCAGCTTCGGATCTTGCTACCCTATTAAGTGAACAAAAAATTGCGTTGCGTGTTGGCGAACATTGCGCCCAACCTTACTTAGCCCGTCTTGGTGAGCGTACTACATTAAGACTTTCTTTTGCGCCTTACAATAGCCCACAAGATGTGGATGCTTTTTTTGCGGCATTAGATAAATCCTTAGAGTTATTAACATGCTAGAAAACATTAAACAGGCAAAAAATTGGGAAGATCGTTACCGTTTCATTATTCAAGCCGGTAAACATCTTCCTCAACCTTCTCCAGATGAATTGGCTCAAATGCAATCGATTCAAGGCTGCGAAGCGGGACTTTGGTTTATGACCATTCTACAAAATGACGGTACGTTTCAATTTCAAGCTTACAGCGAAGCGCGCATTATGAATGGTTTGTTATGGTTGTTGTTACAACACATCAACGGTAAAACCCGAGACCAATTACAACAATTTAATATTCGTCAATTTTTTGATGAGCTTGGTATTGCCTCTCGCTTAAGTGAAACCCGTTTAAACGGTTTAAAACAAATCGAAGAAATCTTGCACAATCTGTAATTATGTATCTGATCGAACCATTTTTTAAATTAACCGCCTTAGAAAATGACATCGGCCAACAAAGCCGTTTGCTCAATGCAGTCATCGACCAATGGCGTTATAACGGGCAAATTATCGGCCGTGAAATCCCGCTTTATTTGACGGAGGAAGACGAGCAACAAGGTTTTGCAATGCGCGTTATTTGCCCTGAGCAAGATAGTCTTTTACCCGAGAATAATAACCAAACTGTAAATCTGGCGATGGAAAATGCTGAAAAGTGCGGTCTAAATTTTCAAGGTTTTCAAATTATTGCCGATGATTTAAATTCTGACGGCACTGCAGAATCTAGCCAACCAGCATGGCAAATGCTCTACACCACACATTTACAATCTTGCTCGCCGTTACATAGCGGAGATGATTTCTCCCCAATTCCACTTTATAAACAGCTAAAAAATCAACCGCACTTAAGCCAAGATTTGATTAAATGGCAGGAAAATTGGCAGGCTTGCGATCAGCTGCAAATGAATGGTTCGGCTTTAGAAAAAGAATCGTTAAGCGAAATCTCCGAGGTTAATAGCACGCTCAGCAAACATGGACGCTACCTTGCTGCTGAAATTGAAAAAGAAAGCGGCATACCGACCTATTATTATTTATACCGTGTCGGTGGACATTCTTTAGAATCGGAACAACAAAGCTGTTGCCCGCAATGTGGTGGCGATTGGACATTAGACGCACCACTATTTGATGTAATTTACTTTAAATGCGACCAATGTCGATTAGTCTCGAATGTGTCGTGGAACTTTTTATAACGCTTTCGTCATTTAGGAAAACAAATGAACTATCAAGATAAAAGCCTTCAATCTTTAAAACTCGGTCAAGCAACAGAATATGCTGCGAATTATGACCGCACTTTGTTACAACCCGTGCCTCGAAAACTCAATCGTGATGGCTTAGGCATTACCGAACAGCAGCCATTTACACAAGGAGCGGATATTTGGACAGCCTACGAAATTTCTTGGTTAAATCCAAAAGGTTTGCCGCAAGTCGCCATTGCTGATGTGGAAATTGATTATCGCAGTGAAAATTTAATTGAATCGAAAAGCTTTAAGCTCTATTTAAACAGCTTTAACCAAAGTAAATTTGCTGATTTTGCTAGCGTAGAACGCACTATGCGTGAAGATCTAAGTGCTTGTGCTCAAGGCGAGGTCAAAGTACGTTTGCATCCTTTATCCCATTATCAAGGACAAAGTATTGATACTTTACCGGGCGATTGCATTGATGATCAGGATATCGAAATCCACAGCTACGAATTTGATGCAGACATTTTGCAAAATTGTACGTCCGATAATGTGGCGGAAGAAACCTTAGTAAGTCATTTATTGAAATCTAACTGTCTTATCACCAGTCAGCCGGATTGGGGAACCGTGCAAATTCATTATGTGGGTAAGCAAATCGATCGCGAAAAACTTCTCCGCTACATTGTGTCTTTCCGTCAACATAATGAGTTTCACGAGCAGTGTGTCGAGCGTATTTTCTGTGACTTGATGCATTACGCCAAACCAGAAAAACTCACCGTCTATGCGCGTTATACACGCCGTGGTGGATTGGATATTAATCCATTCCGTTCTAACTTTGAGGCAATTCCGCAAAATTTACGCTTGGCAAGACAATAAATCAAAAAACAAAAGTGTGGTGAAAATCAACCGCACTTTTATTTTATACATGTCGTAGATCATGAGCTTGTTGTAATAACTGACGACTTTCTTGCAAAAATTGATCAGAATATTCCCCAAACCATTCTCTCACTTGATGGAACGCATCAATAAATCCTTGGCGATCGCCTTTTTCAAAGAATTGTAACGCCTCTTCATAAGTTTGTTTCAAGCTTTCAATCACATCTAAATTTTCTGGCTTATCCATAATAATATCGGCATAAAGTGCCGCATCTTGGGCAAATAGACGACCAATCATGGCTAATTCCAAACGATAAATCGGGGAAGATAGCGCCAATAAATTGCTTAAATTGACGGGCTGTTTAGAAAGATGCAGACCATTCGCAAAGGTGGAAAAGTGACGTAATGCTTGAATATACGTCATATTGTGGTCGTGCTCTGACGCATCAATTTGATAAATTTTAGCCCCCCAGATTTGAATTTGCTCTAGCAACCATTCATAACGTTCACTAAAACGCCCATCACAACGCACAACCACTTGTTTTGCCATGCTCGCAATATCAGGACCAAACATTGGATGCAACCCAACCACTGCCCCTTTATGCACGTCTAACATTTTAGCCAATGGTGCTCGTTTCACGGAGGTGAGATCCGCCAATAGCATATTTTCCGTTAAATAGGGTTTTAAACGTTCTATGGTTTCTAACGTGTGATCAATCGGCACTGAGACTATAACAACATCCGCATTCGTTAAAATGCGTTCTGCCACATCCCAATCATCTCGGTCTAAAATAGAAATAGGATAACCAGAGGCACGTAAATAACGTGCAAATAATTGCCCCATTTTTCCGTAACCACCGACGATAACAATTTTGTTAATGGCTGGATTCAGGGTTTTAAAACCAAATTGATTTTCATTGGAGTAAGATTCTCGCATGAAACGACGCAGCACATCTTCGATGAGTTGTGGAGAGATTCCTGCTTTAGCCGCTTCTTCTCGGCGTGCTTGTAACATCGCTAATTCACGATCTGGTGCATAAATCGGCAAACCTTTTTCATGCTTTACTTCGCCTACTTGGGTTACTAGTTCGAGGCGTTTAGCAAAAAGTTGAATCAGTTCGCGATCGAGCGCATCAATTTCCTGACGTAAATGATTAAGGACATCCATAATTCACCTGTAATATCTTATTTACATAGATTGCAATTAAAAGGTTACAGGTGAGATTACTAGAATTAAAAAAGAAAGGCAAACAGTTAGAGAGATTGCGTAATCAAGCGTTGTGGACGAATCACATTGTTATCATCTACAAGTGCTACGCCTAAAAAGATATTCTCGTCAGAAAACAACCGCACTTGACCATATAATTTTGCTTCATTAGCAAATTTGACTCGTTGTCCAAAGCCGATACCTTTACTTTGCTCGGCATTTAGCTGTAATGCGGGTAATTTACTGACCGCTGTATCTGTCGGTAAAAGATGTTGATCAAGTTGAGCAAGATCACCTTGCTCTGCAAGCGCCTGCAAAGCATCCCATGTCATCATCTTTTCTGTTGGATAATCCGCAACCGCAGTTCGACGTAACACTGTCACATGAGCGCCACAACCTAACACTTCACCTAAATCATCCACTAATGTACGGATATAAGTTCCTTTCGAACAATGCACTTCTAAAGTTAGAAAAGGTGCTTGATACTCGATAAAGTTTAGCTCAAAAATCGTGATAGGACGGGCCTCACGTTCTACCGTAATGCCTGCGCGAGCATACTCATACAACGGTTTCCCATTGTGCTTTAATGCAGAAAACATGGTCGGTACTTGCAAAATATCACCACGGAATTGTTCAAGTGCGGTCAAAATTTGTGATGTTTCCACGTTTACAGGGCGCGTTTCGACCACTTGTCCTTCTGCATCCGAGGTATCCGTACGTTCACCTAATTTTGCTGTGACCACATAGCGTTTATCTGCATCTAATAAAAACTGGGAAAACTTTGTCGCTTCGCCTAAGCAAATAGGCAGCATACCGGTTGCTAATGGATCGAGCGCACCAGTATGCCCTGCTTTATTCGCTTGGAATAAGCGTTTAACTTTTTGCATAATGTCATTAGATGACATGCCTTGTGGCTTATCTAATAAAAATACGCCATCAATATCACGTCCACGCTTACGAGGTCTCGACATTAGTCATTTTCCTCAACGTGTTTTTTCTCGTCTTCACGTACTACGTTTGTTACTAAATTAGACATACGCATCCCTTCAATTAAGGATTGATCGTAGAAGAAACGAATTTCCGGCACAATGCGTAAGCGCATTGCTTTACCCACTAATGAACGGATATAAGGTGCTGCTTTTTCTAACCCTTTCATGCCTTGTGCAATCGCCACTTCATCATGATCAAACAAAAATGTGACAAACACTTTTGCATAAGCTAAATCGCTTGATACTTCCACATCAGACACGGTTACCATGCCAATACGGGGATCTTTCACTTCACGTTGCAAAATGATGGCGATTTCTTTTTGTAATTCTTGTGCAACACGATCGCTGCGTTTAAATTCTCTTGCCATAATATTTCTCTTACTAAAAAGCGGTCAAAAATATGTTGAATTTTGACCGCTCTTTTATCGATTAGATTGAACGTTTAATTTCAACGACTTCAAATACCTCGATTTGGTCGCCAACTTTTACGTCATTGTAGTTTTTAACGCCGATACCACATTCCATACCATTACGGACTTCCGATACGTCATCTTTAAAGCGACGGAGAGATTCCAATTCACCTTCAAAGATTACCACGTTATCACGTAATACGCGGATTGGGTTGTTACGTTTTACTACACCTTCAGTCACCATACAACCTGCGATTGCGCCAAATTTCGGATGTTTAAATACATCACGCACTTCAGCCAAGCCGATGATTTCTTGTTTGAATTCAGGTTGTAGCATACCACTCATCGCGGCTTTCACATCATTTAATAGTTCATAAATGATAGAGTAATAACGAAGGTCAATATTTTCTGCTTCGATAATACGACGAGCAGAAGCATCCGCACGTACGTTAAAGCCAACCATAATCGCATTAGAAGCCGCAGCTAAGGTTGCATCAGTTTCAGAAATACCACCGACACCAGAACCCACAACTTTCACTTTCACTTCATCAGTAGAAAGATCTTGTAATGATTGAATAATCGCTTCCACAGAACCCTGTACATCTGCTTTCACAATAATATTCAGTTCAGCCACATCATCTTCAGTCATATTGCTAAACATATTTTCAAGTTTCGCTTTTTGCTGACGAGCAAGTTTCACTTCACGGAACTTACCTTGACGGTGTAATGCCACTTCACGTGCTTTTTTCTCATCACGTACTACAGTTGCTTCATCACCCGCTGCTGGTACACCAGAAAGACCTAACACCTCAACAGGGATAGATGGGCCGGCTTCATCGATTTCTTTACCGTTTTCATCGCGCATTGCACGAACACGACCGTATTCAAAACCGCAAAGTACGATATCACCTTTACGTAAAGTACCAGATTGAACAAGAATTGTCGCAACCGGACCACGACCTTTATCAAGGTAAGATTCAATCACTACACCGCTTGCCATGCCGTCTTTTACAGCCGTTAATTCAAGTACTTCTGATTGAAGCAAGATGGCATCTAATAAGTCATCAACACCGGTACCTTTCTTCGCAGAAACAGGAACGAATTGCACATCACCACCGAATTTCTCAGAAATCACTTCGTGTTGAAGTAATTCTTGTTCTACTCGGTCTGGATTTGCTTCTGGTTTATCAATTTTGTTCACCGCAACCACTAAAGGCGCACCCGCTGCTTTCGCGTGTTGAATCGCTTCAATAGTTTGAGGCATCACACCATCATCTGCCGCCACGACAAGCACTACGATATCCGTTGCTTTCGCACCACGTGCACGCATTGAGGTAAATGCGGCGTGTCCCGGCGTATCTAAGAAGGTGATCATTTTGCCGTCATCCATTTCTACGTGGTACGCACCGATGTGCTGAGTAATACCACCCGCCTCACCTGCTGCGACTTTCGCTTTACGAATATAGTCAAGCAATGAGGTTTTACCATGGTCAACGTGACCCATGATCGTTACAACTGGTGCACGAGTTACTTTTTCAGCATTAACATCGCGATCGCCTAATACTTCTTCTTCAAGTTCATTTTCATTACGAAGAATCACTTTGTGACCTAATTCTTCAGCCACTAACTGTGCTGTTTCTTGGTCAAGCACTTGGTTAATGGTTACCATTTCGCCCATCTTCATCATAGCTTTGATGATTTCAGTCGCTTTGGTTGCCATTTTGTTTGCTAATTCCGCAACGGTAATGGTTTCACCAATAACAACATCCTGTTTTACCACCTGAACAGGTTTTGTGAAGGCTTGTTGTAATGCTGCACCTTTTTTACCATTTTTACCTTTACCGAATTTACCGTCTTTTTGATTTTTACGGTTAGATTCGCGCTCATTTTTATTGCCGCCTTTCACGTCATCGCGTTCTTTTTTCGCTTTAGCGACTTTATTTTTGCCGCGACCGCGATTTTCATTACGACGTTCTTCTTCGTCTTCCGCTTCTAAAGCATAACGAGAGCTTAAATTGTAATCAGTATAATCTTCTGATGCGCTTTCATTGCTTGACGTATCCGCTTCAGCATAACGTTTAGCATCTTCAGCAGCTTTACGAGCTTGCTCTTCTGCCTTTTGGCGAGCCAGCTCTTCCGCTTTGCGACGAAGTTCTGCTTCTTCCGCTTTACGTTTTTCTTTTTCTGGATCAACAGATTTAGGTTTATTTTCAACCGTACTTTGTGTTGGTTTCGTTGCTTTTTCGGCTTTCGCTTTTTCCGCTGCAGCTTTTTCAGCAGCTAAACGTGCTTTTTCTTCTGCCGCTTTCTTCTCTGCTTCTTGCTGTGCTTTTAATTTTTCTGCCTCAGCGGCTTTTCGCGCAGCATCTGTTGGCACAGTACGTTTTTTACGAACTTCAACTTGTACCGCTTTTGCTTTACCGCCAGCTGTTGTACTGCTTACGGTTGTTTTTGTTCTGCGTTGAATACTTAGTTTTTTCGGTGCATTCGCATCCGCATTTTTTACATCTTCAGTCATTATTAAACTCCTTACTCTTCGCTAAACCAGCAAATATTACGCGCAGCCATAATAAAGTCAGCGGCTTGCTCTGCGGTTAATTCTTCGATATCAGCTAAATCATCTACACCTTGCTCAGCAAGTTCTTCAAGCGTAGTAATTTGTTTTTCAGCTAATTTAAAGGCAATGTGACGATTCATCCCTTCAAGATTTAATAAACGATCTTCAATATTCGCTTTTTTCAAGGCTTCTTCTTCAGCTGCAGCAGCTGCAGTAATGGCATCTTTTGCACGACCTTGTAACTCTTCGATAAGATCTTCATCTTCTAAACCATCAATTGCTGTCAGTTCGCTCACTGGAACATAAGCCACTTCTTCTAATGAAGTAAAACCTTCATTTACTAAGATTTGAGCAAACTCTTCATCAAGACCTAATTTATCCATGAATAAATTTAATACTTTGGTATCTTCTGCTTGATGTTTTTCATTTAATTGTTCGGTAGTCATTACGTTTAATGTCCAACCAGTTAATTGTGTCGCTAAACGTACATTTTGACCATTACGACCAATTGCTTGAGCTAAGTTGTCAGCATTAACCGCAATATCCATTGAGTGGTTATCTTCATCCACAATGATTGACGTCACATCAGCTGGAGCCATTGCATTGATCACATATTGTGCTGGATTGTCATCCCAAAGTACGATATCCACACGTTCGCCACCTAACTCGTTGGTAATCGCTTGAACACGTGCACCACGCATACCCACACATGCACCAACTGGGTCGATACGTTTATCATTAGATTTCACCGCAATTTTCGCACGAGAACCTGGATCACGTGCCGCACCACGGATTTCAAGCATTTCTTCACCGATTTCTGGTACTTCAATACGGAATAACTCGATTAACATTTCAGGTTTTGCACGAGTCACAAATAGTTGTGCAGTTTTGCTTTCTGGATTCACTTTATAAAGCACACCACGAACACGGTCGCCAGGACGGAAGTTTTCACGTGGAAGCATATCTTCACGCATAATCACGGCTTCAGCTTTATTGCCTAAATCTAAAATAATGCTTTCACGATTTACTTTTTTCACCGTACCTGTAACAATTTTGCCTTCTTCAGAACGGAATTGCTCAACCACTTTTGCACGCTCTGCTTCACGGATTTTAGTGCTGATTACTTGGCGAGCAGTTTGCATTGCAATACGGTCAAATGCGATAGACTCAATTTGGTCTTCAACATAATCACCAAGTTGAATATTAGGATCTTCAAATTGTGCCGCTTCTAATGTCATTTCTTTTGTTGGCACTTTAACTTCATCAACAACTAACCAGCGACGGAATGTATCAAACTCACCCGTTTTAGGGTTGATAGATACGCGAATATCGGTTTCATAGTCATATTTTTTCTTTGTTGAAAGTGCAATCGCACTCTCTAACGCTTCAAAAATCTTTTCGCGTGGTAATAACTTCTCGTTAGATACTGCTTCAGCAGCTAACAAAATCTCTTTACTCATTTTCCTTTTTCTCCTTTAAAATTTTGCGATTACATTGGCTTTTTGAATGTTGCCAAAAATAAGAACTTGTTCCTGACCATCAACAATAAGTGTCAACATGTCATTTTCAATTTTTTCCAATTTACCTTGCCATTTACGACGATCTAAAACAGGAATACGTAAATGCACAGCGATATCCTCGCCCACATAACGTTGGAATTGTTCAAGCGTAAATAGTGGACGATCAAGACCTGGTGATGACACTTCGAGGTTATATTTATCCGCAATTGGATCTTCCACGTCTAAAATCGCGCTCACTTGACGACTTACATCAGCACAATCATCAACGCCTACGCCACCGTCTTTATCAATGAATAAACGCACGGTCATAAAACGACCTGCACGTTGGCATTCAATCCCCCAAAGTTCGCAGCCTAAGTCTTCTACTGCACCTTGAAGCATCTCTTGCAATCTTTGTTCTAATGTTGCCAATTTTTGCTCCTAATCTTAAAATTCAGACATAAAAAAAGGGTTAGGTTCGTCAATGAACCTAAGCCCAGTTTCTAAATTTCTCGTACAAAAAAACCCCAAACTTGGGGTTCTTTTTACTGAACTTGTTATTGGTTGCGGGGGCCGGATTTGAACCGACGACCTTCGGGTTATGAGCCCGACGAGCTACCAAGCTGCTCCACCCCGCGTCTGATGGCGCGTAATATACTCGTTTCAAAAATTATTGCAAGATTTAAACTGAATTTGACTTTCCGTTTGTTAAGAAAATAAACAATGTGAATATTAATTAATCATTTTATGAAATAGTGCTAGTCCTAAAAGGGAATTTTTGATAGCGTATGCAACTTTGTATTAGTTAGTTTAATTTAGGAAAATAAGAATGAAATTTCGTCAAAATCTCGCCGTAAAAATTCTTTCTGTGATGGCGGCTATTTCAGTGCTTGCATCATGTGGCTCGGCACCAAGTAAAGTCTCTTCAAAAAATAATTCTAGCTTGCCGCGTACTGCGACAGGCGACGATCCACAAAAATTTGGGGCAAAGTATAGCGGACGTAATTATCAACAAGCTATTTTAAGCCCAGTAGCTTCCGTGGAGAACAAAGGGGCGGTCGTTAACCAAGGTGATTTTTTAACGCAGTTGACGAATGTTCGTGATTATTCAAGTTCATTAACAAATCGCTTTGCTGCTAATTATGGCAAAATCACTAACTGGGTACTTGCAGGAGCCAATGTGAATGAATTAGCACAATACGGCATTAACCCACAGATTATGAAAGGTTTTGATGGTTATCAAAACGTATTGATGACAGGTTATTATTCGCCGGTGATTCATGCACGCCGTACTGCACAAGGTCAATATCAACATCCAATTTATGCGATGCCAAGCTATAAACGTTATAGCCGGGCAGAAATTTATAATGGTGCATTGGCAGGAAAAGGCTTAGAGCTCGCTTACAGTGATTCAATGATGGATAATTTCTTATTAGGCGTGCAGGGTAGTGGCTATGTTGATTACGGTGATGGCAATTTAAATTATTTAGCCTATGCAGGTCAAAATGGTTATAAATATCAAGCGGTTGGTCGTTTGTTAGTAGAAGATGGTGAAATTCCAAAAGAAAAAATGTCTATTCAAGCGATTCGTGAATGGGGGAAAGCAAACCCATCTCGTGTACAAGAATTGTTAGAGCGTAACCCATCTTATGTTTTCTTTAAAAATGATCCGACAGGTAAAGTGAAAGGTTCAGCTGGTGTACCTTTAGTGCCTATGGCTTCAGTGGCTTCTGACCGCAACGTCATTCCTTCTGGTACAGTATTGTTAGTTGAAGTGCCGGATATTGATAACAACGGTAACTGGACAGGTTCACACAAATTACATTTAATGGTGGCGCTTGATGTGGGCGGCGCGGTAAATGGTCACCACTTTGACTTATACCGTGGTATTGGCGATCAAGCAGGTCACATCGCGGGTTTATCAAAACACTATGGACGAGTTTGGGTACTACAATAATGGCTCGTGTCGATAACTACGAACAACGTTTTGGCGGCATTGGTCGACTTTATACCCCAGAAGGCTTGGCGCGTTTGCGTCAGGCTCATGTGTGCGTCATTGGTATTGGCGGCGTAGGTTCGTGGGTGGTGGAAGCGCTTGCGCGAAGTGGCGTAGGGCAGATCACCATGATTGATATGGATGATATTTGTGTCACCAATATTAATCGTCAGCTTCCTGCATTAAGCGGCAATATTGGCAAGCTTAAAACAGAAGCAATGGCAGAGCGCGTTAAGCTGATTAACCCAGAATGTGTGGTGAATATTATCGATGATTTCATTTCACCGGATAATCAAGCAGAATACTTAAATCGTGGCTATGATTATGTCATTGATGCCATTGATAATGTGAAAACCAAAGCGGCGATGATTGCCTATTGCAAACGTAATAAAATCAAGATTATTACCATTGGTGGCGCAGGTGGTCAGACTGATCCTTCGAAAATTCAAATTGCTGATTTAAGCAAAACGATTCAAGATCCATTATTGGCAAAAGTGCGGTCAGTTTTACGTAAGGATTTCAATTTTACTCAAAATCCACAACGTAAGTTTGCAGTTGATGCGGTGTTTTCCAGCCAGCCTCTGATTTTTCCTAAAATGGGCGAGGGCTGTGAGGTATCAGCCACCATGAATTGTGCAAATGGCTTTGGTGCAGCAACCATGATAACCGCAACCTTCGGCTTTTTTGCCGTTTCTAGGGTAATCGATAAGTTATTAAAATAAAGAAATGAAGCAACGTGAAAACGTTGCTTTTTCTTTATGAATGAAAGTATTTAACAAGATGAAGAAATATCACTTCACTTTTTTATTTGGAATGTTGCAATTTTATCAAAAAAGCGTAGTCTATGTTAACTTTGAGAATAATTCCCAATAAAAGTAAGGAAACAAACATGAAACAAGTATTAAAAATGAGTGCAATTTCAACCGCACTTTTAACGCTTCCAATGATGGCAAATGCAGATGTATTAGCATCCGTGAAACCCCTCGGTTTTATTACATCGTCTATTGCTAATGGTGTAACAGATACGCAAATTTTAGTGCCAGCAGGTGCTTCTCCACATGATTACAGCTTAAAACTTTCAGATGTGCAAAAAGTGAAATCGGCGGATTTAGTGCTTTGGGTTGGTGAAGATATTGATGCTTTCTTAGCAAAACCAATTAGCCAAATTGATAGCAAAAAAGTCATTAATATTTCTGAGATTCCAGAAATTAAACCGCTTTTAAGCAAGGTCCATCATGAACATTATCATGAAGGCGATGAACACGAACATAGCCATAGTCATGATCATAAACATGACCATAAACACGAACACGGTCATGAGCATCACCATCATGATGTAGATGAAAATGGGTTAAGCGTGAACTGGCATTTATGGTATTCACCAGCCATCAGCCAAATTGTGGCACAAAAAGTGGCGGATAAATTAACGGAACAACATCCGGATAAAAAAGAGCTCATTGCGAAAAACTTAGCCGATTTTAACCGCACTTTGACTGAGCAAAGCGAGAAAATCAAAGCACAATTAGCGCCACTTAAAGATAAAGGTTTCTTTGTGTTCCATGATGCTTATAGCTATTTCAATGAGGCTTATGGTTTAAATCAAACCGGTTATTTCACTATTAATCCATTAGTGGCACCAGGTGCAAAAACCATTGCTCACATCAAAGAAGAGATTGAAGAACACCATGTAAATTGTCTTTTTGCTGAGCCTCAATTCACACCAAAAGTGATTGATTCGCTTGCACAAAGTACAAAAGTTAATGTGGGTCGTTTAGATCCTATTGGCGATAACGTACAGCTTGGTCCAAATTCTTATGCGAATTTCCTTCAAGCCACCGCTGATAGCTATGCTCAATGTTTAAGTAAATAATCTAATTTGCTTTTATCTTAAAAACAGCCTTTAAGGCTGTTTTTTTATTGCCCCCATCTAAATCGCCCGAATGATTTTCAATTTTTAAGAAATTTTCGCTTGTTTGAGCGAAGCGAGTTCGAAAATTTCTGTAAAGAAAATTGAAAAAGAATGAGGATTAGCGATTTAATTGGGGTGTGTTTTCTTTTGCCTACTTTGCTTTGCACAAGCAAAGAAAAGTAGGTCGCCTTAGGCGAAATCCTAATTAAAACTATGCTATAATCCGCCCAATTTTTCCCTATCGAGAAAACACATGAAACAACTATTTGCCACAACTGCTCGTGGTTTTGAAGAACTCTTAAAAGTCGAATTGATAGAGCTTGGTGCAACGGAATGTAAAATTGCACAAGGCGGCGTACATTTTCAGGCTGATGATGAAACACTTTATCGCAGCTTATTATGGTCACGTTTGGCTTCACGTATTTTGTTACCGATTGTAAATAGCAAGGTATATAGTGATTTAGACTTGTATTCAATTGTGACAGGGCAGGATTGGTTAAGTTATTTTGATGAGAAAGCCACATTTTTTGTTGATTTCAATGGGACAAACCAAGAAATTCGTCACACCCAATTTGGTGCGATGCGAGTGAAAGATGCCATTGTGGATTATTTTGAACGCCAAGGGAAAGCGCGTCCAAATGTGGATAAAGACTATCCAGATGTGCGAATTCATGTTTATTTGAATAAAGAAGAGCTCGTCGTTTCACTCGATTTAAGTGGTGAAGCATTACATTTACGAGGTTATCGCGAAGATACAGGCCAAGCGCCTTTACGTGAAACCTTAGCTGCCGCGATTGTGCTTCGTTCAGGTTGGAAAAAAGGGACACCATTAGTGGATCCAATGTGCGGTTCGGGTACTTTGTTAATCGAAGCTGCACAAATGGAAGCACAAATTGCACCGCAATTACATCGTTTACATTGGGGCTTTGATTGCTGGAAAGGGCATAATCAAGATGCTTGGGATAAGGTCAAAGCAGAAGCAGCACAGCAAGCTGAAACTTATTTTAATCAAAATCCAAAACCGCATTTTTATGGCTTCGATCTCGATCATCGCGTACTGAAAAAAGCGCAAAAGAATGCACAAAATGCAGGTGTGGCACATTTAATTCAGTGGAAACAAGGTGATGTTGCCGCATTAAAAAATCCAAGTCCAGATGAAGTGGGAACGGTGATTT
Source organism: uncultured Haemophilus sp. (assembly GCA_902466845.1). Classification (GTDB taxonomy): domain Bacteria; phylum Pseudomonadota; class Gammaproteobacteria; order Enterobacterales; family Pasteurellaceae; genus Haemophilus_D. The sequence continues at coordinate 16,509 of CABQSN010000007.1, forward strand.
GTAACCCGCCTTATGGTGAGCGTTTAGGCACAACGCCTGCTTTGATTGCACTATATTCAGTCTTTGGACAACGTCTTAAAAATGAATTTGGTGGTTGGAATGCGTCGATTTTCAGTAGTGAATCTACGTTGCTTGATTGCTTGCGTATGCGTTCTCATCGTCAATTTAAGGCGAAAAACGGTCCGTTAGATTGTGTTCAGAAGAATTATCAAATTTCAGAACGTAAAGAAAGTGCGGCTGAAAATCCGCTTGAATTTGACCGCACTTCAACGGTAGCGGTAGATTTTGCGAATCGCTTACAGAAAAATATCAAGAAAATTGAAAAATGGGCGAAACAGCAAGGCCTTGATGCGTATCGTTTATATGATGCTGATTTACCGGAATATAACGTAGCGGTGGATCGTTATGGCGATCATATTGTGGTGCAAGAGTATGCCGCACCCAAAAATATTGATGAAAACAAAGCGCGTCAACGTTTATTGGATGCAGTGACTGCAACCTTGCAAGTCACCGGTATTGAAACCAATAAACTGATTTTGAAAGTCCGTCAAAAACAAAAAGGCACCAATCAATATGAAAAATTGGCCAATAAAGGCGAATATTTCTATGTAAATGAATACGGCGCACAGCTTTGGGTGAATCTAACGGATTACTTGGATACAGGATTATTCTTAGATCATCGTTTAACCCGTAAAATGCTTGGCGAAATGGCAAAAGGCAAAGATTTCCTCAATCTTTTCGCTTATACCGGTTCCGCAACAGTGCATGCAGCATTAGGTGGGGCAAAATCAACAACGACCGTGGATATGTCTAACACCTATTTAAACTGGGCAGAGCAAAACCTGATTTTAAATGATATCGAAGGCAAACAGCACAAGCTCATACAAGCAGATTGTTTGCAGTGGTTAGAGAAATGTGATCGCCAGTTTGATTTGATTTTCGTGGATCCGCCAACATTCTCGAATTCTAAACGTATGGAAGACAGCTGGGATGTACAACGTGACCACATCAAATTAATGCGTAATCTTAAGCGTATTTTACGTCCTAACGGCACCATCGTGTTCTCGAACAATAAACGTGGTTTTAAAATGGATTTTGAGGCGTTAGATGAATTGGGATTAAGTGCGGTCGAAATTTCAGCGAAAACCTTACCGCTTGATTTTGAGCGTAATAAACAAATCCACAACTGCTGGATTGTGACAATGAAAGCCTAATAAAAAGCCCGATAATGATTTATCGGGCTTTTTTATTATTCGACTTCTTTTTGTTTTTCGGCTTCAGAATCATCATGAAGAAGGGTTTCAACTGCTGCTTCGTCATTGGTGTCATCTTCTTTTTCTAAAATCTCAGCCGTTTCTTCATTTAGTGCTTCAGCATCAGAATGTGGTTTAATGAAAGGTTTTGGCATCCAATATTTTCGGATGATGTCCGTAGAAAAGCCATGTAAAACTTCTTCATTCAATCGTTCTTGATCTAAGTAACGAACTTCTGCAATGACCTCATCCGCTTCAATTTTATTGATACCTAATTGCATTAATGTTGCATGGCTGAGCGTAAGTGCAGATTCAAAGGTTTCACGTACAATAAAGTCTACGTCTCGTTTAATCAGGCTTACTGTTGTTTTACGGTCATAAGTTCGCGCTAAAATGGGGAGTTTAGGATAAGCATCTTTCAAATTCTGAACAATGCTTTCAATACGATCTGTATCGTTAATCCCGATGACGACACATTTCGCTTTTTCGATACCGGCAGCACGTAATACATCAAGGCGAATACCATCACCGTAATAAACTTTAAAACCAAATTTGGCTGCCGCACGGATGTTTTCGATGTTACGGTCAATCACCGATACGTTAATGCCACGAACAAGAAGCGATTGACAGACGATTTGGCTGAAACGACCAAAACCAATTACGAGCACGCTATCTTCTAAATCAACAATTGGGTCGAGATCGCTAGTATCGACTTTTTCCTCTTGATTCGCTGATTTGCGTTGGTTGATTTTACGCATCAATAAACCAATTAGTGGGGAGAATAACATCGAGATAATGACCGCAGCGGTAAAAGTCGCATTTTGATCTTTTGTCATCACGCCTGCAGTAGTCGCTGCAGAGAAGAGTACGAATGCAAATTCACCACCGTGTGCCATGATGGTCATTCGTCCAACGGATTCAGTGCGGTCTAGTTTCGTAATACGTGCCACGGTATAAACGGCTAAGGCTTTGCCGATGATGTAAAGGCATACGATACCTAACAACCAAACTGCATCATTGAAGACTAAGCTGAGGTCAAGCGACATTCCCACGCCCATAAAGAAGAGACCGAGCAATAGACCACGGAACGGTTCAATATCCGCTTCAAGTTGGTGACGGAATGCAGATTCTGAAAGCATCACACCGGCGACGAATGCGCCCATCGCCATTGAAAGTCCACTCGCTTCCATGGCTAAGGCTGCGCCTAATACCACAAGCAAAGCAGCTGCTGTCATCATTTCACGAATATGAGCTTTGGAAATCAAACGGAAAATTGGATTCATTAACCATTTACCCGCAACCACTAAACCGACAACGGCACCGAGTGCAATAGCAATAGATGTCCAGTTGGTTTGATGTTCAATGTGTTTGGTTTCAGGCGTTAAAAAGGCAATAGAAGCCAATAATGGCACAATGGATAAATCTTCAAAAATTAAGGTAGAAATAACACGTTGACCTTTGGGGGTGTTTGTAATACAGCGTTCTTCTAATACTTGCATCACAATGGCTGTGGAAGAAAGGGTAAAGCCCATACCCGCAATAAATGCGACCTCTTTAGGAAGATTTAAAATATAGATACCCGCAAAGGTAAGCAGAACACCACATAGCCCGACTTGTAGAAAACCTCGCCCGAAAATTGCTTTTCTCATCGCCCATAAACGTTCGGGGTGCATTTCCAAACCGATAATGAATAAGAACATCACCACGCCCAGTTCCGCCATATGGAGAACTGATTCAGCATCTTCTACCACACCAAACACTGAAGGACCAATTAAACAGCCCGCTACTAAATAACCTAATACGCTACCTAAGCCAATGCGCTTAAAAAGCGGCACGATAGTGACACTGGTAGCAAGCAGGACAACAGTTTTAATTAATTCAGGGCTGACGACATTCGACATAGGGCAAAAAACCTTAGTAAAAACAGGGAGTATGAGAAGAAAGTTCTCTTGTATTCTAGCCTTTTTTAGGTAAATAAAAAACACAGAAAAGCAAGAAATTGGTATAATTTACAAAAACTTTACACGCATAAAAGTGGTCAGTTTTTTGACCGCAATTTAGAGGTATTATGACATTACAATTCAATATGGTCGCGTTGTTATTGGTTTTCTTAATTGTTTTAGGTTTAATTAGCCAAAATAGCGCGATTACCATCTCAGCCGCCGTGCTGTTAATTATGCAGCAAACCTTATTATCTAAATACATTCCCATACTTGAACAATACGGTGTCAAAATTGGGATCATCATCTTAACGATTGGTGTGCTTGCGCCGTTAGTCTCGGGGAAAATCCAATTGCCTGATCTCAGTTCATTTTTAAATTGGAAAATGGGCATCTCTATTTTAATCGGGGCATTAGTGGCGTGGCTGGCAGGCAAAGGCGTGCCATTAATGGGGGAACAACCTGTTTTAGTGACAGGATTATTAATTGGTACGATTATTGGTGTGTCTTTCTTAGGTGGGATTCCGGTAGGTCCACTTATTGCCGCCGGTATTTTAGCGATATTAGTAGGAAAATTTTAGATGAAAAACAAATGGTTATTTATCGCTGGGCTAAGCGGTTTGTTATGTGTGGCAATTGGCGCTTTTGCTGCCCACGGATTAAGCAAAGTTTTAGAACCTAAAGAATTGGCGTGGATTGAAACTGGTGTGAGATATCAAATGTTCCACACCATTGCGATTTTAGCGATTGGCATTTTGCAATTATGCCGTGAAGCATTGGTTACAAATAAAATGGCTAATTTCGCAGCAGGGGCTTGGGCGTATGGCATCCTTCTTTTTAGTGGCAGCCTTTATGCGCTTGCACTTGGTGCGGGCAAGTTCCTCGTTTGGGTAACACCGATTGGCGGTACGTTATTTTTAATTGGTTGGCTTTGCTTGGCTTACGGTGGTTTTAAAAGTAAATCAGTATGAAGAACAAATCAGTCAAACGTGAATTAAATCCGATACAACAATCTCTCTTTTCGAAACTCAAGGATATCATGCTGGTGGATCAACGTCGTTTATCCGCCCGTATTCATGGTATTGGAAAAATTAAAAGCCAAGAGGCTCAACAAGCTGTTGCCGCTGAAATCCAGCTGCAGATTGAACAGGCTCAATTACGTGTAGAAAATCGTAAAAGTGCGGTCAAAAATCCGATTGTTTTTCCAGAGAGTTTGCCGGTTAGTCAACGCAAAGCAGAAATTCAAAAACTGCTTTCTGAACATCAGGTTATTGTGGTGGCAGGGGAAACCGGTTCAGGTAAAACCACTCAATTGCCGAAAATGTGTTTGGAGTTAGGTTTTGGCAATTTGGGCATGATTGGTCATACTCAACCACGCCGTATTGCCGCTCGTTCGGTGGCGGCGCGTATTGCAGAAGAACTGGAAACGGAACTTGGCGGTTTAGTCGGTTATAAGGTTCGTTTTAACGATCAAATCAGTGATGATACACAAATCAAATTGATGACTGACGGGATCCTGTTAGCAGAAATTCAAAACGATCGTTTCCTTAATCAATATTCTTGTTTGATTATTGATGAAGCCCACGAACGAAGCCTAAACAACGATTTTATTCTCGGTTATCTGAAACAGCTTTTACCACGTCGTCGTGATTTAAAACTTATCATCACATCCGCGACTATTGATGTGGAACGTTTTTCTAAACATTTCAACAATGCCCCGATTATTGAAGTCTCGGGCAGAACCTATCCTGTTGAAGTGCGTTATCGTCCCGTAGTGGAAGAAGACGATCAAGATCAGCTACAAGGCATTCTTAACGCGGTGGATGAACTGCAAGCGGAAGGTCGAGGCGATATTTTGATCTTTATGAACGGTGAGCGAGAAATTCGTGATACCGCCGAAGCTTTACAAAAACAAAATTTAAAACACACGGAAATTCTACCGCTCTTTGCACGCTTGTCTGCGCAAGAACAAAATAAAATTTTCCATCCGAGCGGATTAAATCGCATTGTGTTGGCGACCAACGTCGCGGAAACTTCATTGACCGTGCCGGGCATTAAATATGTGATTGACCCAGGTACTGCGCGAATTTCCCGTTATAGCTATCGCACCAAAGTACAACGTTTACCGATTGAACCCATTTCACAGGCATCTGCTAATCAGCGTAAAGGCCGTTGTGGTCGTGTGAGCGAAGGGATTTGTATTCGTTTATATTCGGAAGAGGATTTTAATTCTCGTCCGGAGTTTACCGATCCTGAAATTTTACGCACCAATTTAGCCTCTGTTATTTTGCAAATGACGGCATTGGGTTTGGATGATATTGAAGCTTTCCCGTTTGTTGATGCCCCAGATAAACGCCATATTCAAGATGGTATAAAACTGTTGGAAGAATTGGGCGTGTTTGAAATCGTTCGCACCAAAGCGGGTGAGAAACGTCAATTAACGGCTGCAGGTCGTCAATTATCGCAACTCCCAGTGGATCCACGTTTAGCGAAAATGTTGCTGACCGCGGTCTCACAAGGTGCATTGCATGAAGTGATGATTATTGTCGCTGCGTTATCTATTCAAGATCCGCGTGAGCGTCCACAAGAAAAACAGCAAGCTTCTGATGAAAAACATCGTCGTTTTGCTGATAAAAAATCAGATTTCTTGGCTTTCCTCAATCTTTGGTGTTATCTACAAGAACAACAAAAAGAATTGAGTAAAAACCAATTCCGTCGTCAATGCCAAAAGGATTTCTTAAATTATTTACGTATTCGTGAATGGCAGGATATTTATCATCAAATTCGTTTAACCGTGCGTGAAATGGGCTTGCCGATTAATTCTGAAAAAGCAGAATATCAGCAAATTCATACCGCACTTTTAAGCGGCTTGCTTTCTCATATCGGTTTAAAAGAAGCGGAGAAACAACAATATCTTGGCGCACGTAATGCCCATTTTGCAATTTTCCCCAATTCTGTACTTTTCAAAAAACAACCGAAATGGGTGATGGCGGCAGAGTTAGTGGAAACCTCCAAACTTTGGGGGCGTATGGTGGCGGAAATCGAGCCAGAATGGATCGAGCCGCTAGCCGAGCATTTAATTAAAAAATCCTATTCAGAACCGCATTGGTCTAAATCTCGTGGCACCGTGATTGCAGATGAAAAAGTCACGCTTTACGGTGTGCCGATTGTGGCTGCGCGACCAGTGAATTACGGTTCTATTGATCCGACGATAAGCCGCGAGCTCTTTATTCAATCAGCCTTAGTGGAAGGGGATTGGAATACCAAACATAAATTCTTCAAAGAAAATCAACGACTCGTTCGAGAAGTAGAGAAGTTGGAACACAAAAGCCGCCGCCGCGATATTTTGGTGGATGACCGTACGCTTTTTGAATTTTACGATCAGCGTATTGGTACGGAAGTGGTTTCCCAAAAACATTTTGATACCTGGTGGAAAAAAGCGCAGCAAAAAGATCCTGAATTGCTTAATTTTGAACGCTCATTCTTGATTAATGATGATGCGGAACAAGTGAGCAAGCTGGATTTCCCGAATTTCTGGCATCAAGGCAATTTGAAACTCAAATTAACTTATCAATTTGAAC
>CABQSN010000008.1:0-23237 GCA_902466845.1 uncultured Haemophilus sp.
TAATTGAAACCAAGAGAGCAAAATATTTCCTTGTGTATATATCAATATGACGAAATTTCTTTAGAGATAACAAAAAGGACAGTTACCTGTCCTTTCTTTATAAAGTCTGAGCTCATTATTTCACAGAGAAACCATATTCAACAAATATTTTTTTCGCTGCACTTGATTCTAAGTAATTAAGGAAATCACGAGTATCCGCGTTGTCATGATCTTTTAAAATCGCGACTGGATATTCAACCGGTTTATAACTATCTTTCGGGAATACACCTACTGCTTTCACGTCTTTACTCACTTTCGCATCGGTGCTATACACAATACCATAAGGGGCTTCAGCACGTTCAACTAAGGCTAATGCACCACGTACGTCTTTCGCACGCGCTAATTTATCTTTAACTTGATCCCATAAATTTAATTTGGTTAATGACTCTTCAGCATATTGTCCTGCGGGAACATGCGCAGGATCACCCACAGATAAATAGCTGTCTTTTAAGCCTTTGATCCATTCACCTTTGGCAATATCCACTGAATTAGCCGCACTTTTAGCCGGCGCAATTAACACTAATTCATTGCCCGCTAATACTTTTTCAGTTTCTTTTACAGTGAGATTTTTATCAGATAAATATTTCATCCATTTGTTGCTAGCTGAAATAAATAAGTCTGCAGGTGCACCTTCTTCAACTTGTTTTGCAAGGGTGGAAGAGGAAGCAAAAGAGAAAACAACGGTATTATTTGGCTTTTCAGTTTGATATTGATCCGCAATGTGTTGTAACGCATCAGTCATTGAAGCTGCTGCAAACACAGTCACTTTTGCTGATGCAGCAAAAGATACGCCCATGCCTGCAATTAAAAGTGCGGTTGCAAATTTAGTTAATTTCATCATTTATCCCCTATATAAATAAAACTATATATAAAAAAATATACTGTGTGTAAATTATAACTTGAATTTTTAAATAAGCATACAGAAAAACTTAAAGATCAAGTAAAATAAACAGAATTGTGTACTAGGAGGAGATCATGAAACAAACTGAAATTTTACTGACGATCAAACTTCATCAAGAATTATTTATTGATCCAAAACGTGTTCGCCTCTTAAAAGAAATTAAAGAATGTGGCTCAATCAACCAAGCAGCCAAAAACGCCAAAGTAAGCTATAAAAGTGCTTGGGATCACCTTGAGGCAATGAATAAAATCAGTCCCAAACCGCTTTTAGAACGTAATATCGGTGGGAAGAATGGGGGCGGTACTTCATTAACCACTTATGCTGAGCGTTTACTGCAGCTTTATGATTTACTCGAACAAACACAAGAGCACGCGTTCCATATTCTGCAAGATGAGACGATCCCGCTAAACAGTCTCCTTTCAGCAACGGCAAAATTCTCCTTACAAAGTAGCGCGCGCAATCAATTTTTCGGGAAAGTGGCAAGCCAACATATTGTGGACTCCCGCTGCATTGTTGCAGTAAACATTCAGGATTTAGCTCATCCATTACATGTTTCAATCACAATGCGCAGCGCTGAGCGTCTCAGACTCATTACTGAAAAAGAAGTGATGGTCATGTTTAAAGCCCCTTGGGTGAAAATTAGTGCTACCCCATTAGAAGAAAAAAATAACCTCTTCCAAGCGACGATTCTTTCTATGCAGAATGAAGAAGCGATTTTGCAAATAAAGGACAGCTCAATTGAATTTTGTGCCAGCATTCATAGCAAAGATGGTTGGAAAGTAGGACAAGATGTGTGGTTACACGTGGATCCAGAACAGATCATTCTAGCGACATTAAAATAATCCTAAAACAAAAAGTGCGATCAAAATTGATCGCACTTTATTATTTGCGCTTACAACGCGATCTCATCAATCGAGCGTCCAAAACTCGGCAAAAAGACCTGTAAAAAGTAATCCATTTCTTGACTGTGCCATTGTTCCATTAGATTTTCTAAGCGTTTTTTCGCTGTTTTAAATTCATGGTTACCATGCTCTAATTCAAATTGAGCTTTAATATACGCACAAATCAAATCCGCTTGTTTTACTAAACGCTTTTCTTCTGGGCTAAATTGCTCACTATCTAAATATGGGGCAAAACTCTCTTGCAATTCAGTCGGGAGCAAACTAATTAAATGCAATTCTGCAGCCGCTTCAATATCTTTATAAGCATGCGTTATTTCAGAGTTGAAATATTTAATTGGGGTCGGTAAATCACCGGTGAAAATTTCAGAGGTATCATGATACATCGCCATCACCGCAATACGCTCAGGATTCACTTCCCCACCAAAAAATTGATTTTTAATAATGGCTAAGGCTTGTGCCACAAAGGCAACTTGCAGGCTATGCTCCGCCAAGTTTTCCTTTTCAATATTGCGCATCAATGACCAACGCTGAATTAAGCGAAGACGATCTAAACAAGCAAAAAAGTGACTAGTTTTAACTTCCACAATATATCCTTAATTAGACGGTAACTCTTCAATAATCACGGGAAGATCAATCATTTTACCTAAACGAGAAATTGTGACGATGACTTCTGTATTCGGTTTAGTATCACTGATAATTTGCATCATTTCACGAATAGACAGATTATCTTGTTTATTTAAACGCAAAATAACATCACCCACTTGGATACCCGCTTTCGCTGCAGGGCTATTGGCGGTCACACCTGTAATTACAATACCACCGTTTGAGTTAGCGGTGATTTCACTTTGTACCCCAAAATAACCACGAATCACGCGCCCATCGCGAATAATTTTATATAACACATCATTGGCAATACTAATTGGAATCGCAAAATTCAGCCCTTCTGCAATTTCATTGGCTGTTTTACCAATACTTAACGTGCTGATCCCCACTAATTCGCCCGCAGAGTTAATCAACGCGCCACCAGAGTTACCACGGTTAATTGATGCATCTGTTTGAATAAAGTTTTGACGACCTAAAGAATCCCCTACGGCACTACGCCCTACCGCACTGATAATCCCTTGGGAAACACTTTGACCGAGGTTATACGGGTTACCAATAGCAAGAGCAATATCACCAACTCGTACTTGGCGTTCTTTATTTTGTGGAATCGTAGAAAGATTGGTTGCTTTGATTTTTAATACCGCAAGATCCGTCAAATTATCTGAACCAATTAAATTCGCTTCATAAATATTGCCGTTTTGCAGTGCCACCACAATTTGATCAGCATTTTGGATAACGTGTTTATTGGTAAGAATATAACCGTCTTTGGTCATAATCACGCCAGAACCTAAGTTATTTACCTGTAATTGATCGCTATCATTAATGCTGGCAGAAGAAAAAGATCGGTTGTACACATTCACCACAGCAGGAGAAGCAATTCTCACGGCACTATTGAACGAAACGATATCATCAGCAGAGAAAAGGCTGCTGTTATTGAGCTTAGGAACGGCAAATAAAATAACACCTGCCGCAGCAAGCCCCCAAAGGGCGGAATGGAAAAGTTTTTTAAACATTTTTTATTCTTTTATTAATAAGTTAGGTAAATAACTGAGCTTTAAATCATCCCCAATTCTTTCACATTCTTGCAGTTGCCACAATGGGGCATCTGCAAGTTTTTCTAAATGCGGGAGTTGGCATAATCCTCGAGCGTTATCTCCCAAGAGTTTCGGGGCGACATAAATGATTAATTCATCTACAGCATGTTGTTCAATCAGGCTTCCCGCTAAATTGGCACCCGCTTCAACCCAAATGGAATTCACTTGTCTCTTGCCTAATTCTGTCATCAATAGATCAAAATCATAGTTTTCTGGCAGTAACATTTGCTCACAGAAATCAGGGAATACAGACATATCTCGTGGAATTGAACCCACAAGCCAAACTGGCGAATGGGTATGGAATAATTGATGGCTTGGTTGAACTCGATTTTTAGAATCTAAGATTATGCGAATAGGCTGACGCACAGTATCTTCAGCATATTCCGCTTTTAAATCATCGGGGAATTGATTCCAACGTACGTTCAAGCTTGGATCATCGGCTAACACGGTAGCACTTGTTGATAAAAGTGCGGTCGCTTTGGCTCGCATTTTTTGTACATCTGCACGAGCTGCTGCACCAGTGATCCACTTACTTTCACCGCTCGCCATGGCTGTTCGGCCATCTAAACTCATGGCTAATTTTAGCTGCACATAAGGCTTACCTGTTCTCATACGTTTGAGAAAACCTTTATTTAAGGCTTCAGCTTGTTCATTCAATAAATTGACCGCACTTGGAATGCCTGCATCAGCTAGCATCTTTAAGCCCTTACCAGCGACTTGAGGATTTGGATCTGCCATAGCTGCGACAACTCGACTGACACCCGCTTCAATTAAACCTAATGCACAAGGTGGTGTGCGACCATAATGAGAACAAGGTTCAAGTGTCACATACGCAGTTGCGCCTTTAGCTTTCTCACCGGCATCTGCCAACGCCACACGTTCTGCATGAGGCTGACCGGCTTTAAAATGAAACCCTTTCCCGACAATTTCACCGTTTTTAACCAACACACATCCTACAGATGGATTAGGCGTAGTGGTGTACTGCCCTTTTGCCGCAAGCTCAAGAGCCAGTTGCATAAATTTCACGTCATCAGGGGAAAAGGTGTCACTCATATTAATCCTTTAAGCTTTCAATTTCTTTGGTGAATTCATTGATATTATCGAAGCTCAGGTAAACGGATGCAAAACGGATATACGCCACTTTATCTAATTCTTTCAGCTCATTCATGGCTAATTTACCTACAAGATGGCTTGGCACTTCGCGCTCACCCGTCGCACGTAATTGAATAATAATATGGCTGATGGCTTTTTCCACATCATCCGAACTTACAGGGCGTTTTTCTAACGCATGTTGAATACCGCTACGCAATTTATCTTCATTAAACGGCTCGCGTGACCCATCATTTTTAATAATTTTTGGCACCACTAATTCGGCCGTTTCAAAGGTGGTAAAGCGTTCATGACAATTCCCGCATTCCCGACGACGACGCACTTGATACCCATCAGAAACCAAACGGCTGTCAATCACCTTAGTTTCTTCAGTTGAACAAAACGGACAACGCATTTTAGATCCTTTTCAAAATTATTCTTAAGCCATTATCTTATCAAAAATCCAAGATCTTTTCGATCTGAAGATCCGCTTTAAGACAACATTTCTCCAAACCAGGATGTGGTTTGTTTCACCAACTGCAAGAGACCATCCTGCGATTTAAATTGTTCTGTTTGACCCAATACCCTCGCCCAATAAGGATCGGCTTTTCTATAACCATAGTTATCATCTTTCGCAAGGGATTCAATATTCGTTAAAACATTGTCAAAATTGACCGCACTTTCATCTTTTTCAATAAACTTCGCTATATTTTCCGTTGGAATGAGCTGAATTTGTTGCTGGCTTTGTAAATAAGCCTCTACATACATTTTCAGTTTCTCAAGTGCGGTTGATTTTTCTATTGTTTTTAATGTTAAATCCTTATCTTTAGCGATAATGCGTGGTGGCAGTGCGTTCTCTTTTGTCGCCAGTTGAATGAGATAATAAAGCCATGGGCGAATACGATAACGATCTTTATATTTTGCAAATCGCCATTCGATTATCTGATTTTCATCACCAAATAATGGCTCCATATAGCCAAACAAGCGAATATTGCCTTGTGCCGTTTCCACCACAAAATCGACACTCTCACTGTGTGGTGAAGAATAATCCTTAATTTTCTCTTTAAAAGCCAACACATCAGCACGAATGGATTGTGCACAAACTTCTGCAAACTCGCCGCGTGGCATGATGCCTTTTACTCGCTGTTTGGCAAAATAATCGTTAAATTGCGCTTCCTCTAAATGCAATAACTCATTACTAATGCGATAATGTTCCAAGCCATTTAACGTGAAGTTTTCACTTTCTTCAATGCGATCGTCTTCATCTCGGAAATACACACCAAGCTGCTTTTCAAAAAAGAATTTCACTGGATTTTCAACAAAACTCACAAAACGATCGAGTTCAATTTCCGTTATTGGCTCTTGATTTTCGTCCATAGGCACAACAAATTCATGACATTTTCTTTCTTGGAATTGAGCAATTGGCAGCCATTTTTTCGCAAAAGAGCGGTTAATTTTCCCTTCATTTTGGAAATTGCTTGGACTAAACGCCGTCATTGGATGTTGTTCAATTCTCAAGCTATTTTCTGAATAATGATTAATATAATCAATTAACTGGCTCACCAATACTGAAGGTTCTTTGGGCTGATTATCAATGATTGAACAGCCCACATAACTCACATAAAAATGAGATCTTGCGGCCAGTAAGGCTTCAAGGAATAAGTAACGGTCATCATCTCGACGAACACGATCGCCTTTTTGATGATGATATTGCATTAAGTCAAAACTATTTGGTGTATGACTGCGTGGGTAATCTGCCTCATTCATCCCAAGCAAACACACCACTTTGAAAGGAATAGAGCGCATTGGTAAAAGCGTACAGAAATTCACTTTCCCCGCTAAGAAACGAAGGCTGTTTGGCGTTTCTTCTAAACGTGCAGACATCACTTCCGCAATGACATCCGCTTGCAAGGTTTCTTCAAAATTGACGGTCTGCAAATCATCGGCAAAGGCATTGATACAATCTTGAATATAAAACAAGGTATCCGTAGTTTCTTCATTTTGCACAAAGAAATCCGTCAAAAGTGCAGTCAATTTTTCACGCCATTTTTCAATATTGTGTGCCTTTTGCAAATCTTGATGCCATTTATTTAAAGCCGTAAAAAATTGATTCACCGCACCAACTAACTGCCCTTTCAATCCATAGCTACTATCAAGTCCAAGACTGTCTTGCCAAACGCCTTGCTCTTCACGCATCGCATAACCTAAGGTCATACGTTCAAGTCCCGCCTGCCACGCGTTAAAATTTAATGTATTCTGTTGTTTTTCCAAGCCAAAGCGAATGCCCGACTCTTTCACCCATTCGCGAATTTGTTCGAGATCTGCAAGCGCAATATTAAAACGTTCACGGATAGCGGGAATATCCAATAAAGCCAGTACTTCTTCCGCGCCAAACTGACTTTCTCTTAAATTTAGCAGGGAAAGATAGCTCGACACGATCACATCACTTTCAGACAATTTACTGTCAGAAATTGAGAACGGAATAACGGGTGCATCCGCACTATTCGCACCAAAGACAGCCTGAATATAAGGCGTATATTGGTTAACATCGGCCACCATGACCACTACATCTTTTGGTGTAATCTGTTCTTCTTTTGGTTTATGCTGATTCTGATTGAATAAATCCAACAAATAATCATGTAGCACTTCAACTTCTCGCATCGCGCTATGGCAAGATTTCACCACTAAAGAGCGGTCATTTTTCGCGACATTTAATGCACCATGACTTAACGTCAAAATTTGATTTTGGATCTGGCCTAACAACGTTTTTTCGGGAAGTTCTGCATAGTAATCACGCGAAATGGCTTGAATATTTTCTTCATCTCGCACTAATTGATAGAGAAAATCCCGTCCCATTTTTCCCCAAGAGGCTAAAAGCGGATTCCCGCTGAACAATTCTTCTTGTTGATTGGTGTAATCAAGATCAGCAGGTTCCCATGACACTTGCTCGGCTGAAATTAAAGGCTTCACATCATTGCTTTCTTGCACGAAACGCTGTCTTTCTAATAAATAGGATTTACTCAGATCTCGCAAATCGCCCCAATATTCTTGACATGGATTATTGAAGAATAAATGTACATCTGTTTTAGCTGAAATACCTTGGAAAATATTGAGATAAACCGTTGGCAATGCTGGAATACCAAAAATAAAAATACGTTCTGGTAAGTTGAGTGTCGCATTGGGATCTCGACATAATGCTAAAAATTGTTGATTGAGTGCAGCACGATGCTTTGCTTTTCCACCGAAATCACGTTGGACATCATCCACCAAGGCTCGCCATAAAATTCCCTGCCAATGAATATTGCCTTTAATTTGAGAAAGAAAGGTAGGATTTAACGCCGAAAGGCCCTGCTTTTGGTGATTAATTTGAGCCAAGATTTTTTCATCGTTATTTTCTTCCCATGCGGCAATCCATTCGGGGCGATAGACGAGATATTGGTCAAATAAATCGGCAACTTTTAGGCTTAATTGATAAAGTTTTTGCTGTTCTGATGCCGGCGAGGACGCTAAATATTTTTTTAATGGTTCAAATTCTTTTTGCTGTAAAAAGGTAGGGATTAATCGCATTAATCGCCATAACGTTGAATCTTTTTCAAAAGGGTTTTGCGTGGAAACATTCGGCAAATTATCAGCGTAAAGTTTCCAAATAAAACTGGAAGGCATGGGGAATTGGAAATTCGCTGCAACGCCGCGTTTTTTAGCAATTTCCATTTGTAACCATTGTGCCATACCAGGGCTTTGCACTAACACAATGTCAGATTGAAACGGATCATGTTGAGGTAAATTTTCCAACAGCGAAACTAAAATATCCTTTTGAATTTCCGGTTGGTTTGAATAATAAGTAACGAACAAAGTAACGCCCTTTTGAAAGCAAAAACAATGCGTTATTTTACTCGGTTTTCAATAAAAATTCACCTTGAGGATAGCGTATATTCACTTGATGATGACTGCATTGAATTGCAAATTGAATGCCATTTTGTTGTACGCTATTTTCACAAGACAAGCCTAAAAACTGACGTTGAGCCTGATTTTCAGCAATTTGAATCGCCTGAAATTCTTGAAAAATTCTGACCGCACTTTTTCGTTGCTCAGTCGTCCATCGGTTAAAAATCAAAAATAACCCGCTGAAAATCGATAAGGCTAATAAAAGTGACATTAACGACATGCCTTTATTCACTTTGATCTTGCGCACTTAAATCACTCCAACTTTTATCCACCAAACGCCATTGGCTATATTCTTGTACGAGTTTTGTCACCACAGCTTTACCGTAAGCTACCGTCACATTCTCCTCTAACTTAAGCAAACCACCTGTAATCACTGCACCACTTATTCGTCCTTTGCCGGTTAAAGTTAAATTCCCTTCTGCTAACAAAATGCCACTCACATTCCCTTTAATTTCTAATTGGCTTTGCGTTATCCAATACACTTGTGGTGTTTTTTGAGCAGTTAAAGTAGTATCTACTTTCACAAAGTGCGGTTGAAAATCAGCTTGTTTTTCGCTGGAAATAAAATCTCGCAGCATATTTTCATTAATGCCTTTTGTGGGCGATTTCTTAAATAACTCTGCACGTTTACACCAAACAGAATAGGCCACTTTATCCTCTGCCCCATTAGACTCGAAAAAGACTTGTTTCACTTTTTCAGCACCATTTAAAGGCAAGTTTTGGCAAATATGTTTTTGTTGCTGCTGACTGATTTTCTGTAACGCCAGGCCTTGTTCTACATAATATTTTCGCTGACTCATTTGAGCTCGAAAAAACGCAAAGATCTGTTCATCAAATAATAAGATCAATGCCAATAATCCCGAAAGTAAAATTAGTGCCGTCAGTGTCACCATCCCTTTTTTCATGATCATTCTTCTTGATTTAATAAAGGCACCACAAGCGAAGTTTCATATTGAATATGCTTATGTGTTGCAAGATTTCCCGCGAGTTTGATTTCAATCCCTTTCCCTGCCTTTAACCAATCAAAACGTAATTGAGAAATCTCAAACTCTTTTTCATCCAATAAATCAGTCCATCCACCACCAGCGTTACAAGTAGATTGCGTTAAAGCACGCTGACACTCTGCTGAGCGACAATCTGCATTTATCGCATTTTTATAAGTTTGTTTGGTTTCGATCATTTTGCCGTTAAGTTTGTAACCAAATAGCTCTTTTTCGATATTTTTTGCCACATTTTTAACGCCATTTACGCAAGTGTTTTTTGTGTATTTTTCACCAATACAGCCATTACTATTCAAATCATAAAAAAATAAAACACAGCTATTTGATGGAGCATTATCAGCTTGAGCAATGGTTATTGCAGTGCCGTTTTCATCCAATTCAAATAAAGCCAGATTATCCTCGATGAGTTTTTGGTTTGCGGCTCGAAAACCTACGCGACGCAGATCTTTCCCGATGAGTTGAATTGTACGTTGTAATTCCGTTTGTAGTTTGAGTTGTAACATTAAACGCTGATTTTGCTGTTGAGTTTGGGCATAAAATTGTGCAACCAATAGCAATAATAAAGCGGATAAGCCAAGTGAAATCAACAAACTCACCAATGTTTCGCCTTTTAATGGTTTCATCTTGTACATGCACTCGCCGCTTGATCAGGCTTTAATTTGATACTGCCCACGTTGAAAAAAGAAAACAATGTACGATGTTCTTCCGCCTGTAACATAAAACAATTTGTTTCCATGGTATTTCTGGCCCCATTAAATTTCACCGCCACTTCTGACGGATATAATTTAGGGCCTATCAGCATCGTTTTTCCTTCAAAATAAGGATAGTAAAAATGCGCATAAAGGTTTTTAGGACAATTCTGGGGATGAAAACAATCACAAAAATGATCGTTTTTTACTTGAGCAGTAATACACCAACGTTGATTCGCTCTATCTTGATTAGCCAAAATAAACCAAATCGCTGATGAATTTTCTGCCCTCGCTTGAATATTGCGTAAGAAAAAATAAAGCCGTTGTTGCTCTTTTTCGAGAAAATATTTGGGATCGTTTTTCTGCCATTTAGGCAATGTAAACGCCAACGTTAAGCTTAAAATAAATAATACAATCAAGGTTTCTAATAAAGTTATCCCTTTATACATAAAATGCCTTCTTTTTGACCGCACTTTAAAAGTCCTTTAGAAGAAAGCCAAATTTGCTACTTTATTTTTGCGATACTGATCGCAAATTTCCTTTAAAAAACGGGAAAAACCGTGAATTAAACATTTTCAACTGGCTATTTACTAAAACTCCCTTATAATAGGCGACCTATTTATCTGTTCTTTAAAATCTGGTGGAAATATGAATCCAATGTTAAATATCGCTATTCGTGCGGCACGAAAAGCGGGCAACGTGATTGCTAAAAACTATGAGCGCCGTGATGACATCCAAACAAGTAAAAAAGGTATTAATGATTATGTGACTAGCGTCGATAAAGCCGCTGAAGCTGAGATCATTGAAATCATTCAAAAATCTTATCCTGATCACACAATTATCAGTGAAGAACGTGGTGCATTAGAAGGCAAAGACAGTGATATTCAATGGGTAATTGATCCACTAGATGGCACAACCAACTTTGTAAAAGGTTTGCCACATTTCTCTGTTTCTATTGCTATCCGTGTAAAAAACCGTACCGAAGTAGGTGTGGTTTACGATCCTATTCGTAATGAATTATTCACTGCTGTGCGTGGTGAAGGCGCAAAATTAAATGAAGTGCGTTTACGTGTAGATAGTCAAAATGAACTTAACGGGGCGATTTTAGCCACCGGTTTCCCATTCAAACAACCAAGCTTGATGCCAACTCAATTTGCTATCATGAATAACTTAATTGATGAAGCAGCAGATTTCCGTCGTACGGGTTCTGCCGCATTAGACCTTTGCTATGTGGCTTCAGGTCGCGTTGACGGTTATTTCGAAATGGGCTTAAAACCTTGGGATTGCGCAGCGGGTGATTTAATCGTGCGTGAAGCAGGCGGTTTAGTGTGTGATTTCAATGCGGGTCACGGCTATTTACGCTCAGGCAATATCGTGGCTGCACCAGCACGTATTTTAAAAGAAATGCTAAATAAAATTCAACCTTGCTTAACCGAACAAGTTAAGTAAGCCTTAACAAAAAGTGCGGTAGATTTCACCGCACTTTTTTATGACTAATTTCTGTCGAGTGGTTTTCTGTTTTCTTCTGTTTCTGGCTCTAGATCCAATTTTGCCATAAGAAGTTGATCGCCATCTTCTTCTGGGTTGCCTGTCACTAATAATTTGTCACCATAGAAAATGGAATTCGCTCCTGCCATAAAGCACATCGCTTGCATTTCTTCACTCATGCCTTGACGACCTGCAGAAAGACGAACATAACTTTTCGGCATAGTAATGCGCGCAACGGCAATAGTGCGAACAAACTCTGTCCAATCTAAATCAGCTGCATCTGCCATTGGTGTGCCTTCTACTTTCACTAATTGGTTAATTGGCACAGACTCTGGTTGCGGATCAAGATTTGCCAAACTTGCAATGAGACCAGCTCGCTCTTTACGAGTTTCGTTCATGCCCACAATACCGCCACAGCAAACTTTCAAACCGACACGACGAACTTTTCCTAACGTACTTAAACGATCATCAAAACGGCGTGTACCAATGACATTGTGATAATTCTCTGGCGCGGTATCAAGATTGTGGTTGTAATAATCCAATCCTGCATCTTTTAACTCTTCCGCCATACCATCTTGCAACAACCCAAAGGTACCGCAAGTTTCTAAGCCAATATCTTTTACCGCACGAATAATCGCCGTCACTTTTTCCATATCTTTAGGCTTAGGACCACGCCATGCCGCGCCCATACAAAAACGTCCTGCACCACGTGCTTTAGCAATTTTGGCTTTTTCGACAATTTCATCAATATCCAAGATCTGCTGATTTTGTACGCCTGTTTGATAACGGGCAGATTGTGGGCAATAACCACAGTCTTCAGGGCATCCACCCGTTTTAATCGACATCAACGTCGATAACTGTATCGCACCTGGGTTAAAATGCTCTCGATGCACTTGAGCCGCACGATAGACTAATTCTAAAAAAGGTGTTTCAAATAACGCTTCTACTTTACAAACAGACCAATACTCTACTGAGGGATGGGGCGTAATAGATGAAAGCTGTACTACATTTGTTATGGTCATTATATTTTCCTCGTTTAAGCTATATAGCTTTTATTAAGTTGAGCATATTACTCTGCAATATGATAAAAAGAGATCAGATCACTTTTCCTTGATGAATTTCAATCACTCGATCAATATGCCGTTCAATTTCTTTGGGTTGATGTGTCACCAGTAACATGGTGAGTTTTTTCTCTTCACATAATTGATCCATTAAATCCTGCATTTCAATGCGTAATTTAGGATCGAGTGCGGAAAAAGGCTCATCCAATAATAAAATGGGTTTATCTCGTAGCAAACAGCGCGCTAACGCTACTCGCTGTTTTTGTCCACCTGAAAGTGCGGTCGGTTTTCTCGTTAAAAAATCCTGTAAATTAACTGCTCTAGCAGCTTGTTCTACAAGTGCTTTTTCTTCTGCATTTAAGGCTAAATTCGGTTTTAAACCTAAAGCAATATTCTCTTCTACGGAAAGATGAGTAAAGAGATTATTTTCCTGAAATAGCATGGAAACGGGGCGTTCAAAAGGTGCCGTTTTAGTATGGTTTTCACCACTGAGCCAAATCTCGCCACTATCAGCATATTCAAAGCCGGCAATTAAATTCAGCAAGGTACTTTTTCCTGCGCCACTTTCACCAATGATGGCGATTTTTTCCTGGGCTTGAATATGTAAATCAAATACCATCGGCATGGATTGATAATTGAAGACCACATTATTTAATTTAATCATGTTGTTCCTTCTGCCCTTCAATAAACATAAATAAACCTAAACATAAGCCCAATAAAATCAATGCCGTCACTGCCGCTTCTTGGCTTCGATATTGTCCGATTTGTTGATAAAGCAAATGAGGCAACGAAGTAAAATCAGGGCTACCAAATAAGGCTATCGCTGTAAAATCGCCGAGTGATAAAGTCGTTGCAAGTGCCAAGGCATATTTCAACGGGGCTTTTAGCAGCGGATATTCAATTAAACGAAAACGCTGCCAGCCTGTAATATTCAGCGATAAACAGAGTTTTTCATAATATTGCATCGATTGATTCATTGGTGTATTGAGAATTTTGATCACAAATGGCAAGGCAGCCAAGGCGTTACAAACAGATACCACTACAAACAAATGCCCTGCTGAAAAATCAATATCTTGTAACCAAAGGAATAGACCGACTGCTAAGACGATCGTCGGAATGGCTAAAATCATCATGCCCCCCGTTAAAATTAAGTGCGCTAATTTGGGGTGATATAACCATTGAAGTTGTCGTGAAAGCAACAATAAGAAAAATCCAAATAATACCGATAAAATCCCTGCAGTCGGTGCCATGGTTAATGAATAAGCAAGTGCTTTCCATAATTGTGGATTTTGCCAATAGCCAAATAATTGGGTCGCAGACAAACCTTGGAAAACAATATTGAATAAGGGACTTAAAATAAATAAACACACCGAGAATAAGACAAAAACATGTCCAAATTTGACCGCACTTGAAACAGGTAAAACCCATCGATAACGTTGCGAAATCTGGGTTTCGGGTGCTTTCGCCCAATATTGTGAAATCGAAAATAACGCAAAACAAAACGCAAATTGTACAAGCGCAAAAAGTGCGGCTTTGGGTAAATCGAATTCAAAGAAAATAGCTTGGTAAATCACGACTTCTAATGTGCTGTTTTGTGGTCCTCCACCTAGTGCTAATACAATCGTAAAGCTAGTGAAACACAACATAAAAATCAGTACAAAGGCAGACACGATTTGGCTTTTCAAATAAGGCCATTCAATTAAACGGAAAAATGTGAAACCTTTGATATTCAATTGTGCCGCGAGTTGATGCTGTTCGGTCGGTACACTTTGCAAAGCCTGCAAACTCATTCGTGCCGCTAAAGGAATATTAAAAAATAAATGAGCAATGAGAATGCCACTTAAACCATAAATGGAGGGTTTCCACGAAATACCTAAGGTTTGTAGCAGTTGTGTTAGCCAACCGGCCGTGCCATAAATACCAATCAAACCGAAAATAGCCAGTAATGCTGGCAAAACAAACGTGAGAGAAAAAATGCGTAAAATAAGCGATTTGCCTTTGAAATCTAAATAGAAAAAAGCGCGTGCAAATAAAGTACCAATTATGCTAGAAAGCAAGGCTGACAAGAATGCCTGCCCGACACTAAAGGCGATAACTTGATGCAAATAATCGTCTTTTAAGAAATCAGATAAGGCATAATCACTTCCAACTGAAAAAACAGCAGAAAGTGAAAATCCATAGAGTAAAACAATGAAAAAAATGACCGCACTTCCGCCCAAATAATGGCGAGGACGAAAATGCGGATGTTGCAATAAGCTCATTAATACTATTTAGATAAGGCTTTTTGCCATTGATTGATCCAGCCTTTCAGCTGCTCACTTGTTACCGTAGTAGTATCTAAAATACGCATTGATTTTGCGCGAGAATTAAGCGCATCAATATGACTTTCGATATTGGTCTCTACCACGGGTAACATCACATTATTTTTGGCTATATCCGCTTGAGCTTGCGGTGAAAGTAAGAATCCTAAAAATTCATCAGCACAGGCATTATTACGGTTAGCGACTTTTGCCGCGACTTCAACTTGTAATACGCTACCCTCTGCAAATTCGGTTGCCACATAATTGTCTTTTTGTTCAGAAAGAATATGGTAAATCGGTGAAGTATTTACGCTTAAAACCAGATCACCTTCGCCTTTTAAGAAGGCCCCATAAGACTCAGTCCAACCTTTGGTGACCGTGACAGTATGTTTAGAAAGGGTTTTCCAGGCATTTGCTACATCTGCTTCTGGATACACTGCATTCATCCAAAGCAATAAGCCTCGTCCAATGCTGCTTGTACGCGGATCTTGATATAACACTTTAAGATCTTGACGCTCAACTAATTCTTTTAAGCTCTTTGGTGGATTAGTCAGTTTATTTTTATCATAAATAAACGCATATTGTGCATAATCGAATGGTAAGAACGTGTGATTTTCCCATTTAATTGGTAAACGTAACTGGCTTAAATCCACTTTATTTGGCTCAAAAATATTGAGTTTTTGTGCATCCTCAATTTGATAACTATCTAAACCGAGCACTACATCCGCCTTAATTTTTTTACCTTCTAGACGAACACGGTTAAACAAAGTGCCATTATTATCAAAAGCCACATAATTCAGCTTACATTGCGGGAATTGTTGTTCAAAAGCTGCTTTAACTTTTGGTCCAGCACTCCAATCAGCACTAAATGAATCATAAGTATAAACATCTAATGTTTGAGGTGCAGCTTGTGCGAAAGCGGAAGCGGTAAAAAGTACGGTTAAAATGGGAAGTGTTTTGTTCATTATGCGTTCTCCTTATTTTTGCATAACGAAACAGCATAATGAGATGATTAGTTTCCTACGCCAGCATTATCTGTTTCAGGTTCACGGGTGTTTCTCAGCCATTAATATTGGCACCCCGACTAAGTGCGATGTAGTCTAACGTAAGGGAATTTTATCAACAAGTTATTTAACTTAAAAATGTTAATCTGATCACATTTTTATAACAGGTTTATCATTTTTTGAGCAAAAGAAAACCTGCTAAAAAGCAGGTTTATCTTGTAATCTATCGTCAATTAAGCTTGATGTTTAGCCGCTACTTCGCTTAATAAAGTTTGAAGTTCGCCAGCTTGATACATTTCTAAAATAATATCACAACCACCAATTAACTCACCTTCTACCCATAATTGTGGGAAAGTTGGCCAGTTTGCATAAGCCGGCAATTCAGCACGAATATCTGGGTGTTGAAGAATATCAACATAGCCGAAAGGCACTTTGCAATTCATTAATGCTTCAGATGCACGCGCAGAGAAACCACAAGAAGGTAATTTTGGTGAACCTTTCATGTAAATTAAAATTGGGTTTTCAGCGATTTGTTTTTTGATTTTGTCTAACGTTTCCATAATGTTCCTTGTTCAAATAAGTCTGAATAGGGCGCTATTCTAGCATAAGATAGAACCTGAGTGAAAGACTTGGTCTTACCAACTTCCACCTGCTCCGCCGCCGCCAAAGCCACCGCCACCAAAGCCACCACCGGAAGAACCACCGCCACCGAAGCCTCCACCAAATCCGCCTCCGAAACCAGAACCGCCACCACGGCGACGAGAAATCGTACTTTGACGAATGATTTTATTCAGTTGGTCACGTTGATTCGGGCTAATATAGACTTCATCTTTGTGATATTGGAATTCACCAAATAATACAATAGCAATAAACGCCAATACCATTAAGAATGGGATGTACTTATCGAACGCATCTTCTTCAACTTGTGCTGCATCAAACTCGCCTTTACTTGCCGCAATAATTTGGTTTAAGCCGTCATTAATACCTTGGGCATATTGACCTTGTTTAAATTGTGGCAAAATTGCCGAACGGATGACTTGCGATAAAAAAGCATCAGGCAATACACCTTCTAAACCTTGCCCTGTTGCGATAAAGACTTTTCGATCATCCTTCGCAATCAGCATCAACACGCCATTGTTCAGATTTTTACGTCCAATCCCCCATTTATCACCTAAAGCAAAGGTATAATCAGCGATTTCATATTCACCGGTTGTAGGAACCAAAACAACAGCAATTTGTGAACTCGTTTCTTTACTATAAGCAATCAGTTTATTTTCTAAAATTTGCTTATGTTCTGATGAAAGTGTGTTGGTGTAATCGTTTATGTAATGGAACGGATTTGGTGCAGGCGGAAATTCTGCCGCAACAACTAGTTGAGCAAAAAAAACAAGGCTAAAAATAACCGCACTTTTCATAAAAGATAAAAGCTTAGCCATTAATAATTACCTCATTAGATAATTCATTCACATCATCAGGCTGAATAGGGAAATGGCGAGATAAAATATCACTGATACGATCAATCGCATCGACAATGCCTTGTGTATAAGCTTTTTGTTTAAACTGCTCAATCATTAAATCGCATTGTAACTGCCAATAAGCCACATCAACAAATTGATGAATGCCTTTATCACCTACGATTGCACAGAGATGATTTTTATATCCCACATAAATCAACACAGCATTTTGCGCCGCTGTTTTATGCATTTCCAGTTCATCAAACACTTCTAAAGCTCGTTCCATTGCAGACAGTTGTGCTGAAGCCTTTGGTACTTTGCGTTCAATATAAACACGTAACTCAGCCGAACTTAAGCTTTCGAGGCGACTAATCGCCGCCTCGATTTGCTTTTTATCTACCGGAATTCTGGAAAAGAATGGCATAGATAAACCTTAGTTAAAGTTTACAGTCGGTGCGTTTTCAGCGCCTGCAGCTGATTTAAAGTAAGGTTTAGCTTTAAAACCAAAAATCATTGCCGCTAATTTAGTTGGGAATTGACGTACTTTTTCATTATAAATACGTGCAGCTTCATTAAATTTATTACGAGCGACATTGATACGGTTTTCTGTACCTTCAAGTTGCGCTTGTAAGTTCATAAAACCTTCATTCGCTTTTAATTGTGGGTATTGTTCTACAGTAACAAGTAAGCGAGATAATGCTGAACCTACTTGATTTTGGTTTTGTTGGAATTCGTTTAATTGTTCTTCCGTTAAATTAGACGGATCAATTTTAGTTTGTGTCGCTTTTGCACGCGCTTCAATCACATTAGTTAATGTTTGTTGTTCAAAATTAGCTTGACCTTTTACAGTATTCACTAAGTTTGGAATTAAATCAGCACGACGTTGATAAGATGATTCAACATTTGCCCAAACAGAATCAATTTCAGTTTCTGCTTTTACTAAGCCATTGTAGCTAGACATTAAGCCAAAACCTGCAGCAACGGCAATAATAATCAAGATAATCCACTTTTTCATTCAAAAATTCCTTCAATTTATAGGTTTAATTTATATAAGAAAAGACCTAAACCGAAGTTTAGGTCTTCTAATGCTAATCCGTTAATGGATAACTAAATAAAATTATTTAGTACCGTTAACTGCGATTTCAACACGACGGTCTGGTGCTAAACAAGCGATAAGCGCTTTACGACCTTTAACCGCGTCACAAGTAGAACCTGTAACTGGGTTAGCTTTACCGTGACCAACTGCAGAAATGTTTTGAGCTGGAACACCTTTAGCTACTAAGTAGTTAGCTACAGAGTCTGCACGACGTTGTGATAATTTTAAGTTTGGTGCATCTTTACCGATACGGTCTGTATAACCAGCAACAGCTACGTTAGCGTTGTTAACTTGAGCGATTTCACCATAGATACCGTCTAAAGTTGCTTTAGCTTGTGGTTTTAAGTTAGCTTTACCGAAAGCGAAAGTTACATCAGAGCTTAAGTTGAAAGTTTTGCTTACAACTTCAGGTGCAACAACTGGAGCAGCACCTTGACCGAAACGGTAAGATAAACCAGCGTTGATAGAACCGATCCATGGGTTATAGTCTTGAGAACTATTGTGAGTATCTTGAGTACGTAATTTACCTACGCGAGCTAACCATTGGTATTCTAAACGTAATGCTAACTCTGGTAATGAAGGTAATGCATATTCGAAACCAGCAGCGAACACTGGAGAAACGCGTAAGCTGTGACGACCTTCTTCGTGATCACGTGCACCAGTTGCTGTGTCATAGAATTTGTAGTCTGAACGTACTAAAGCTGCACCAGCACGACCGTAGAAGTCTAAACCTTCTAAAGCAGAAGTTAAACCACCAAGGTTGTAGCTACCTTTTAAGCTTAAGTGAGCACCGTGGTTAGTGTGTTTGAATGCTACTTTACCAGCATCTTTGAATTTAACACGACCGAAGTCATCATAACCTAATTCTACCGCTAAACCTAAGTTATCACGGTTTAATACTTGGTAACCACCAAATACACCGTAAGTAACAGAGTTACGGTTGTAACCAGCACCAAATTCAGAGTATTCGTTTGTTGGGTTAACTACAGTATTAGCTTTGATACCATCGTGGAAAGAAGCTTGACCAACTTTAGCACCTGCATAGAAAGTATTTTCTTGTGGAGCTGCTTGAGCTACTGAAGCTGCTGCTAAACCAGCAACGACTAATGCGATTGCAGTTTTTTTCATTTTGATGTCCTCTATTTAGTCATCGTTATTAATAAGAAAAGTTTCCTTGTTTATTGTGAACTTTATAAAAAAGAAACACTCTAAACATTGCTTAACTAGGGTTTTGAATTTGCCCTAACTTATCCTTTTGACAAATTCAATTCCTTTGCCATAGCCAAAGGAACGTTCAAAAGTATGGTTATTATCCTATAAAAACACCAAAGATCAAACTTTTTTTGCCCTTTTTGGTTATTTTATAGACAAACACCCTCTAAAATGAACGTTCATTCACAAAAAACGGATTAATTTTTAACCCGTTTTCTATTCTAACAAAAAATATCTTTTGTTGAAATCGACTTTTTTTTGAGCTTCATATATCATCAAATTCACTTTCTTCTCTATTTATGTGTGAGTGATTTTATGCTGCCCCGTCTTTCTAATGTGCCACAACTTAATAACGTGGTAAGTGATTATCTTAGCGAACTCCAAAAACAGCATTTTGAAGGTGATATTGCCTCAAATTATGCTGACCGTTTAAGTCTTGCGACAGATAACAGCGTCTATCAACAACTTCCTCAGGCTATTTTATTCCCTAAATCTGTTGCCGATGTAGTACGTATCACCAAATTAGCCAATAAAGAGAAATTCCTTCACTTAACCTTTACACCTCGCGGTGGCGGCACGGGCACCAATGGGCAATCTATTAATAACAATATT
Organism: uncultured Haemophilus sp.; assembly: GCA_902466845.1. Taxonomy (GTDB): domain Bacteria; phylum Pseudomonadota; class Gammaproteobacteria; order Enterobacterales; family Pasteurellaceae; genus Haemophilus_D. The sequence goes on from CABQSN010000008.1 coordinate 20,491, forward strand.
ATTGTGGATCTCTCTCGCCACATGACAGGCATTTTAGAGCTTAATATAGAAGAACGTTGGGTTCGCGTTCAAGCAGGTGTAGTAAAAGACCAACTAAACCAATTTTTAAAACCTCACGGTTTATTCTTTGCGCCAGAACTCTCCACCAGTAATCGAGCAACCCTCGGTGGCATGATTAATACCGATGCATCTGGTCAAGGCTCACTACAATACGGAAAAACCTCTGATCACGTTTTAGCATTACGTTCTGTTTTAATGAATGGTGAAATATTAGATACAAGTGCGGTCAAATCCGACGATGTTTTAGAAAACTACCCACTAGCAGAAAATGGAAAAACACTACATCAAACGATTTTCCAACGTTGTAAAGAGAAGCGCACCTCAATCATTCAAGATTTACCACAACTCAATCGCTTTCTCACCGGTTACGATCTTAAGAATGTCTTTAATAAAGATGAAAGTGAATTTAATCTCACCCGAATTTTAACAGGGTCAGAAGGTTCACTTGCGTTTATCTGCGAAGCTAAACTCAATTTATTGCCGATTCCTAAATATCGCACCTTAATTAATGTGAAGTACAGCTCATTTGATGCCGCACTTCGCAATGCGCCTTTTATGGTGAAAGCCAATGCCCTTTCAGTTGAAACCGTCGATTCCAAAGTGCTGAACCTCGCTAAGCAAGATATTATTTGGCATTCGGTAAAAGAACTTTTAACAGAAGAAGAACAAAATCCAATTCTTGGTTTAAACATTGTTGAATATGCGGGCAACAATCAAACCAAAATCGACAGCCAAGTGACCGCACTTTGTCAGCAATTAGATGAAAAAATTGCACAAGGCAAAGAGCATATTATCGGCTATCAACTTTGCTCTGACTTACCTTCTATTGAACGTATTTACGCCATGCGTAAAAAAGCGGTGGGGCTATTGGGGAATGCGAAAGGTGCAGCCAAACCGATTCCTTTTGTGGAAGATACCTGTGTGCCACCAGAACATCTTGCGGATTACATTGCAGAATTTAGAGCCTTATTAGATAGCCATAATCTGCAATATGGGATGTTTGGTCATGTGGATGCTGGTGTATTGCACGTTCGCCCGGCTTTAGACTTATGCGATAAAGAACAAGTCAAACTCTTTAAACAAATTTCAGATGAAGTGGCTGAACTCACGGTGAAATACGGCGGTTTGTTATGGGGGGAACACGGCAAAGGCGTACGCTCTCATTATGGAGAGAAATTCTTTACTCCCGAACTTTGGCAAGAGTTACGTTATGTGAAGTTCTTATTTGATCCAAACAATCGTCTCAATCCAGGTAAAATCTGTACGCCACTTAATAGCGATGCGGAACTCTATTCGATTCTCTCGCCGATGCGTGCGGACAATGATCGCCAAATCCCGATTCAGATGCGAGACGAATTCAAAGGCGCGATGAACTGTAACGGCAACGGGCTTTGTTTTAACTTTGATGAGCACAGCATTATGTGCCCTTCCATGAAAGTGAGTAAAAATCGCGTATTCTCGCCAAAAGGACGAGCCGCTATGGTACGTGAATGGTTGCGATTAATGGCCAATGAAAACGTATCGCCTGATCAATTAGATTTTCATAAAACACAAGTGAAACTGACCGCACTTGTGGAACGTTTCCGCAATAGCGTACAGAAATGGCGAGGTGAGTATGACTTCTCGCATGAAGTGAAAGCGGCAATGGATACTTGTCTGGCTTGTAAAGCCTGTGCAAGCCAATGCCCGATTAAAATTGATGTACCAAGTTTCCGTGCGAAATTTTTCCATTTCTACCACAATCGTTATTTACGCCCAGCCAAAGATCATCTTGTGGCGAATTTAGAAGTTGCTGCACCTTATATGGCGAAAAAACCGGCATTATTCAATTATTTCACCAAACTGAAAGTTACTCAAAGCTTGGTTGAAAAAACACTTGGTATGACCGATTTGCCTCTCCTTTCAGAGCCAAACCTTCAACAGCAATTAGTGGAAATTGGCTACCAAGGCAAAAAATTAGAAGAATTGGAAAGTCTCAGTGCCGTCGAAAAAACCAATATGCTCTTTATCGTACAAGATCCTTATACCTCTTATTACGATGCCAAAGTGGTACGGGATTTCGTGGCTCTCACGCAAAAATTAGAATTCGATCCAATCCTTCTGCCTTTTAAACCAAATGGCAAAGCCATGCACATTAAAGGTTTTTTAGCTCGCTTTAGTAAAACGGCTAAAACACAAGCGGAGTTTTTAAATCGCGTCGCCAAATTAAATGTGCCTTTGGTCGGCGTAGACCCAGCTATTGTGCTTTCTTATCGTGATGAATATAAAGATGCTTTAGGTGATTCTCGCGGTGATTTCCATGTACTCACAGCACATGAATGGCTGACCAATCAATTAGAAAGTAACGCATTACAAAGTGCGGTGAAAAATATCGCGAAATCTGACCGCACTTTTGAGTGGCATTTATTCCCTCATTGTACTGAATCCACCTTTATGCCAAACAGTCCCAAAGAATGGCAGCATATTTTTGCGCAATTTGGACAAACCTTGAAGGTAGAAAAAGTCGGCTGCTGTGGTATGGCGGGTGTATTTGGTCATGAAGTACAAAATCAAACCATGTCGAAAGATATTTACGACGTATCATGGGGCAAAAAATTACAAGGTAAAGATCCGAATCATTGTCTCGCAACCGGCTATTCCTGCCGTAGCCAAGTGAAGCGATATGAAAAAGCTATCTTGAAACACCC
>CABQSN010000009.1:0-22352 GCA_902466845.1 uncultured Haemophilus sp.
CCAATAGGTTTCATTCGCTACGTATTGTGCCGCTTGGTCAGTTTTGTAATCCACAAAAATAAACGGACCTGTACCTACCGGTTTGTTATCGATTGTTTCTGGTTTACCCGCTTTCAGCATCGCATCTGCATATTCAGCTGAGTAAATAGAGATAAAGTCCATACCCAAGCTTGCTAAGAAAGTTGCATCTTTTTTATTCAAAGTAATACGAACGGTGTTGTCATCCACTTTCTCAACTGATTTTAATAAATCTGGGAATTTCATTGCTTTGAAATACGGATAAGTCCCTTTTGATACATTGTGATAAGGGTGGTTAGGATCTAACTGACGTTGGAAAGAAAAGATTACATCATCCGCATTAAAATCACGTGTTGGCGTAAATTCTTTTGTGGTATGGAATTTCACCCCTTTACGCAAATGGAATGTGTAAGTTAAACCATCGTCACTGATCTCCCAGCTTTCAGCCAAGGCTGGCTCAAGATCAGTAGAGCCTTTTTTGAATTCAACCAAACGGTTATACACTTGTTGTGAACTTGCGTTGTAAGATGTACCTTCCATTACTAATGCTGGGCTAAAGCCAAGTGGTGCCTTCGCTGTACAGTACACAAATGTATTATTACCTGAAGGTTTTGCTGTTTCTGCTTTTGCATTTTCTTTTGTCGCAGAACCAGATTGATCACAAGCTGCTAAAAACAAACTAGCTGCAATAAGAGTTAAGGTCGCTTTTAATTTCATAAGTTTTCCTTCTTTAATCGGGCAAAACACCCAAACATGAATATAAAATTTTACTTAAGATATAAGCAAATCAAACTTTTAAGAAATAAGAAAAAGATCTTTCTTATAACAAATTAGACTAAGGCATTTAATATTAGCGTTTTTTTCGCAAATGATCCCCGTCTGTTTTGCGTAAATAACTCAATATCCAAACTAATGCAATAGCAAAAACAGAAGTGGTCAGAAACGTGTAACTGAAAGCATGTTGTAATGCATCGCCGTCGTTACCCATGAATTGACGGTATAATGTTAAAATAATGGATGCCACCGCGATACCAAACCCAATACCCACTTGTTGCACAATACTCAGCACCGTTGAGCCTACACCGCTTTGAGCCTGTGATAGATCGCCAACAGTAAGTGTGTTAATTGAGGTAAAAATCATCGACATGCAGGCACCGTACCACATCAGATTACATATAATCCATGTCGTTGATGATGAGGTATCAAGCCATGACATGGAAACCGTCGAGCCTACCATTAAAAGTGACGATAAAATTAACGTGGTTTTATAACCTAAGATATTTAAGATATGCCCAATAAAACGTTTAAATACGACAGACATTAGCGCAATAGGTGCAAGCAACCAGCCCGACACTTCAGCTGAATAACCAAAGGAAAGTTGGAACATTAATGGCAATAAGAATGGCACAGCCGATCCAGAAAGACGGATAAAGATATTAGCTGCAATGCCTAATCGGAATGTTCTTGTATTGAAAAGAGATAACGGCAAAATGGCACGTTCATTACCTGTCGCATAAAAATAATAAGCCATCAATAATGCCATGCCAATCGCTAATGCACTGTATGTGGTTATGCGATCACTATGGCTTTCACCGAGTAAATCAAGCCCGAGAGTTAAACCAACTAAACCAAACGCAAAGAGCAAAAAGCCCGTCCAGTCTAACTTATTCGCATTACCCTTATGATTTCCCATCACTTTAGCCGCAGCCCAAAAGCCTAACATACCAATAGGAATATTGATTAAGAAAATCGAATGCCATGACGTATGCACCACAAGCCAGCCACCTAAAATCGGACCAAGAATCGGACCGATGAGTCCTGCTGTTGCCATTAAATTCCAGGCATTAATTAATTGATTTTTCGGTACGGTTTGAATAATCGCAAGGCGAGCAACCGGCATCATAAACGCACCGCCAATACCTTGAAGAATCCGTGCAAGCACAAGAGTTTCGAGAGAAGTGGCCATCGCACAAGCGACTGAACCGAATACAAAGGTAAAAACAGCGGAGCGGAAAACCGTAAGTGTACCAAATTTAGCAGCCGCCCAAGCAGTTAAAGGAATAAATAAGGCTACGGCAAGAGAATAGGCGATAATCGCCATTTGCATTTCAAAGACAGGGGTTTGCAGATCTGTTGCAATGGTGGGTAAGACAGTATTTAAAATAGTCGCATCCAAGCTTTGCATAAACAAAGCCATGGAAGCCACCCAAGCCAGCCCTTTATAGTGCTGACGTTCTATTACTGCGTCTTTTTCCACCATTGATAAATAAACTCAGCGATCTGTTCAATGTGATTAATATCTAATAAAGTGCGGTCAGTTTCAAGCGAATAATCTGTTGCTAAAGCCAACACGTTTTCATCTAATTCTGGCAAAGGTTTTGTCATCTCTTGTCGATGCAACAGAATCTTTGGAATAGGTTCTTGTTTAAATCCTTCCACCAAAACTAAATCTGTTAAATGACGATCAAATTGTTGGCTTAAATAAGCTAAAGAAACCGGCGCTTGAGGGGTTTCTGTCATTAATGCCCAACGAGTATCACAAGCCATAATAACTTGCGCAGACCCCGCCTCTTTCATGCGCCAACTGTCTTTGCCCTCTTTATCCACGTGAGCGTTGTGATGGCTGTGTTTAATCACTGAAACACGTAGACCTTTTTTAATTAATTGAGGAAGTAATTTTTCCAGCAATGTGGTTTTGCCACTACCGCTGTAACCAGTGATGCCAAGAAGAGGAAAGGGATTATTCATTGTAAAAACCTTAAGAAAAATGACCGCACTTGATAAAACAAAACCCCGCAGGACGGGGTTTAGCTATCAAAATCCATTAGGTGAAGAAAGTATAGCAAGGGGACATAAAATAGCAACTTTCTCACTTCTAGTGAATTATTTTAGGAATGTTACACCTTGCACAATTCGCTTAGCAGCGGCAATTGGAAGCTGTCCGATAAAGGTAATTTCTTTATCGCCCATTACTTCACTGTAAATCGTATAAGCCCCTTGTTTCCACGTATTTTCTTTTGCAGCGGTGCTGTCGGCTTTATTGACATAAAGGGTGAAAGTGAAAAGACCATCACTAAATAACGCATTTTCAATCACTTCACCATCTATCACATCTTGATTTTGTCGAACTAAATCAAAACCTTGTGGTAACCAATCAGTTTTCCAATTGATTGAAAGCGATGACTCTTGTTTCCCTTCACTTAAAAGTGGTGGCACTGATACCTTATTAAGGTAATCTGTTAAACCTCGTAGACGATTATCGATATATAACGTCACCACACGGAACTGATCAAGTAACTTGCCTTCTCGATCAAGCATATCGCCACGCAATAACAAACCATTTTCTTCATCTAAGAAAACGAGATATTGATAGCGAAAATCGTCTTTTGGCACAATGCGAATGGTATCGACAAATCGGCCTGCAATTCGGTCTTTTCCAAGCTTAATAAAGTCATAATTCTGGCTCAACTTGCTAAAATCAGTACGAATGACTGCAGGAAGTGCATCCACAATCTCACCACTGTTAATCGTGAAAGCGCGTGAACCTGGCTGGAAATAGCTGACTAAATTACCGCGCTGGATGATTTCTTGCTGTTCACCATCTAATGTCACCAACTGTGCATACACTTTTTGCCCTTGCTTAATATGGCGATAGCGGAACGAGTCCATATTTGTTGGTGTCGTTTGCACAAAAGCAATCTCATAATTTAAATCTCGCATGGCTTGCGACATTTTATTTAATGACTGAATTGGCTCTTCTGCAAATGCCGTGAAAGGCAATAAGAATAAGCCTAAAAGTGCGGTTAATTTGAGAAACGTTTTTTTCATAAATAAATCAATTGATCCATAAAAAAATTCACCACGCCTAAGGTGGTGAATTATCGATTAATTGCTGTAATTATTTCGCTTGGTTGCTACCCACATTTAAGCTATCTGCATGCATACGACGCTGTAATTCATAGTTTTGCAACATCGTACCAATACGGCGATTTTTTTGCTCAACCTGTTCCGAAGTGGCTACATCTTTGGTCGGAGCGTTGTAACTTACTTCTTGAACTGAATTGTTAAATGGCAAGGTTTGTAAAACAGGGTTTTCTGGTGTAACCGACGTGCTTTTCGCATTAAATGATTGCACGCCTACTACTGCCACTAAACACACACCTGCAGCCACCGCAATTTGTGTCATTGGTGCAAAGAATGCTTTTAATTTTTGCACGAATGGTAAGCTGTCTGCTTCTTCTGGTGTTGGTTGAGAAACAGTAATCTCAACGTGTTTTACTTCTTCTAATTCAATTAAATCAGCCATTTTCGCGGTAAAATCAGCACCTAATAATACTGGTGACTCTTTACGCATAACCGATCTTACTGTGTGATATGCCGCCCAAGACTCTTGTGAATCTTTATCCTGACAGAGTTGTTCCGTCAACTCGGCACTGACTTCTTCTCCATCCATATAGGCTGAAAGTAACTCTTTTTGCATTTTATAAACTCCGACTTTATTTTAACGTTGCATAAGCGGTTGTATTTTGTTCTCAATCACTTCCCGAGCACGGAAAATGCGAGAACGTACAGTGCCTACTGGGCAATCCATTATTTCTGCGATTTCTTCGTAACTTAACCCTTCAAGCTCACGCAAGGTAATCGCGGTTCTTAAATCTTCTGGCAAACTGTGAATAGTATCAAACACCACTTTTTCCAGTTCGCTGGATAACATTTCGTTTTCAGGGGTATCTACATCACGTAGATGGGTTCCCACATCGTAGCTTTCGGCATCTTCAGCCAAAATATCTTCGCTCGGTGGACGGCGCCCCTGTGCCGTTAAGTAATTCTTTGCCGTATTAACGGCAATTCGATATAGCCAAGTGTAGAATGCACTATCGCCCCGAAAGGATTCAATGGAACGATAGGCCTTAATAAAGGATTCTTGTACAACATCTGGAATGTCGTTATGAGAAATGTAGCGGGTTAAAAGTCCGGCTACTTTATTTTGATAACGAGAAACCAATAAATTAAAGGCTTTTTTATCGCCTTGCTGCACTCTTTCTACCAAAGCCTGATCTGTTAGCTGTTCAGCCATATATCTCCTATGCTACGTCTAACACGCCTTCATATATTCAAGACAGCAAGCTATTGTTGCTTTATCAGACAGAGTTAAAATTGAAAAGTTCCTTATGTATAAAAAATTTCAAAAAAATTAACGGACATTCGTTTTCTGCACATCTTGGATATATTCAACCATCGCTTGCACTTCAGCATCTTCTGATTGACTGCCATTAAAAAACCACGAAAAAAGTTGTAAATCCGTGGCGGCAAGTAAACGAATAAAAATATCTTTTTTATTATCAGTCAGTTGGTCAAAATGCGCTTTATAAAAAGGCATGATGATTTTATCCAGCTCAAGCATACCTCGACGACAATCCCATTCAATGCGGAGTTTATTGTATTTATCCATAATTTCTCCCTAAATCATTGTAATTATACCTGATAAATGAAAAGTGCGGTTAAAAATTACCGCACTTTTTAATCAAAGAATCGATTATTCTGTCGCCTTCGGCTTAATCACGGCATAAACCACGCCAGTTAATAATGCCCCCGTTGCAATTGCACCTAGGTAGAGTAATGGTTCAGAGACAAACGGAATCACAAATAAACCACCATGTGGTGCTTGCAGAGAAATATTTAATGCCATTGAAATCGCACCCGCAGTTGCACCACCAATAACCGAGCTAATAATCACACGTAATGGATCGGCAGCCACAAACGGCAATGCGCCTTCAGAGATAAAGCATAAGCCTAAGACAAAAGAAGCTTTACCTGCATCACGTTGATTGCTGGTAAATTTACTGCGTGCAATCCAAGTTGCAATCGCCATACCAATTGGCGGCACCATACCTGCTGCCATAGCGGCGGCCATTGGGGTGTGAACTTGAGAGGCCAACATTCCCACGGAGAACGTATAAGCTGCTTTGTTTACTGGACCGCCCATATCAATACACATCATAGCACCGATAATCGCACCCAATACCATCGCATTGACCTCGCCCATGGATTTTAACCAATCGCTTAAGGTGGTCATAATTTGTGAAACCGGTGGGTTAATCACATAAATCATGGCGAGGCCGACAATCAAAGTACCAAAGAGCGGTAGAATTAAAATCGGTTTTAAGGAAGTTAAACTTGCCGGCAATTTAATGGTTGCATTTAATCCTTTCACCACATAACCCGCTAAGAAACCGGCGATAATACCACCTAAAATCCCGGCACCTGCCGTGGTGGCTAGCATACCGCCAATAAGACCTACCGCAAGCCCTGGACGGTCTGCGATAGAAAAGGCCACATAGCCGGCAAATACTGCAATCATCAGATGGAATGCTGCGCCACCGCCAATATCCATTAAGGCTTTTGGAATACCATGGAAAATCGTTTCATCTTTGAAGGCTTCGATACCAAACATAAAGGAAATCGCGATTAATAAGCCACCAGCAACCACCAACGGCAACATGTGCGATACACCTGTCATCAAATGTTTATAGACGCCTTTTTTCTCGCCGCTTTCTTCTGATTTAGCAGAAGATTTTGCTACGCCACCTTCGTAAATTTTCGCTTCTTTAAATGCCTTATCGAATTCCTGTGCCGTTTTCTTTAACGCCAAACCGGTCGACGTACGATACATCGGTTTACCTTGGAATTTATCTAACGGCACATCAATATCGGCCGCAACAAAGACTAAATCTGCCGCAGCGACTTCTTCAGGGGTAATTTCATTACCTGCGCCCACTTGGCCACGCGTTTCGACTTTTACCTGCCAACCTTGTTTTTTTGCATAGGTTTCAATGGCTTCAGCAGACATAAAGGTATGTGCCACACCCGTTGGGCAAGCTGTCACTGCGACAATATTTTTGACACCAGAAACACTGTCAAATCCAACCGCACTTTGAGCTGGTTGAACATAATCCACCGCTTGATTAAGTGCATTCGTCAGCGTGACTTCAGGTGATGCAATTGCCGCATCTTCATTGGCTAAAAAGACTTTTTTGCCCACAAGTTCAGCAGAGTTTGGCAAACTAGATCCGAAAACAATCACTAAATCCGCCTCTTTGGCTTGTTCAACCAGAGTATGATTGGTTTTTTTCGCGACCTCGCTCAATGCTTGACGAAGTAAATAGGATTTTGCCGCACCAATTTGCGGAGATTGAGTTAAAAACAAATTCATTACATTATCCTTCAATCACAGAAATTTTGACATTCGCCAGAATTGGCTCAAGCAAGGCGATATCGCTCACGCCCACGTTACTTTGCGAAACAGCAAAGGCAGAAACAGCACTTGCAAACGCTAAGGTTTTCGCTTGAGACAGGCCTTTTTCGATACCATAAATTAAGCCAGCTACCATAGAATCGCCTGCGCCTACAGTGCTCACCACATTTTCACATTTAGGTGGTTGAGCTTGAATAACAGCTTGATCACTCAGCCATAAAGAACCATTCGCGCCCATCGAAATAATGACGTTAGCAATGCCTTCTGCTTTAAGTTTTTTAGCTGCAGCAATAATTTCATCAAGAGAATTTAGTGGATGACCAATCCATGCTTCTAATTCGCGATGATTTGGTTTCACCAACCAAGGATGGGCTTTCAAACCCGCTGTGAGTGCCGCATTACTGCTATCTAATACGACTTTCACTCCAGCTTGATGCAACTGATTAAGCCAATCCGCAAACAATTCAGGACTCACACCACGCGGTAAACTGCCGCAGACTGCAACGATGTCAAAGTTTTGGCAGTACGCTAATGAATCTGCTGTAAATTGCTGCCAAGCTTCTGGGGTGATTTGATAGCCTAAGAAATTTAAATCTGTTACATCCGCTTCGGTTTCTGTAATTTTTACATTAATACGGGTTTTGCCTGCAACACGATGAAATTTGTCTTCCAATCCCTGTTTTTTAAATAAGGTTTCAAAATCACCGACGTTGTCTTCACCTAAGAAACCACCAACAGCCACCTCTACGCCCAAATCTTTTAATACCTTAGCGACATTGATGCCTTTGCCTGCAGGAAAAATACCAAGGGTTTCAACAGTGTTCACTTCACCAATTTCAATGCGCGGCAAACGCCCAACTAAATCGTAAGCGGCATTTAAGGTAATTGTTGCTACTTTTGCCATCACTTACTCCTTACCTTCACCTAAACCGCTTTCAATGACTGCACCAATACCGTCAATCGCTTGTTGAGCTTCTTCACCGCTCGCGACGAAACGTAGACGATGACCTTTCACGACACCGAGTGCCACAATTTTCATTAGGCTTTTCGCACTGACTAATTGGCTATCACGATCTAAGTTTTGTACCGCAACAGACGCATTATATTTTTTCACTTCATTAACCAGTACCGCGCTTGGGCGAGCATGTAAACCGTGTTCATTACGAATCATAAATACCGCTTCAATGGCATCAGCTGGTAAACCTGTTTTTTCTTCATGAATTTGTGATACATGCTCGCTGCTTACTTCAATGGTATCCGGTTCAGCCGGTGGTACGGCAGATACGCTTTCGCCAAGTCCACTCGCAATGATCTTACCTAAGGCTTCAATAGCTTGTTTCGCATCGTCACCTTCTGCAACAAAACGTAAGCGGTGACCTTGAGTCACACCTAATGCCACAATTTTCATCAAGCTTTTTGCACTAACTGGTGCGGTTTCTCGAGTAAGATTTTGTACCGTAATTTTTGAGGTGAATTTTTTCACTTCATTGACGAGCACCGCACTTGGGCGAGCATGCAAGCCATGTTCATTACGAACAGTAAAGGTACCAATCACTGCACCCGTAGCGATTTGACCTTCAGATTGAGCAGCTGCTGCAACAGGCACTTTACCGCCATTAAGTGCGGTCAAAATTTGCTGCGTATTACCACTTAATAAAATATTTTGGACTTCATCATCCAATAAACGCGCTAATGTCTCATTGATTTGGTCACTGACAGCCGAAATCATCAACACGCCTTTCACCGCTTTGCCATTATGATTAAAAATGGTTTTCGCACGACTGAATGCCAACGCATTTTTCACGTTACCTGATACGGCATCGGTTACCCATAATCCTTTACTTAGTGGCAGAGCAGAATTGGATACCACTTCAGAAATAAAGCTATTTTCAACCGCACTTTGCTGTTGTAATTTACCTGCATTGATGGCGGTAAGAGTGAGTAAACTTTGTGTTTCAATATCTAAACTTAATGTTTCTTCAGTAATGCTAAAAGAATCGCTTTCACCTAACAAAATCGCACGGAATTTTTCAACATCTGTTAATGTCGCTAACTGTGCCGCCGTGTCTTCATCACCTAAAACATGCGTTAATTGACGAAGTAAAGCAAGATGCTCATCAGAACGGGCAGCAATACCAATTACAACATAGGCAATATTGCCCTCACCCCACTCAATACCTTGTGGAAATTGGAAAACTTGTACACCAGTTTTTTTCACCATTGAACGGGTTTCTAATGTACCGTGTGGAATCGCAATCCCATTGCCTAAAAAAGTGGAGGTTTGCTGTTCACGTCCAAGCATGCCTTGCAAATAGCCTTGTTCAACATTGCCAGCTTGCTCTAACGCACTTGCAGCCATTTCAATAGCTTGCAGCTTATTTGTTGCCGTAGCATTTAAATGAATGTTGCTTTCCGAAAGTTCTAACATTCTTGCTCCTTCACATTGATGATTTAAAAAAAGAAAAGCTGCTGATGAGATCACTCATCAACAGCTCAAATTGATTATTGGCCAGTACAGGCTTTGAGTAGCATTTCGCTACCTTGGGAAATGTAGGCGTCATTTTCACCGCGCTCTTTGCCTTTTTGCAAATCACGCATTGCATCGTAGATCCCTTGTGTCACACTTGGTGAATCCACTTTTTGCCAACAATTCGCGCTTAAGCGACTGAAGTTGGTTTGTAATGCTTCTGCATGTAACACACCGCTATAGTAAGCATACACATCAGAGTCATGACCACCTGTGTAGAGTTTATCTTGAATTTGTTTGATTGGCACAACAATACGACCGAGATACCAGTCATTTGCACCACTTGCAAAATTATCCACAAAGAAATTTTTTGTTACACGATCTTTATAGGTTGCCACAGTGGCTTCATAAGCAGCTGCATAAGATTTTTGGTCGATTTTATCTTTATCTAAATCAATGACCTTTTTGTCTTTACCCATAAACGGAATGTAAGAGGTCATATCTGAAATTGAAGAACAACCTGCAAGCATTACTGCCACAAAGAATACCGAGATTTTTTTTAACATTAAATTTTCCTTATTTATAGGCGGTTAAAACCGCTGTTAATTATACTTAGAATAGGGGGTTAAGCAAGGCAGTGCCTAGCACTACGCTGATTCTTTGCTCACTCCGCTGTCTTTGACAATCGAAACTAAAATTTGATCAATTTTGAAGTTTTCGGTATCAATGACTTCAAATTTATATTTATCGTATACGACAAAATCGGTTTTTTTCGGAATTTTGCGTAACATATACATCATAAAGCCACTAATAGTCTCGTAATTTTCTGAATCAGGGAAAGATTCAATATCCAAGGCACGCATCACATCTTCAAGCGGGGTCGCACCATCAATCAACCAAGAGTTTTCATCACGGCTGACGATTTGCTCTTCTTCGTTAGAAACCAATTCGCCCATCACAATACTCATCACATCGTTCAAGGTAATTAAGCCCATTACAAGCGCATATTCATTGACAATAATCGCAAAATCTTCACCCGTAGATTTAAACAACTCCAATACTTCGTATAACGACAGTGTATCTGGAATAAATAACGCTTTACGTAACAAACGGCTATCCGTTAAATCCACTACTTCTTGTTGAAGATAGAGTGTTAATAAGGTATGTGATTCCACATAACCTAAAATCTTATCCAACCCATTATCACAGATCACTAATTTAGAATGAGAGTCAGCTGATAAGGTATTCAACACTTCCTGACGGGTGAAAGTGCGGTCTAAAAACACGATATTTTCACGAGTCGTCATGGTTGAAGACACGGTACGCTCTTGCATATCAAAGATATTTTCAATCAAATAATGCTCTTGTGTTTTTAACACTCCCGCTTCCGCACCAGCTTCCACTATTGCCACGATGTCTTCTGATGTCATATTGTCTTCGCGCTTAGTGGATACCCCCATTAAATGGAAAAAAATATTAGAAAGACCATCAAAAAACCATACAATAGGTTTTAAGAAGAAAATGAAGGCTTGCATAATGCCAATAGTCCGTAACGCAACACCTTCAGGATTAATCAGTGCAAGACGTTTCGGAATTAAATCAGCTAATAAAACAAATGTTGTTGTTACCAGGAAAAAAGCAATCCAAGAGGAGGCTGGCTCAACCCATTCTGCCTTAGTGTATTCATGTAAAAAACTCTGTAAGTGAAGACTAATGGTTGCTTCACCAATCACACCGCCAAGTACGGCGACCATATTAAGTCCAATTTGTACTACAGTAATGAAACGCCCTGGCTGTTCCTGTAATTTTAAAACTTTCTCCGCTTTGATATTACCTTCATTGGCCAACGTTTGTAGTTTAATGCGTCTTGCACCCGCGAGAGAAATCTCAGCTGATGACAAGATTGCACTGACAATAATTAATACGATTAAAATAAAAATCGCTGCAGATAAACTCATAATGTTCTCTTTATTGGCTTTAAAGTGCGGTCAATTTACCGCTGGTTTTTAAGTTAGAAATGTTATTATTAAATTGTGAGGGCGTTCTATGACGCCCCATATTTGAGAAACGCTAATTTTCGCTGTCGAACCAGCCACGTACAAATTGGATAGAAAGGAAAAGAGTAATTAATAAGAAAGCATAGAATACCCAAGATAAAATCGGATGGCTTGGTGTCACATCGCCACTAATTTCTTTCACCGAAACCGCATTACGATATTCATCGAACATCGTCATTCGCCAACCATAATATTTGATTTGTACTAATTTGTTTTCATTACCCAAGGCTTGAACTTGAGCCTGTAAGTTCGCTGAACCAAATTTAAAGTAGAATGGAAAACCCCAACGGGTATCTTCATTACGATACACCATGATTTTGCCATCATCATTTTGTGTATTGATAAAATACACATCGCGCGTTGGACCATCAGCCGGATTCGATTTTGTAATCGGGCCATCTTTATCCACACGTTTCACTTCCACACCGGTTACTCGCGTTACATCATAGTGTGGGAAAACGTAGTCTACCACCGCGAACATAAAGCCATGGAAAACAAAGACTACTAAAAATAAAAAGTACTTAAAAAACTTACGCATAAAACTCTCTCATTTAAATCGATGATTTATTGTACATTAATTTTAAATAAACGCTCGAAGTTTTGTGTACTAATTTGTGCAAATTCTTCCATAGACAACCCTTTTAACGCTGCCACATACTCACACACTTCACGTGTATAGGCAGGTTGGTTCTCTTTACCACGATAAGGTACCGGTGCTAAATAAGGCGAATCCGTTTCAACTAACAAACAATCTGTCGGCACATAACGAATAGCTTCACGAATACTTTCCGCATTTTTAAAGGTTATAATGCCTGAACAAGAAATATAAAACCCTAAATCAAGTGCCTTTTTCGCAAAATCCAAGGTTTCTGTAAAACAATGAATTAATCCACCGCACTTTTCTGCCTGGTGCTCACGCAACATGGCAATGGTATCTTCTGGCGCTGAACGCGTATGAATAATCACGGGTTTATCCACTTCATTAGCAATTCTGATTTGATCCGCAAAAACCGTTTGCTGCAATGCCTTATTATCTGCACTGTAATAATAATCCAAACCAATTTCGCCAATTGCGATCACTTTTTTATCTTGGGATAAACGTAATAAACGCTCAGCATCGTAAGGTTCTTCTTCAAGATCTAATGGATGCACACCACAAGCCAAAGACACATTCGGAAATTTTGCTAACTCAGGGTAAGCTTTTTCAAAACGGCTTAATGTTACGCCAATCGCCAATAAATGCTTCACATCTCGTGCTTGGGCTTTGGCCACAACATCAGCAATATCTTTGTGTAAATTTTCATAATCCAATGCATCTAAATGGCAATGGGAATCTACGATAAACATAATTTATTTAGTCCTTAAATACGTCGGTAATTAACTTCGTCAAACCATCTAGTAACATTAATTCCGTATTAACACCATTAATGGTAAGTAAATCCGAGCGTACTTTTTGCATAATTTTATTCGCGGTTAATAACCCAAGCGCTGTTTGCTCGTCTGCGAATTGAGTTACACCTGTTTTAAGATCAAGTGTTTGCCAGCCACTTTGTATTTCGAGTTTGTATTTAATGGCATCGCTTAAAAACGCTAAAATCCAATCTACTTGCTGTACGGTGCGTTCTTTTTCAAAGAAAGGCAAAATTTCCAAAGGCGAACGACGACGATAAAAAAGCCAAAATTGACGTAGGAAATTCTTCCGTTGTTCAATTAATCCTTGCTGGAGTGTATCCAATGCTAACAGTGGACGACCCAAATTCATCGCAAGTGCGGTTAATAATTCTGATGTTTCTGCCTGAAATTGAGAAGAAAGCCAAGTTAAGGCTTCTGCTTCCGTTGGCAAAGGCACATTCCACACTTGGCAACGGCTGTAAATAGTCGCTAACAACGAAGAGGATGGCTCTGTTTGCAATAAGAAATACGTGTTCGGACGCGGCTCCTCCAAAGTTTTGAGCAAAGCATTAGCCGCCGCTTCCGTAAGACGTTCCGCATCCTGGATATACACTAATTTATTGCCATTTTGTTGTGCGTGTTGGCTGACAACTTCATTAATCGCCCGCACCTGATCAACACCAATGTCTTTGCCTTCTTGAGAGGCTAAAACATGAAAATCAGGGTGGCTGTGCGCTGCCATTAAATGGCAAGCATGACAATGACCACAAGGTGCATTATCTGGCGTTTGACACATAATGCGTTTTGTCAAAGCATCAAATAAACGTTCTGCCCCTAGCCCTTGATCGGCTTTAATTAACAACGCATGATGCCCCAAACCTTCGCTAAAAGTTTGGCTAATCTTGTTATAAGTAGGCACTAACCAAGGATAAAGTTCGCTCATTTTGCTTGTGAAACCCACCAATTTTTGACCGCACTTTGAATGTCCTCTTGTACTTGTTCCAAAGGCTGGCCAGCATTAATAATGGCGGCTTTCGGATTGTTTTGCACCAATTCCAAATAACGTTGTCGGGTACGATGGAAGAAATCCAGTCCTTGTTGTTCAATACGGTCTAATTCACCACGACCTCTCGCACGAGCAAGTCCTTCTGCAGGATCAATATCTAAATACAGTACAAAATCAGGCTCAAAATCACCTAACACCATATTTTTTAAATTCGCCATAAGCGTTTGGTCAAACTGACGCCCACCGCCTTGATAGGCCTGTGAAGACATATCATGACGATCACCCAGCACAATTTTACCTTCTGCCAATGCTGGCTTAATCACATTTTCTACCAATTGAATTCGTGCCGCATAAAGCATTAATAATTCCGCTTTATCGGTAACAGGCTCTTCTGTTTCATGTTTGATTAAATGGCGTAATTTCTCTGCTAACGGTGTACCGCCTGGCTCACGAGTAAACACGATATCATTTACACCAAGAGATTTTAATGTATCCACCACCGTTTGCATGGCGGTACTTTTACCTGCACCTTCCAGCCCTTCAATGACGATAAATTTGCCTTGCATTAGTTGGCTCCTTTTTGTTGGTTACGATACCAACGTAAATATTCTTGCACGGCTTTATTATGCTCGTTCAGATTACGAGTAAATTTATGGCCACCACTTCCATCGGCAACAAAATAATAAAAGTCCGTTTTCGCTGGATGCGCCACAGCCTGTAAAGCGCTCTCACTCACCATCGCAATTGGTGTTGGTGGTAGCCCCTCAATCATATAGGTATTGTAAGGGGTTATCGTTTCCAAATCTTTCTTACGAATATTACCGGTATAACTCTCACCCATTCCATAAATCACGGTTGGGTCAGTCTGTAGTTTCATATTGGCTCTTAAGCGATTAATAAATACCGAAGCCACTTGTGGACGCTCCGCCGCAACTCCAGTTTCTTTCTCCACAATAGAAGCCAAAATCAGCATCTGATACGGATCCGATAATGGGAGATTTTCATCACGTTCATTCCACGCTTTATCTAAGGCTTTTTGTAGACGAATAGTTGAACGTTTTAATAATTCAAGATCCGTGGAGTTTGGCGTGTAATTATAGGTATCTGGATACAACCACCCATCCATGTTATTCCATTCGTAAACGGCTTTTGCAACGGCTGGAATATCCAATAACGCCATGATCTCTTTATCCGTTTTACCTTGCAAGGTTTGTTTTAAGTGCGGTGCGTTTTCAAGGTTTTTACGCCATTCCTTGAACGTTTTACCTTCAATAAACTTCACACTAAATTGTGCTTCCTTACCGGAATTAATCATATCCAATAAATCTTGTAACGTTTTCACGCCCGTTAAAGAATAAGTCCCCGCTTTCACTTTATTGAGCTGAGGTTGTAATTTCAATAACCAAGGTAATAAATCGGCATGCTCAAGAATTTTTTCTTGCTCTAATAACGCAGCAAGTTTACTGCCAGTAGTTCCTCGCTCAATTGTAAGCAATTGATCTTGCGTGACATTCACCGGCGTATAAACAAACTCCGTTAGTTTTTGATAACCCCAAAAACCAACACCGCCAAGGCCAAGAATTAGCAGAAGAATTAGTAAAAAGACAAAAAATTTTTTCATGCGTCACTCATTTTATAAAAACGACAAAAGGGGCAAAAATGCCCCCTTATTCTAACGGTTTCTGTTATTTATCGAAATATTGAATATCAGCATTTTTACGTAATGCTTTCACCCAGTCTTTGGTTGCATCTTGTAATTGGCTATTCACGATTTGTTCGTAAGCTTTTTGACGATAGGCATCTTCTGTTTTATCGCCATCACGACTACCGGTTACTTCGAGAATATGCCAACCAAATTCAGATTTAAATGGAGCAGAAATAGTACCTTGTGGGGTTGTTTCAACCATTTTTGCAAATGGACCTACATAAGCTTCTGGGAAAGCATAGCCTAAACTTCCGCCATTCGCACCTGATAAATAATCTTTAGAATATTTTAATGCCGCATCAGCAAATGTCATTTTGCCCGAAATAATCTCGCTACGAATACGTTCTAATTCTGCTTTTGCTTGGGTATCGTTCAGTAATGGGTTTAGTTTTAATAAAATATGACGAACTTCATACTCTTTACCCATCACTTTTTGCGCCGTACCTTTTGCTTTCGCTTCATCGAGCATTTGTTTACCCAATGCATCCACTTGCTCACGAGTCACATCTACGCTGTTTTGAATGGCATGGTTACGCACACCCGCCATTAACATTTGACGAGAAATTTGTTGTTTAAATGCATTTAAGGAAATGCCTTGATAATCGAGCGCATCCAAGAATTGACCATAAGTTAAACCATTTTTCGCTGCAATATCTTCTACGATACGGTTTACTTCTGCTTGGTTGACTTTTACACCCGATTCTTTGATGGCCTTCTCTGTTAGCATGTCGTCAATAATTTTATCTAGCGCAGCACGTTGGCTACCTTTTTTGCCCATCACAGCATTCACTTGGCTTTGTAAAATTGGTGTACCATTCACAGTCGCCACAACGCGTTCTTCTGCTTGTACTTGAGAAAAAGTAAACAGACCGATCATGGCAAATAAAAGAGATTTTAACATTGATTTTTTCATTTTAGTTGTCTTAAAAAATAATAGGATAATGCTCGTTAGATTATCAATTTTATCAAAGGTTCACAATAGGCTGATCGTTATTTAGGCAATAATGCCACTTCATAACAACCATCATATTTTAATGTACGCACCTGAACTTGTTCATCACGGGAAGTCGGCACATTTTTACCTACATAGTCTGCCCGAATTGGTAATTCACGATGTCCACGATCTACAAAGATGACCAATTCAATTTTAGCTGCTCGTCCAAAATCTGTTAACGCATCCATCGCAGCACGAATGGTTCTTCCAGTGAATAATACATCATCAATCAAAATGACTTCTTTACCCTGAATATTCATATAACTGGAGGCACCGCTATACACAGGAGTTGGATTTTCAGGTTCAACATACTCTAAGTCATCACGGTAAAACGTGATATCCAATTCCATCATTGGAAGACTTACACCATTCAACTCTTCAATGCGACGTTGAATCAATTCAGCAATTTCGGCACCACGACGTTTCACCCCAACTAAAATCACATTATCGAAATCTTGGTGCTTTTCAATAATTTCATGGGAAATACGTGAAATGGTGCGTAAAAATCTGTCTGCATCAATAATGATTTTTTCCATTTTATCTCTCGCTTTGTTTACATAGCCCAAGTGCGGTTAAAAAAACACTGATTTTTTGACCGCACTTTTACTGGAATATTAACCGAATTCTAGCTCTACCGCATTTTCACCGAGCAAATTCACCAATTCTGTTAGAATCTCATCCGTTGGTGTAATCGACCATTGAATCCCTAAACGCAATAACGCACGGCCTTTTGCACTTTGATAATATACGTTAATTGGTAAAGTCCCGCCACTAACAGGTTCTAACATTTCTTTCAGTTTCTTAATAAAACTTGGGCTAATCTGCTCCTCTGACAAACTGATTGCCAAAGATTTCGCATAACGGGAACGCGCCTCATCTAAAGTCATCAAATCCCGCACCGACATTTTTAATCCACCTGAAAAATCGTCAAAACTCACTTGACCAGATACCACTACAACCGTATCTTTTTGCAGTTTCTCACCAAATTGGTCTAAGCTTTCCCCAAACAGAGTTAAATCCAAACGTCCAGAACGGTCATCAATGGTTGCGATACCAATTCGATTGCCTTTTTTCGTCGTCGCGAAACGTGTTGCGACCAACAAACCGGCTGCTGTGCTAATTTGCCCACGGCGATTTGGCGTGAGATCTTTTAATCTCGTAGAACTGTAATGAGAAAGCTCTTTTAAATAACGACTTACCGGATGGCTGCTTAAATACAAACCAAGGGTTTCACGCTCACCATCTAGAATTTGTTTTTCTGTGTAAGGTGGCGTGTGAGCGTAAGCATTTTCCACTTCTTCGTGTGTTTCTGTCAGCACTCCGAACATATCGGCTTGCCCCATGGCCTCATCTTTTGCATGCTGATCAGAGGCTTTGAGTGCATCTTCTAGATTCTTAGATAACGCCGCACGATGTGGTCCTAGCTTATCAAATGCGCCCGACATAATCAGACTTTCAAAGGTACGACGATTAATTTTCTTCAAATCAACGCGAGCACATAAATCAAATAAATCTCTGAAAATCCCACCTTCATTACGAGCGGTAATCAGTGCATCAATCGGACCTTCACCCACACCTTTAATGGCGCCGATACCGTAAACAATTTCACCATTTTCATTCACGCTGAAATGATGTTTCCCTACATTGATATCCGGTGGGGTGACTTTTAAGTCCATACGTAAACATTCATCGTACAAGCCAACAATTTTATCGGTATTATCCATTTCCGAGGTCATTACCGCTGCCATAAACTCAGCAGGGAAATGGGTTTTCAGCCAAAGGGTTTGGTAAGATACCAATGCGTAAGCAGCGGAGTGCGATTTATTGAAACCATAGCCGGCAAATTTTTCCACCAAGTCGAAAATCTTCATGGAAAGTTCGCCATCAACGCCATTTTTTTCAGCGCCTTCTTTAAACACTGAGCGCTGTTTCGCCATTTCTTCCGGCTTTTTCTTACCCATCGCACGACGTAATAAGTCCGCACCACCAAGAGTATAACCTGCTAGCACCTGAGCAATCTGCATAACTTGCTCTTGATACAAAATAATACCGTAAGTTGGCTCTAAAATCGGTTTAAGGCTTTCATGTTGATAGTTTGCATCAGGATAAGACACTTCCTCACGACCATGTTTACGGTCAATAAAGTTATCCACCATGCCCGATTGTAATGGACCTGGTCGGAATAACGCCACCAACGCGATAATATCTTCAAAACAGTCTGGCTGAAGGCGTTTAATTAAATCTTTCATCCCACGAGATTCCAACTGGAATACGGCGGTCGTTTCAGACCGTTTCAGCAACTCAAAGGATTCGGGATCATCCAATGGAATAGCAGCAATATCGACTGGCGGTTTGCCTTCACGAGCAAGGCGAGCGTTAATCATATCCAACGCCCATTTGATAATGGTGAGTGTACGCAAACCTAAGAAGTCAAACTTCACTAAACCAGCATATTCCACATCATTTTTATCGAAGTGAGTAACCGGATGAAGGCCCTCATTGTCACAATAAAGTGGTGCAAAGTCTGTAATCAAAGAAGGCGAAATCACCACACCACCCGCGTGTTTACCCGCATTTCGCGTTACCCCTTCCAGCTTACGTGCCATATCAATCAGGGCTTTGACTTCTTCATCCGTATCATATGCTGTTTGTAGTTGCGGTTCAGCCTCAAAAGCCTTGGCTAAGGTCATGCCTGGATCCGGTGGAATCATTTTCGAAATACGATCCACAAAGCCATAAGGATGGCCTAATACGCGACCCACATCTCGAATTACTGCTTTGGCTGCCATAGTACCAAAAGTAATAATTTGTGATACCGCACCACGACCATAGGTTTCTGCTACATGATCGATAACTCGATCGCGTCCGTCCATACAGAAGTCGACATCGAAATCGGGCATGGAAACACGCTCCGGATTGAGGAAACGCTCAAAAAGAAGATCGAATTCAAGAGGATCCAAATCGGTAATTTTTAGTGCATAAGCCACCAATGAACCCGCACCAGAACCACGTCCTGGTCCAACTGGGATATCATTATCTTTTGACCACTGAATAAACTCCATGACGATTAAGAAGTAACCCGGGAAGCCCATTTGGTTGATCACATCGAGTTCGACTTGAAGACGCTCATCATACTCTGGTCGTCTTTCTGCCCGCACTTTTTCATCAGGGAATAAAAACGCCAAACGCTCTTCCAAGCCTTCTTTGGCTTTCATCACCAAATAATCTTCCGTGCTCAGCTCGCCAGTTGGAAATTGAGGGAGGAAATATTGCCCCAAACGTAAAGTCACATTACAGCGTTGCGCAATTAATACCGTATTTTCAAGTGCAGAAGGAATGTCCGCAAATAAGTCGCACATTTCTTCTTCTGAACGGAAATATTGTTGCTCTGTATAACGTTTTGGACGTTTTGGATCGTCAAGAGTATAGCCATCATGAATAGCAACTCGAATTTCGTGTGCCTCAAAATCATCAGGCGCGAGAAAGACAACATTATTGGTTGCGACAAGCGGTAAATCATGCGCTTCAGCAAGTTTTAATGCGGCTTGAATATAACGTTCTTCATCTGAACGCCCCGTTCGAGAAAGTGAAAGATAAAAATGGTCTGGAAAAAATTCTTGATAAAAACTGACCGCACTTTCAGCTTCGGAAATATTTTCTTTAAGGAGTTTTTTTGCAATATCGCCTTGTGTGCCACCGGATAAAACAATTACACCTTCACGGTGTTCAATCAACCACTCCTGGTCAATATAAGGTAGATCCACATAGCCACGTTGATAGGCTTTTGAAAGCAGTAATGTGATGTTTTTATAGCCTTCATTGTTCTTAGCAAGTAAAGTGAGGGTAAATAATTCCTCACCGCATAGATCGCTTTTAACATGAACATCTGCGCCAATAATCGGTTTAATTCCCGAAGAAAGGGTTTCACCATAAAAACGCACCACACCACAGAAATTGGTAAAATCCGTTAATGCCAACGCAACCATATTGTTTGCAGCACACGCTTTGACCAATGGTTTCACTTTCACGATACCATCGATCATTGAAAAATCGGTGTGTGTACGAAGATGTACAAAACGCGGTTGAGTTGACATGAATAATCCTTATGTTGATAGTTAAAACAGATAACTTAGGCTTTTTTAATATCTATTCTAGCTAAGCCTTCTTTAAAAGCGTATCCATAACGTCTTGGTATTGATGCTTCAAATCTACCATTCTCTACTGTGGTTTCATAGCTGCAAACTTTAAATTCAGGCACTCGAATAAAGGAATAATCGACATTGACCATAGGCGATATTTTTGAATATAACGTCCATCTTACTTTGCACCCTTCTTCAAAAGAGGTTTTCGCATCAAAACTACTTGCTCCTTCGCAATGCGCAATTTGATAATTAGGGTAAAACTCTCCAGGGAAAGGTTTTGCATTACAGAAATTAAATACCCTATCATGTGAGAATACATCTTGGCGAATATAGCCCCACAAGTCTTCAGCAAGGAAATCCTGATCAGCAAAATGACGAGAGTCATAACCCTTATCAACAAAACGTTGAATTCTAGCTTCCATATCTGGCACCGCACCAGCTTTAGCCCCCCACATCCCCGCTAAAATAAGTGCGGTATGGGAGCCAGAATCACGCATTGTATGGAATGAATGACCACTTCCAATCCATTCGGCCACGGCTTCTGCTTCTCGGTGAGAGACCACGGAGTCCGCATCACGGAAGATCACATACTCTGCTTCTGGATCATTAATTGCAAGAAAACGCCACATTGCACCAGGCCATTTATTCACAGGTGAAGTGACATAAACCACTTCTGCACCATTATTTTTTAATCGTTGAATCGTTTCAGATGAGACCGAATCATCCACATAAAAACGGCATACCCAACCAGGGAATAACATCGGAGAAACTTGTGTATTTAATACAGCCGGCTCAATATATTTGGAGTTATTACCAAATAAAGAAAATGCGATAATTCGCTTACCATTTTTAGGCGCAGACGCAGGAACCATTTCCTGTGTTGGAACGGGAATAGCTTTATCTTTCAACTCAAGGGCTAAACTACCATAAAAACCTGAGCGCTCCCAATCATCTACTGCACCATAAGCATGTGCCAATAAATCTAAAGCCGGAATATATTGCGCATCTACTTTTAATGTTTTTAATTCTGCCTCAATTGCCTCTTCCCATTTTAATTGTTGCAAATAAACATAAGCAATTTTATGAGAGTATTCGGGATTATTAGGATCAAGTAAGCAAAGCGTTTCAGCCAGCTTGACTGCTTCATCATATTCTTTATTTTCAAGTGAGGAAACGTAAGATCGCTCTAGCGCTTTTTGTGCGTCCATATTATTCATAATCAAAATAAATTGGTCATAATTATTACGCCGGAACTATAAAAGCACCGGCGTAACGAAATTTTATATTTAGGTTTTATTATTTTCTTGCCAATGGTG
>CABQSN010000010.1:0-22148 GCA_902466845.1 uncultured Haemophilus sp.
GGTTATGGTAAAAATCCACAAGTTAAAGCTTGTGACGGCTATAAACATGGAAGTAAAGCAGAAAAAGATTGTTTACGACCTAATCGCCGTGTAGAAATAAATGCTTCTGGTTCAGTTTTAAAATTGCAAGAAGGTAGCCAGGCTAATGGTGGTACTCAAGGTCCAGCAGTTCTTTATCAAAAATAATGTATAAACCTAAAAAGAGCGTAATATGATTACGCTCTTTTTTATTTTTGATATTTAAGAAATTATTCAAGTAAAAGTTCTTCAATTAGCTTAGTGGTTAAGTTGATATAACTTCCATTGAATCGATGGCTAAAATTTAATAGATAATAAAGTTGGTAAAGGTGTTTTCTTTCTTCAAAACCTTCTTTATCAAGTGGGAAAGTGCGCTCATAAATTTCATAGAATTCAGCTGAGAAAGGTTGGAAAAGCTCACTGAATGCTAAATCACATTCTCTATCCCCCCAGTAGCAAGCAGGATCATAAGTAAAGGTTTGATTACCTACGATAGCCGTATTATCAATCCATAAGTTACCATGTAACAAAGAAGGTTTAGGATTATGTTTTGAAAGTTTGTGTTTTACCTTTTCAATAATTAAATCAATGTCGCCAAAGTCTAAACCTTTATCTTTACAAAGTTGTAATTGCCATCCAATACGTTGTTCTGCAAAAAATTTTGCCCAACTTCCATTCCATTTATTCGGTTGATACTCAGGGCCAAGCCAAGTATCAAAATCTAATCCATAGTTTTTAGTGCCAGATACTTGATGGAGTTTTGCTAATTCTTCAGCAAAATGTGGCGTTGCATTGGTTTGTTGAGTAATAGGAAGCGCTTCTAATAATAAGAAACTATGGTTTTGAGAACAGCCTACGCCATACACTTGAGGAAGTCGAATTGTATTGGTTTTGCCTAGTAGGTTTAATTGGTCAGCTTCTGCACGAAACATTGAACGATAGGACCGTTCATTCACTTTAACAAAGACAGGTTGGATTCCATCCGTAATCAGCCAAGTTTCATTCACTTCGCCACCAGGAACTTTGTTTTTTTCTTTGATGTTATAGTAAGCACCAAATTGATCAGCTAAGACTTGAGAAATTGATTTCCACATAATACGCCTCCTAGACATGGTCGATTCTTCTTCATTCTATCCAAAATGTTAAAAATTACTGTGATATATCTCAAAAAATAGCAAAAATTTTTGTCATTTTTCATCTGAAACATCAATTCACTAATAAACGCGTGATTTTTTAATGAGTTAGTATTATCATTAGGTGTATTTTAGTTAGAAAAGATAATCAGGGGAAACTATGCAACATCTGAAAGATCTTGTTGAGAAAGCAAAATCGGCGATTGAACAAATCGAAAATAAAAGTTTAACCACATTAGATGAAATTCGTGTGGAATATTTTGGTAAAAAAGGGCATTTTACCCAACTTATGCAGGAATTGCGTAATGTTGCTGCGGAAGAGCGTCCAGCAATGGGTGCTAAAATCAATGAAGCAAAACAAGCGGCATTAGATTTTTTAAATGCTAAAAAAGCAGAATGGGAGCAAGCAGAACTCAATGCGAAATTAGAGAAAGAACGTATTGATGTGAGCCTTCCTGGTCGTAAAACAGAAACTGGTGGTTTACACCCTGTGACCATTACCATCAATCGCGTAACAAAATTCTTTTCAGAGTTAGGTTTTTCTGTGGAAACCGGTCCCGAAATCGAAAGTGATTATTACAATTTCGATGCATTAAATATCCCTAAACATCACCCAGCACGTGCTGATCACGATACATTCTGGTTTAATCCTGAATTATTACTTCGTACACAAACCTCTGGTGTACAAATTCGTACCATGGAAAAAATGCAGCCACCTATTCGTATTATGGCGCCAGGTCGTGTATATCGTAACGACTACGATCAAACACACACACCAATGTTCCATCAAATTGAATTGCTTTATGTAGATAAAAAAGCAAACTTCACCGAGTTAAAAGGCTTATTACACGATTTCTTACGTGCATTTTTTGAAGAAGATTTACAAGTTCGTTTCCGTCCTTCTTATTTCCCATTTACTGAACCTTCTGCAGAAGTTGATGTAATGGGCAAAAATGGTAAATGGTTAGAAGTATTAGGTTGTGGTATGGTGCATCCTAATGTGTTACGTAACGTAGGTATTGATCCAAATGAATATTCTGGCTTCGCAGTAGGTATGGGGGTTGAGCGTTTAACCATGTTACGCTACAACGTCACAGATTTACGTTCATTCTTTGAAAACGACTTACGTTTTTTAAAACAATTTAAGTAATTAACCGTTTGGTTAAATTGACGATAATGATTAATTTAGAACGTAACACGTTCATCAATAAAGGATACAGAGATAATGAAATTTAGCGAAAATTGGGTGAGAGAATGGGTTAATCCATCAATTTCAACAGAGCAGTTATGTGATCAAATCACGATGCTTGGTTTAGAAGTTGATGGTGTTGAAAAAGTAGCTGGCGACTTTACCGGTGTGGTTGTAGGTGAAGTTGTTGAATGTGCACAACACCCAGATGCAGACAAATTACGTGTCACTAAAGTAAATGTTGGTGGCGAGCGCTTATTAGATATCGTTTGTGGTGCACCAAATTGCCGTCAAGGTTTAAAAGTGGCATGTGCAACTGAAGGTGCGGTATTACCTGGTGATTTTAAAATTAAGAAGACTAAATTACGTGGTCAACCTTCAGAAGGGATGCTTTGCTCATTTTCTGAATTAGGCATTGATGTGGATGCAGATGGTATTATTGAGCTACCGTTAGATGCACCAGTAGGCACAAATCTACGTGAATATTTAGATTTAGATGATAAAGCCATTGAAATTAGTTTAACGCCAAACCGTGCAGATTGTTTAAGTATTGCAGGTGTTGCTCGTGAAGTTGGTGTGGTTAATAAACAAGTTGTTAATCAACCGCACTTTGATGCCGTACCTGCAACGATTTCAGATAAAGTTCAAATTGAATTAAAAGCGCCAGAAGCATGCCCTCGTTATTTATTGCGCGTGGTGAAAAATGTGAATGTTAAAGCGCAATCACCAATTTGGTTACAAGAAAAATTACGTCGTTGTGGTATTCGTTCTATCGATCCTATTGTAGATATTACCAACTATGTTTTACTTGAATTAGGTCAACCAATGCATGCTTTTGATGCATCAAAAGTGTCTCAACCTGTTCAAGTACGTTTAGCCAATAACGGCGAAGAACTTGTTTTATTAGATGGTACAACCGCAAAATTACAACCGAATACTTTAGTGATTGCAGACCAAACTGGTCCATTAGCAATGGCGGGTATCTTTGGTGGTCAAGCAAGCGGTGTTGATGCTGAAACAACAAAAGATGTAATTTTAGAAGCGGCATTCTTTGCACCATTAGCGATTGCGGGACGTGCAAGACAATACGGTTTACACACAGATTCTTCACATCGCTTTGAACGTGGTGTTGATTTCACGCTACAACGTCACGCAATGGAACGTGCAACAGCATTGTTACTTGAAATTTGTGGTGGTGAAGCTGGTGAAATTTGTGAAGTGGTGAGTGAGCAATATTTACCAAAAGTCAATGAAGTCACTTTACGTCGTGAAAAATTAGATAGCTTATTAGGTCATCATATCGAAACTGAAACCGTGACAGAGATTTTTGAGCGTTTAGGTTTGGCCGTGAAATATGCTAATGATGTTTGGACTGTGACTTCAGCAAGCTGGCGTTTTGATATTGAAATCGAAGAAGATCTCATTGAAGAAGTAGCACGTATTTATGGCTATAACAGCATTCCAAATAATGCACCATTAGCACATCTTCGTATGCGTGAGCATAAAGAGTCTGATTTAGATTTAAGCCGAATTAAAACCGCTCTTGTGGATGCAGATTATCAAGAGGCGATTACTTATAGCTTCGTTGATCCAAAAGTACAAACTTTACTTCATCCAGAAATTGAAGCACTTGTATTACCAAATCCAATTTCAGTTGAAATGTCAGCTATGCGTGTTTCATTGTTAAGTGGATTACTCGGTGCAGTACTATACAACCAAAATCGTCAACAAAACCGCGTGCGTTTATTTGAAACGGGATTACGTTTTGTTCCTGATGCTAATGCTGAATTTGGTGTACGCCAAGAATTTGTTCTTGCAGGTGTGATTACCGGTACAGCAAAATCAGAATGTTGGACAGGTAAAGCAGAAACGGTTGATTTCTTTGATCTTAAAGGTGATTTAGAAAGCATTCTTTCTCTCACCGAAGTGGGTAGCCGTGTTAAGTTTGTGGCAAAAGCACACAGTGCATTGCACCCAGGACAATCTGCTTCAATTGAATTAGATGGAAAAGAAATTGGTTTTATTGGAACTATTCATCCACTTATCGCTCAAAAACTAGGATTAAATGGCAAAGCGGTTGTTTTTGAAATTTTATGGGATGCCATTGCAAATCGTCGTGTGGTTCAAGCTAAAGAGATTTCAAAATTCCCAGCAAACCGTCGTGACTTAGCTTTAGTCGTTGCTGATAATGTGCCAGCAGGCGATATTATCGAAGCATGTAAACAAGCCGGCGGAGAAAAATTAACACAAGTCAATTTATTCGACGTATATCAAGGCATTGGCGTTGCTAGCGGACATAAGAGCTTAGCAATCAGTTTAACCATTCAAGATAATGAAAAAACGCTTGAAGATGATGAGATTAATGCGGTAATCTCTGCTGTATTAAACGAAGTTAAACAACGCTTTAATGCGGAGCTTAGAGACTAAACAGGAGACTAACATGGCAACGATTACAAAAATTGATATTACTGAATACTTATTAGATAAGTATCAATTACAAAAAGCGGAAGCTAAAGCATTAGTGGAAGACTTTTTTGAGGAAATTCGTTTATCGTTAGAATCTGGTGGCGAAGTGAAATTATCCGGTTTTGGTAATTTTGAACTTCGTAATAAAGCTTCCCGTCCAGGGCGTAATCCAAAAACAGGTGAAAGCATTCCTGTTTCTGCTCGCCGTGTAGTGGCATTCAAGCCAGGGCAAAAATTACGTGCTCGCGTGGAAAATACCAAGCCAAAACAATAGTAAGAAAAGTGCGGTCGTTTTTGACCGCACTTTTGTCAGGATTGAACATGAATAAGATTAAATGTGCTTTTTTAGTCGCAGGAAGTTTTTTACTTTTTGCTTGTTCAAGTGGTGTTCGTGAAGATTATGCAATGAACTATAAAGGTCAGATTGGTGATCCAATTATGGCCATTGCCATGTTAAGTGAACAACAATATGAATGGGCGGGTACACCATATGTTTTAGGCGGGCAATCTCGTGGTGGTGTCGATTGTTCTGGTTTTGTGCAAAAAACCTTTATTGATCGTTTTAATATCAATCTTCCTCGAACTACGAAAGATCAAGCGGGTTACGGAAAACTTGTTCGTAAAGAAGATATCCAAACAGGCGATTTAATTTTCTTTAAAACGGGACGCGGACCAAATGGCTATCATGTGGGGATTTATGTGAAAGAAGATAAATTTTTACACGCTTCAACTAAAGGTGGCGTGATTTATTCTTCGATGAATAGCCCTTATTGGAAAAAAGCTTTTTGGCAAGTTAGACGAGTATAGTGAAAAGAGAAAAAGTGCGGTTAATTTTGATCTGACCCCAAAAAGTTAGACTGTCATTTAAAGGATTGTTTTCGATATTGTATTGGACTCAGTCCTTTTAATTTTAGTTGAATCCGTCGATGGTTATAGTAATCCAAATAATCCCTGACGGCATCAACTATCTCTTCTTTTGTTTTAAATTCCCGACCATAAAAACATTCTATTTTTAATCGTCCAAAGAAACTTTCCATCGCGGCGTTATCTAAGCAATTCCCTTTTCTCGACATACTTTGAATGATGCCATGTTCAGCCAAGATTCGACGATAAGCCACCATTTGATATTGCCATCCCTGGTCTGAATGCAAAATGACACCACAAGCTTTATTTAATCCTTTGACGGCTTGCATTAACATGTCCTCTACTTGCGCCCAGTTTGGGGAATAGCTGAGATTATAGGAGACTATCTCATTGTTAAATAAGTCTAAAATTGGGGATAAATAGACTTTACTCCCATCTTTCGCCTTAAACTCGGTGATATCGGTCACCCATTTTTGTTTCGGGGCCGTTGCACTAAAATCACGTTCAAGATGATTTGGGGCAATCACCCCTATCGTGCCTCGATAGGTGGTAAATTTCTTACTTTTTCTTGACCGCACTTGAAGCCCAAGTGTCTGCATTAAGCGTTGAACTTTTTTATGATTCACGCCTGGCAAGCTGGCATGAACACGTCGGTAGCCATAATCAGGATGATTGGCTTTGATGCGTTTAATGGCCTTTTCAGCGGCTCATCCTTATCTAGTTCACCAAAGTCATTGAAAATTCAAGACAAGTTTTGCTAAAGCAAAATGGGAACTGCGACTTTTGATACAAAGTACGGTCATTTTTTTCTTTTTTCGGAGCAAATATATGTCAGGTATTTTTGAACAAACTCCTGCTAATCGTCGTCGTTATGGCGTAGCGATTTTTGTTGGTATTATTGCAGGTTTAATTTCTGCATTTGTAAAATGGGGTGCTGAACATCCATTCCCACCGCGTAGCCCAATCGATTTCTTCGCGGCAGCATGTAAAGTAGATATCACAGGTTTAAGCCAAGATCAAATTCTTCAAGTCTGTTCACGTGCATTCTTAAACCCACCGCACGTATTCTTACGTGATTATTTAGGTATTGATCCAACTCAAGCCGCATTCACTTTTGCAGATCATGGTTTTGACTGGATTGGCGTGACTCACATTACTTTCTCATTAGTATTTGCTATCGCTTACTGTTTAGTTGCAGAGCGTTTCCCGAAAATTAAATTCTGGCAAGGTATTGGTGCGGGTTTAATCGCAGATATTTGTGTTCACTACATTACTTTCCCTGCATTAGGTTTAACACCACCTGTGGCAGAATGGCCGTTATATGAACATATTTCTGAATTAGTGGGACACATTTTCTGGTTCTGGACAATTGAGATTATTCGTCGTGATTTACGTAACCGTATTACTCGCGAGCCAGATGCAGAAATTCCATTAAAAAATGCAACTGAATAATTAACGATTATTGCAAAGAATGCCACCTAAGGGTGGCATTTTTGTCTATGCAGAGAACAAAAGTGATTTTTTAAAAACTAAAAAATACGATTTCAATAATGGCTAATAGAAAGAGCAATCTCAAGGCTTAAATAAATTCTTTTGTAGTTATCTTTCAAGTTGGTTAGAATAAAGACAATTTTTTGTGATAGGAGGAAAGTGGAATGAAAAAAACACCTTTACTTGCGGTCGGCTTAATAACAACAGTTTTATTAACGGGTTGTGCAACTAAAGCAGATGGTGAACGCAATGATAAATTAGAAAGTTTTAACCGCACGATGTTTGATTTTAACTATAAAGTCATGGACCGTTATGTGTTAGAACCTGCAGCGAAAGGCTGGCGTGATTACGTGCCGACACCGGTCACAAAAGGTTTATCTAATGTGGCAAATAACTTAGATGAGCCAGTGAGCTTTGTGAACCGTTTATTAGAAGGTGAACCTAAAAAAGCCTTTGTTCACTTTAACCGTTTCTGGATTAACTCCACCTTTGGTATTGGTGGTTTATTTGATTTTGCCAGTGCAAGTAAAGATCTGCAGGTTTATGATCAACGTAGCTTTGGGGAAACATTGGGCACCTATGGTGTAGATGCGGGCACTTATATTGTATTGCCAATTTATAATGCGACGACACCTCGTCAATTAACGGGGGCAGTGGTCGATGCGGCTTATACTTATCCGTTCTGGAATTGGGTTGGCGGTCCATGGTCACTGGTGAAATATGGTGTCCAAGCCGTAGATAAACGCTCGAAAACATTGGACCAAACAGAATTGCTCAATCAAGCACAGGATCCTTATGTTACTTTCCGCGAAGCTTATTATCAGAATTTAGAATTTAAAGTAAATGATGGCAAAGTAAAAGAAAGCTCACAAAAAGAATTGTCTGATGATGTATTAAAAGAGATTGATTAAGAATACTCGTATAAGCGATAAAGTCACTTATATGTTAGGATAGCAAGCGTGTTTATACGTCAAGATTAAAGGAGAATATCATGACTAAAATCATTCATACAGAAAAAGCCCCAGCAGCAATCGGCCCTTATGTTCAAGCAGTAGATTTAGGTAATTTAGTTTTAACATCTGGCCAAATTCCCGTTAATCCGGCGAATGGTGAAGTCCCAAAAGATATTGTGGCTCAAGCACGTCAATCGTTAGAAAACGTGAAAGCGATTATTGAACAGGCTGGCTTGAAAGTGGGTGATATTGTGAAAACCACTGTGTTTGTGAAAGATCTTAATGATTTTGCCGCAGTAAATGCAGAATATGAGAAATTCTTTAAAGAAAATAATCACCCGAATTTCCCTGCTCGTTCTTGCGTAGAAGTTGCTCGCTTACCAAAAGATGTTGGCTTAGAAATCGAAGCGATTGCTGTAAGAAAATAATAGTAGGAAAGTGCGGTTAAAATCTGCAGATTTTTTCTACAATAGACTTTACAAGAGCGAGATTAATCACTATAATCTCGCTCCTAAATTACGCTTAGCGTAAAATTTCTGGTTGGTGCTTGACCTATTCAAGCCCCGTCCAAGACCGTAGGGAATGATTAGCAATAATCGTCTTAATAATCCTACGTAGATGGTGAACAGAATAAGAATATTTCTTGCTTCTGGGCACCGAAGTCGTCCTAGTCTGAAAGATAACTCTTTCGATGAGGTAAATTAATTCCGAGAAATCGGAGTGTATTCAGGAGCTAAAAGCCAATGGCATTAAATCTTCAAGACAAACAAGCAATTGTTGCCGAAGTAAATGAAGCAGCCAAAGGTGCACTTTCAGCAGTAATCGCGGACTCTCGTGGTGTAACTGTTGATAAAATGACTGAATTACGTAAAGCAGCTCGTGAAGCTGGTGTAACAATGCGCGTTGTTCGTAATACTTTATTACGTCGTGCGGTTGAAGGCACTGATTTCGAATGCTTACAAGATACGTTTGTAGGTCCAACACTTATCGCATTCTCTAATGAACACCCAGGTGCAGCAGCACGTTTGTTCAAAGATTTTGCTAAAGCAAACGATAAGTTTGAAATTAAAGGTGCAGCCTTTGAAGGTAAGATCCAAGATGTTGAATTCTTAGCAACATTACCAACTTACGAAGAAGCAATTGCACGTTTAATGGGCACAATGAAAGAAGCTGCGGCAGGCAAACTTGTTCGCACTTTTGCGGCATTACGCGACAAATTACAAGAAGCAGCTTAATCATTAAGCGTTTCTTACTTCATTTAACTTTATTAATTTTAGGAATTGATTGTTATGTCATTAACTAACGAACAAATCATTGAAGCGATCGCTTCTAAATCTGTAACTGAAATCGTTGAATTAATCGCAGCGATGGAAGAAAAATTCGGCGTTTCTGCAGCAGCAGTAGCAGCAGCTCCAGCAGCTGGCGGCGCAGCAGCAGCGGCAGAAGAAAAAACTGAATTCGACGTAGTTCTTGCTGAAGCTGGTGCTAACAAAGTAGCAGTTATCAAAGCAGTACGTGGTGCAACTGGTTTAGGCTTAAAAGAAGCTAAAGACTTAGTTGAATCTGCTCCAGCTAACTTAAAAGAAGGCGTTTCTAAAGAAGAAGCTGAAGCACTTAAGAAAGAATTAGAAGAAGCTGGTGCAAAAGTAGAAATCAAATAATTTTTGATTCACTTATGTCCTGTTTCTCAGGCTTAATGGCTGGTGGTTTACCATCAGCCATTTTGTGCTATCAAAAACAGCACAAAAAACAGATAGGCATTTTCCGTTTAATGGTATCTGTTTCCACTTAAATTAATCAGACGTTTTAATTTAAGTAGCCCACTACAGAAGTAAGGTTCAGAGTGCGGTATCCGAAACGGCGTCAATCTCCGATATAAATAAAAAGCGTCAATCAATTTGACCGCACTTTTTTATATCAACTCGGTCTCACTAAAATTTACAGAGGAAAACCAATAATGGGTTACTCCTATACTGAGAAAAAACGAATTCGTAAAGACTTCGGCAAACGTCCGCAAGTTTTAAATGTACCTTATTTATTAACCATCCAATTAGATTCTTTTGATAAATTCATTCAAAAAGATCCTGAAGGTCAACAAGGCTTAGAAGCTGCATTCCGTTCTGTTTTCCCAATCGTAAGCAATAACGGTTATACAGAATTACAATATGTTGA
This sequence comes from uncultured Haemophilus sp., assembly GCA_902466845.1. Classification (GTDB taxonomy): domain Bacteria; phylum Pseudomonadota; class Gammaproteobacteria; order Enterobacterales; family Pasteurellaceae; genus Haemophilus_D. The sequence goes on from CABQSN010000010.1 coordinate 10,287, forward strand.
TTACCGTTTAGAAGAGCCAGAATTTGATGTACGTGAATGTCAAATTCGTGGTTCAACTTATGCAGCAGGTTTACGCGTAAAATTACGTTTGGTTAGCTACGATAAAGAATCTTCATCACGCGCAGTCAAAGACATTAAAGAAAGCGAAGTATATATGGGTGAAATCCCATTAATGACTGACAACGGTACCTTTGTCATCAATGGTACTGAGCGTGTTATCGTTTCACAATTACACCGTAGCCCGGGCGTATTCTTTGATTCTGACAAAGGTAAAACACACTCTTCAGGTAAAGTGCTTTATAACGCACGTATTATTCCTTACCGTGGTTCTTGGTTAGATTTCGAATTTGATCCAAAAGATAACTTATATGCGCGTATTGACCGTCGTCGTAAATTACCGGCAACCATTATTTTACGTGCGTTAGGTTACACCGTTGAAGAAATCTTAAACTTATTCTTCGACAAAGTAACTTTCGAGATCGCTGGCAATAAATTACTCATGACATTAGTGCCAGAACGTTTACGTGGTGAAACGGCGACATTTGATATCGAAGCAAATGGCAAAGTCTATGTAGAACGCGGTCGTCGTATCACTGCTCGTCACATCAAAGCATTAGAAAAAGATAATGTGACACAAGTTGAAGTGCCAACTGAATATATTGCAGGTAAAGTTGCAGCGAAAGATTATGTAGATCTTGAATCAGGTGAAATCATTTGCCCAGCAAATGGCGAGATTTCTTTAGAAGTGTTAGCGAAATTATCGCAAGCAGGCTATAAAGTGATCGAAACATTATTCACTAATGACTTAGATTACGGTCCGTATATTTCTGAAACATTACGTGTTGATCCAACTTACGATCGTGTAAGTGCGTTATATGAAATCTATCGTATGATGCGTCCAGGTGAACCACCTACACCAGAATCTTCAGAAGCATTATTCAATAACTTATTCTTCTCTGCAGAACGTTATGATTTATCTGCAGTAGGTCGTATGAAGTTTAATCGTTCGTTAGGTATTCCTGAAGGCGAGGGTACGGGTATTTTAAGTAACGACGATATCATTCGTGTGATGAAAAAACTCATCGACATCCGTAATGGTCGTGGTGAAGTGGATGATATCGACCACTTGGGTAACCGTCGTATTCGTTCTGTGGGTGAAATGGCAGAAAACCAATTCCGTATTGGTTTAGTTCGTGTAGAAAGAGCAGTTAAAGAGCGTTTATCTTTAGGCGATTTAGATGCGATCACACCACAAGACTTAATTAATCCGAAACCAATTTCTGCGGCAGTGAAAGAATTCTTTGGTTCTTCACAACTTTCGCAATTCATGGACCAAAACAACCCATTATCAGAAGTGACACACAAACGTCGTATTTCTGCATTAGGTCCAGGCGGTTTAACGCGTGAACGCGCAGGCTTTGAGGTGCGTGACGTACATAACACTCACTATGGTCGTTTATGTCCAATCGAAACCCCTGAAGGTCCAAACATCGGTTTGATCAACTCACTTTCTGCGTTTGCTCGTACTAACGATTATGGTTTCTTAGAAACGCCATATCGTAAAGTGGTTGATGGTCAAGTAACCGAAGAAATCGAATATTTATCTGCAATTGATGAAGCAAACTACATCATTGCACAGGCGAACTCAAACCTTGATGAGAACAATCGCTTTACAGATGCATTTGTTACTGCTCGTGGTGAACGTGGTGAATCTGGTCTTTATAAACCAGAAGAAATTCACTATATGGACGTTTCAACCCAACAAGTGGTATCTGTGGCTGCAGCGTTAATTCCATTCTTAGAGCATGATGATGCGAACCGTGCATTAATGGGTGCGAACATGCAACGTCAGGCGGTTCCTACTTTACGTGCTGATAAGCCGTTAGTGGGTACAGGTATGGAAAAACCAATCGCACTTGACTCAGGTGTGGCGGTTGTAGCGAAACGTGGTGGTACAGTTCAATATGTTGATGCGTCTCGTATCGTTATCAAAGTAAATGAAGACGAAACTGTAGCAGGCGAAGCGGGTATTGATATTTATAACTTAATTAAATACACCCGTTCTAACCAAAATACCTGTATCAACCAAATTCCTTGTGTGAATTTAGGCGATCCAATTAACCGTGGTGAAGTGTTAGCAGATGGTCCTTCAACAGACTTAGGTGAATTAGCATTAGGTCAAAATATCCGTGTGGCGTTCATGCCTTGGAACGGTTATAACTTCGAAGACTCAATGTTAGTTTCCGAGCGTGTTGTACAACAAGACCGCTTCACGACAATCCACATTCAAGAATTATCTTGTGTGGCGCGTGATACTAAATTAGGTTCTGAAGAAATCACTGCGGATATTCCAAACGTAGGTGAATCTGCATTAAGCAAATTGGATGAATCAGGTATCGTTTATGTGGGGGCTGAAGTTAAAGGTGGTGACATCTTAGTCGGTAAAGTCACCCCTAAAGGCGAAACTCAATTAACACCAGAAGAAAAATTGTTACGTGCAATCTTCGGTGAAAAAGCATCTGATGTGAAAGACTCTTCATTACGTGTACCAAACAGCGTAAGCGGTACTGTAATCGACGTTCAAGTCTTCACCCGTGATGGCGTAGAAAAAGACAAACGTGCATTAGAAATTGAAGAAATGCAGTTAAAACAAGCTAAGAAAGACCTTTCTGATGAATTAGAAATCTTAGAAGCTGGCTTGTTTGCTCGTGTGCGTAATGTACTTATCGCTGGCGGTATTGATGCGGCTCAATTAGATAAAATGGATCGCACCAAATGGTTAGAACAAACCATTTCAGATGAAGAAAAACAAAACCAATTAGAACAGCTTGCTGAGCAATATGAAGAATTACGTAAAGAGTTTGAACACAAACTTGAAGTAAAACGTAAGAAAATCATTAAAGGCGATGACCTAGCACCAGGCGTGTTAAAAGTGGTTAAAGTTTACCTAGCGGTGAAACGTCACATCCAACCGGGTGATAAAATGGCGGGTCGTCACGGTAACAAAGGTGTTATCTCAAAAATCAACCCTGTGGAAGATATGCCATACGATGAAAACGGTCAACCGGTTGAAATCGTATTGAACCCACTGGGTGTACCATCTCGTATGAACATCGGTCAGATCTTAGAGACCCACTTAGGCTTAGCTGCTAAAGGTATCGGTGATCAAATCAATGCGATGATCAAACAAAAACAAGATGTTGAGAAACTTCGTGGCTATATGCAAAAAGCATACGATTTAGGTCATGGCGCACAAAAAGTGGATTTAAGCACCTTTAGTGATGACGAAATCATGCGTTTAGCAGAAAACCTACGTAAAGGTTTACCGGTAGCAACACCAGTGTTTGATGGTGCTGATGAGCAAGAAATCAAAGAAATGTTGAAACTTGGTGGCTTACCAACTTCAGGTCAGATCACGTTATATGATGGCCGTACTGGTGAGAAATTTGAGCGTCCAGTAACCGTAGGTTATATGTACATGCTCAAATTGAACCACTTAGTTGATGACAAAATGCATGCTCGTTCAACTGGTTCTTATAGTCTTGTTACTCAACAACCACTTGGTGGTAAAGCACAATTCGGTGGTCAACGTTTCGGTGAGATGGAGGTATGGGCACTTGAAGCATACGGTGCGGCTTACACCTTACAAGAAATGTTAACTGTGAAATCCGATGACGTGAACGGCCGTACGAAGATGTATAAAAACATCGTTGGTGGCAACCAACAAATGGATCCGGGTACACCGGAATCTTTCAACGTAATTATGAAAGAAATCCGTTCACTTGGTTTGAATATCGAGCTAGACGAAGAGTAATCGACAAACCGGTCTTCCCCTGTTCGCAGGGGAAGCAAAAGGAAGAAATCGCCGAAGTGCGGTTAAAAAACAAAATATTTTTGACCGCACTTTGAAACCCTTAACTCCGACAGGAGACTATTTGTGAAAGACTTAGTTAAGTTTTTAAAAGCACAATCAAAAACGAGTGAAGATTTTGATGTGATTAAAATTGGGTTAGCTTCTCCAGACATGATCCGTTCTTGGTCATTTGGTGAAGTTAAAAAACCTGAAACAATCAACTATCGTACGTTCAAACCTGAGCGTGACGGTCTTTTCTGTGCACGTATTTTCGGGCCAGTAAAAGATTACGAATGTTTATGCGGTAAATATAAACGCTTAAAACACCGTGGTGTGATTTGTGAAAAATGTGGTGTTGAAGTAACACAAACTAAAGTGCGTCGTGAACGTATGGGCCACATTGAATTGGCTTGTCCTGTGGCACACATTTGGTTCTTAAAATCACTTCCGTCCCGTATCGGTTTATTACTTGATATGCCGTTACGTGATATTGAGCGTGTGCTTTATTTTGAAATGTACATCGTAACCGAACCGGGTATGACCGATTTGGAACGTGGACAGTTATTAACTGAAGAACAATTCCTTGATGCAGAAGACCGTTGGCAAGATGAATTCGAAGCGAAAATGGGTGCTGAAGCAATTCAAGATTTACTTAAAGGTATTGATCTTGAAGTGGAATGTGAAAAATTACGTGAAGAGTTACAAGAAACTAACTCTGAAACAAAACGTAAGAAAATCACTAAACGCTTAAAATTATTAGAAGCGTTCCAACAGTCTGGTAATAAACCAGAGTGGATGGTGATGACTGTATTACCGGTACTTCCACCAGATTTACGTCCGTTAGTACCATTAGATGGTGGTCGTTTTGCAACTTCTGACTTGAACGATTTATATCGTCGCGTGATCAACCGTAACAACCGTTTAAAACGTTTATTGGATTTAATCGCACCAGATATTATCGTGCGTAACGAAAAACGTATGTTACAAGAATCTGTTGATGCGTTATTAGATAATGGTCGTCGTGGTCGTGCGATTACGGGTTCTAACCGTCGTCCATTGAAATCACTTGCGGATATGATCAAAGGTAAACAAGGTCGTTTCCGTCAAAACTTATTAGGTAAACGTGTTGACTATTCAGGCCGTTCTGTAATCACTGTAGGTCCATACTTGCACTTACACCAATGTGGTTTACCGAAGAAAATGGCATTGGAATTATTCCGTCCGTTTATCTATGCAAAATTAGAAAGCCGTGGTTATGCAACTACAATCAAAGCGGCTAAGAAAATGGTTGAGCGTGAAGACGCGATCGTTTGGGATATCTTGGCAGAAGTTATTCGTGAGCACCCAATTCTATTGAACCGTGCACCGACACTTCACCGTTTAGGTATCCAAGCGTTTGAACCACTTCTAATCGAAGGTAAAGCAATCCAGTTACACCCGCTCGTTTGTGCGGCGTTCAACGCGGACTTCGATGGTGACCAAATGGCGGTTCACGTACCATTAACACTTGAAGCGCAGTTAGAAGCGCGTGCGTTAATGATGTCAACCAACAACGTACTTTCACCTGCAAACGGTGATCCTATTATCGTTCCATCACAAGACGTGGTGTTGGGTCTTTACTATATGACCCGTGAAAAAGTAAACGGTAAAGGCGAAGGCATGTTATTGCAAGATCCACGCGAAGCTGAAAAAGCATATCGTACAGGTGAAGCAGAATTACATTCTCGCGTTAAAGTACGTATTACTGAATATGTGAAAAATGAAGCTGGCGAATTCGAAGAGAAAACCACATTAACCGATACCACTATCGGTCGTGCAATCTTATGGATGATCGCGCCAAAAGGTATGCCTTATTCATTGTTTAACCAAACATTAGGTAAAAAAGCAATTTCTAAACTTATCAACGAAGCTTATCGTCGTTTAGGTTTGAAAGAAGCGGTAATGTTTGCTGACCATATTATGTATACCGGTTTTGCTTATGCTGCACGTTCAGGTTCTTCTGTGGGTATCGACGATATGGTTATCCCAGAGAAAAAATACGAAATTATTTCTGCAGCGGAAGCTGAAGTGGCTGAAATTCAAGAACAGTTCCAATCTGGTCTTGTAACAGCGGGTGAGCGTTATAACAAAGTCATCGATATTTGGGCTGCAGCAAATGAGCGTGTAGCGAAAGCAATGATGGAAAACTTATCTCAGGAAGAAGTCATCAACCGTGAAGGTAACCCTGAGAAACAAGCTTCTTTCAACAGCATCTTTATGATGGCTGACTCTGGTGCGCGTGGTTCTGCAGCTCAGATTCGTCAGTTAGCAGGTATGCGTGGTTTGATGGCGCGTCCAGATGGTTCGATCATCGAAACCCCAATTACAGCGAACTTCCGTGAAGGTTTGAACGTACTTCAGTACTTTATTTCAACCCACGGTGCGCGTAAAGGTTTGGCGGATACCGCATTAAAAACAGCAAACTCTGGTTACTTAACTCGTCGTTTAGTTGACGTAGCACAAGACTTAGTGATCGTTGAAGATGACTGTGGTACACACGAAGGCTTAGTCATGACTCCATTAATCGAGGGTGGCGATGAGAAAGTTCCACTTCGCGAATTAGTGTTAGGTCGTGTTGTGGCTGAAGATGTGTATAAACCAGGTACAGAAGAAGTCTTAATTGCACGTAACACTTTATTAGATGAAAAACTTTGTGATGTGTTAGATGCAAACTCAGTGGACAGCGTAAAAGTACGTTCTGTTGTAACTTGTGATACTGACTTCGGTGTATGTGCGAAATGTTACGGTCGTGACTTAGCGCGTGGTCACCTCATCAACCAAGGTGAAGCAGTGGGTGTTATCGCTGCTCAATCTATCGGTGAGCCAGGTACACAGTTAACCATGCGTACGTTCCACATCGGTGGTGCAGCTTCTGCAGCAGCGAAAGAATCTAGCGTACAAATCAAAAACAACGGTACTTTACACCTTGCTAATGCGAAATTCGTTGTTAATGACGAAGGTAAATTAGTTTTAACTTCTCGTAATACTGAATTAACCGTTACAGATGAATTTGGTCGTACGAAAGAACACTATAAAGTGCCTTACGGTACTGTGTTGAATAAAGCAGATGGCCAAGAAGTATTAGCAGGTGAAACAGTGGCAAACTGGGATCCACATACTATGCCAGTTGTTTCTGAGGTATCAGGTTTTGTTAAATTTGTTGATATCGTGGATGGTTTAACTGTAACTCGTCAAACGGATGAATTAACCGGTCTTTCTTCTATCGTCGTACAAGACGTGGGGGAACGTGCAACAGCAGGTAAAGATTTACGTCCAACCATCAAATTAGTTGATGCAAAAGGTAACGATATCTTCTTACCTGAAACTGACGTTATTGCGCAATACTTCTTACCAGGTAAAGCAATCGTAAGTTTAGATGACGGTGCGGAAGTGAAAGTGGGTGAACCACTTGCACGTATTCCACAAGAATCTGTGGGTACTAAAGATATTACCGGTGGTCTTCCACGCGTTGCTGATTTATTCGAAGCTCGTAAACCGAAAGAGCCAGCAATCTTGGCAGAAATTTCAGGTATCGTGTCCTTCGGTAAAGAAACCAAAGGTAAACGCCGCTTGCTAATCACCCCAACTGAAGGTGAAATCTACGAAGAAATGATTCCAAAATGGCGTCAACTCAACGTATTTGAAGGTGAGATGGTAGAACGTGGTGATGTGATTTCTGATGGTGCAGAGACTCCACACGATATCTTACGTTTACGCGGTGTTCGTGCTGTAACTGAATATATCGTGAACGAAGTGCAAGAAGTTTACCGCTTACAAGGGGTAAAAATTAACGATAAGCACATCGAAGTGATCGTACGTCAAATGTTACGTAAAGCAGTCATCACAAAAGCTTATGACAGCGAATTCCTCGAAGGGGAACAAGTTGAAGTGGCTCGCGTGAAAATTGTGAACCGTAAACGTGAAGCGGAAGGTAAACCACCAGTTGAATTCGAACGTGAATTACTTGGTATTACCAAAGCGTCATTGGCGACAGAATCCTTCATTTCTGCGGCATCGTTCCAAGAAACCACTCGCGTGCTTACTGAAGCAGCGGTGGCGGGTAAACGTGATGAATTACGCGGCTTGAAAGAGAACGTAATCGTAGGTCGTTTAATCCCAGCTGGTACTGGTTTTGCATATCACCAAGGTCGTCACAAAAAACGTATTGTAGACGATGTTGTGATTAAATTGTCTGAAGACGATGAAGCAGCAATTGCTGATGAATTCGTGATGACAGCAGATGATGCAACAACTAACTTAGCAGAAATGCTTAATATGGCAGATGATGCAGAGTAATCGCTAATTGCTAAAAAAGAAAACCCGAGTTTAGGCTCGGGTTTTTTATTATCTTAATACAAAAAGTGCGGTCAGTTTTTGATGCGTTTTTCGTTTGGAAAAGTATCGTAAAAATGACCGCACTTTCTTTTCATCAATAAAAAAGCCACCTTATCGGTGGCTTTGAAATATTTTGCTTAAGCTGAGATTACCAACCTTTTACAACGCCATCTTTAAAGTGTTTTTTCGCTTCTTGGTAAACTTCTTCAGTTTGGTATGCTTTCACGAAATCTTGGATCGCTTTGCTGTCTTTGTTATCAGTACGTGCAACGATGATGTTTACGTATGGAGAATCTTTATCTTCTACGAATACACCGTTATCTTGTGCATTTAAGCCAACTTGACCCGCATAAGTGTTATTTACAACAGCAAGATCAACATCATCTAATGCACGAGCTGCAACAGAGGTATCCACTTCAGAAATTTTTAAGTTTTTCGGATTTTCAACGATATCTGCGACAGTTGAAAGAAGATCGTTAGAATTTTTAAGTTTGATTAAACCTTGTTTCTCAAGAAGGATTAATGCACGACCACGGTTTGATGGGTCATTTGGCACCACAACTTTCGCACCGTCTTTTAATTCATTTACATTTTTGATGGTTTTAGAATAACCAGCAAGTGGGTAAACAAAGGTGTTACCAACGATCACTAAGTTGTTTAAGTTTTTCGCTTTTACATCTTCATCTAAGTAAGGTTTGTGTTGCATTGCGTTAGCATCTAAATCACCTTTAGATACAGCAGTATTTGGTAATGCGTAGTCATTGAATAAAACAAATTCAACATTTAAGTTGTATTTATCTTTTGCCACTTTTGCAGCGGTTTCGGCTACTTGGTGCTCAGGACCCGCCATTACACCAACTTTGATTGATGTTGCAGCAGGCGCAGTTGACGCTGCATCTGCTTTTTTCTCTTCTTTACAACCTGTTAATACTAATGCTGATGCAATAGCGGTGATAGCAAATAAGTTTTTTAATTTCATGTTTTTTCCTTGTTGTGAATAAAATGGTATAGAAAATAATTAACGGTGATCCACTCGTTTTGCGAGCGTGTCGCCTAATTTTTGACTGAGCATCACGATAATCACGATAACAATCGTTGCCGCCCAAGTTACTGATGGCATATTACGATAGACGCCATAGTTAATGGCGAGGCTTCCTAAGCCGCCACCGCCTTGTGTTCCCGCCATTGCGGTATAGCCAATTAATGTCACGAAAGTGAGCGTAATGGCATTAATGAGCGTAGGTAAAGATTCAGGTAAATAGAATTTACGAATAATTTGCCAATTGGTTGCGCCCATGGCTTTTGCGGTTTCAGTCAAACCAGTTGGAATCTCAAAAAGTGCATTGCTCGTAAGACGTGCAAAAAATGGTGTTGCCGCTGCACTTAATGAAACAATCGCCGCATTAGAACCAATACTACCGCCAGGAAGTAACCAGCTTGTTAGCGGAATTAAAGCAAGTAACAAAATAATGTAAGGGATTGAGCGTCCGATATTGATAATGACGTTTAAAAACGCATTGAGTTTTTTGTTTTCTAAAATCGCCCCTTTATTGGTTAAAAAGGTTAAAAAACCCAATGGTAAGCCTAATAAAGCCGCAATTAATGTCGATAATACTGACATATAAATTGTTTCAACGGTCGATACCGTTAATAAACTTGCAAAATTATCGGGAAATTGTTGGCTAAATGTTGCCCATAAATCATTGAACATAGCCTAGCACCTCTACTCGAACGTTATTTTCCATTAAATAGACTTTGGCTTGCGTAATCGCATCTTCATCACCTTCAACTTCTGCAATGGTAAAGCCAAATTTTACCCCACCGGCATAATCAATTTGTGATGTTAAGATACTGAGCTCTACGCCAAATTTTTTCGATGCTTGAGAAAGTAATGGCGCATCAACGGAGCGACCAGTAAATTCAAATTTGATGATCGGATACGATTTGGCATGTTTTGGCGTATCAGATAAATTTTCTAAATATTCTTCCGGCAAGGTAATGTGGAAGGTAGAACTAATGAACTCTTGAGCCAATTCTGTTTTCGGATTAGAGAAAATTTCGCTAACTGTGCCTTGTTCAATGAGACGGCCTTTATCAATTACGGCAACTTGATCGCAGATGCGTTTAACCACTTCCATTTCATGGGTAATAAGAAGAATGGTGATACCTAAAGTGCGGTTGATTTCTTTTAATAATTTTAGAATGGATTGAGTTGTAGCGGGATCCAATGCACTAGTGGCTTCATCACAGAGTAAGACTTTTGGATCGCTTGCAAGTGCACGAGCAATAGCTACACGTTGTTTTTGACCACCAGAGAGATTAGCAGGATACACATTATGTTTATCACTTAATCCTACAAGCGCTAAAAGTGCGGTTGTTTTCTCTTGAATTTCTGCTTTCGATTTATTTTCTAATTCAAGTGGCAACGCTACGTTTTCAAAAACGGTTCGAGAGGTCAACAAATTAAAATGTTGGAAAATCATGCCGATTTGGCGGCGTGTTTTCACTAATTCAGCGTCAGAAAGTTGAGTCAGATCCACATCATCGATGACAACAGCACCATGAGTCGGTCTTTCTAATAGGTTTACACAACGGATAAGTGTACTTTTACCTGCACCAGAAGCACCAATGACACCGCAAATCTGCCCCTTCGGCACATGTAATGAAACATTATCAAGTGCGGTCAGTTTTTTATCTGGAAGTGTAAAAATCTTCGTAATGTTATTTAGCTTAATCATATAAGCCCTTGTTCTCAGTTAATATTTGAATTTCATTTGTATTCTAGACGTCTAGAATGCTGTGTCAATATCTTAAGGGATCTTTTTTAGACGGATCGGTTATGACTTATTATTGCTTATATTAAGGATAAAAGGGATAATTTTGTCTTAAGAAAAAGATAAATGAGAAAATATATGAAGAAAGCTGTTTTTTTAGATCGTGATGGCACTTTAAATATCGACCATGGTTATGTCCATAAAATTGATGATTTCCAATTTATAGAAGGCAGTATTGATGCATTAAAAGAATTGAAGGAAATGGGATACCTTTTAGTTTTAGTGACTAATCAATCGGGTATCGCACGTGGATATTTTTCAGAAGATCAATTTTTACAACTTACAGAATGGATGGATTGGTCGTTAGCTGATCGTGGTGTGGATTTAGATGGTATCTACTATTGCCCTCATCATCCAGAAGGGAAGGGCGAGTATAAAGAAGATTGTGCATGTAGAAAACCAAAATCAGGTATGTTATTAGAGGCGATTAAAGCTCTGAAAATCGATCCGGCACAATCTATTATGGTTGGCGATAAGATTGAAGATCTTAAAGCAGGCATTGGCGCAAAAGTGAAAACAAATATTTTAGTGCGAACAGGCAAACCTATTACAGAAGAGGGAGAGAACCTCGCTGATTATGTTTTGGATTCTATTGCAGATTTACCAAGAATAGCAAAACGATTAATTAAGTAACAAAAATGATCTATTTTTTGTGCGAATAGGCGAAAAGATCTTCAACTGAGAAAAAATTTACATTTTTTTACAAAAAGATCTTGCAAAGGAATCTGAAATGCCTATAATACGCCCCACACAACGACGCGCTGTTGTGAAGCTTTATAAAACCAGTGCGTCGTTCTTTTT
>CABQSN010000011.1:0-20900 GCA_902466845.1 uncultured Haemophilus sp.
CAACCTGCTATTGCACGTCTTCAGACGAAGGTGAAATTGGGTGTTGATCTTTTGGCATGGATGAAGGGGCAACTTGTTTATCCACAATTTTATTTACGTTTTCGTGATAAAGCTAAAACCGTCGCAGCGGTGGGGAAAGTGCGGTCATTTTCAGATGTGAATTTGGCACAGCAATTTATTCAAGAACACGGTTGCCCTTTAGTGGGCGGTTTACAGTTCCAAGGTGAAAGTCAGTTTATTTTGCCTCAAGTTTTAATTGAACAGCAAAATGGTGAGACAGTAGTTTCTGTGTTTGTTGAAACAAATGAGCTTGATTCAGCAAAAGCGGTGTTGAATTCATTCGAAAAAACAACCGCACTTTTTGATGAATATCTAAAAACATCAAAGTGCGGTTGATTTTTATTAGGTTCTTCTTGATAAAATCCATTGACTGAAGTATAAAATTACTCATCTCACAACACATACATAAGGAAAAGCTATGTTTGAACATATCAAAGCGGCTCCGGCCGATCCTATCTTAGGCTTAGGCGAAGCATTCAAATCTGAAACACGTGAAAATAAAATCAACTTAGGTATTGGCGTTTATAAAGATGCACAAGGTACAACGCCAATTATGCGTGCGGTAAAAGAAGCCGAAAAACGCTTATTTGATAACGAAAAAACGAAAAACTATTTAACTATCGATGGTATTGCCGATTATAACGAACGCACAAAAGAACTCCTTTTCGGTAAAGATTCAGAAGTCATTAAAGCGAATCGTGCAAGAACGGTACAAAGCTTAGGTGGTACAGGTGCATTACGTATTGCTGCGGAGTTCATCAAACGCCAAACCAAAGCACAAAATGTATGGATTAGTACGCCAACATGGCCAAACCACAATGCCATTTTCAATGCGGTAGGTATGACAATTCGTGAATATCGTTATTATGATGCTGAACGCAAAGCCCTTGACTGGGAACATTTACTTGAAGATTTAAGTCAAGCAAATGAAGGCGATGTGGTGCTGTTACACGGTTGTTGCCACAACCCAACCGGTATTGACCCAACCCCTGAACAATGGCAAGAATTAGCCGCGCTTTCAGCGAAAAACGGCTGGTTACCACTCTTTGACTTTGCTTATCAAGGTTTAGCCAATGGCTTAGACCAAGATGCTTACGGTTTACGTGCTTTTGCGGCAAATCATAAAGAATTATTAGTGGCGAGTTCATTCTCTAAAAACTTTGGTTTATACAATGAGCGTGTGGGTGCATTTACCCTTGTGGCTGAAAATGCAGAAATTGCTTCAACTGCATTAACACAGGTGAAATCAATTATTCGTACACTCTACTCTAACCCAGCATCTCACGGTGGGGCAACCGTAGCAACAGTGTTAAATGATCCGCAACTTCGTCAAGAATGGGAAAATGAATTGACAGGAATGCGTGAACGTATCAAAAAAATGCGTCATTTATTCGTTCAGTTATTAAAAGAATATGGTGCAGAACAAGATTTCAGCTTTATCATGGAACAAAACGGTATGTTCTCTTTCAGCGGCTTATCACCTGAACAAGTTGATCGCTTAAAAGAAGAATTTGCGATTTATGCTGTTCGTTCTGGTCGTATCAATGTGGCCGGTATCACTGAAGACAACATTCGTTATTTATGCGAAAGCATCGTTAAAGTGCTTTAATTCATAAAAAACAAAAGTGCGGTTAAGTTTAACCGCACTTTGCCATTACCACTTCTCTAGCGCTTCTTTATCGCTCTCTCTTGCTTCAATCCAACGTTCACCTTGATTGGTTTGTTCTTTTTTCCAGAACGGTGCTTTAGATTTTAAGAAGTCCATAATAAATTCATTAGCGTGGTAGGCATCACCTCGGTGAGCAGAACTGATACCGACTAAAACAATTTCATCGCCAGTATGTAAAAGTCCCACACGATGAATCACCGACACTCGTTGGATATCCCAACGGGCTTTCGCCTGTTCTACAATTTCACGTAAGGCTTTTTCTGTCATCGCGGGATAATGTTCTAAGTATAAGCTGGACACTTCATCACCTAAATTAAGATCGCGAACTTTACCCACGAAAATAACCGTTGCGCCAACCGAATGTTGCTCAGAAAGCCATTGGTAAACGGCATTTTGATCGAAAGGCTGTTCTTGTACTGAAATCTGAATATCCGTCATTTAGCCCCCTGTTACTGGTGGGAAAAACGCAATTTCATCACCATTTTTGACCGCACTTTCTAATGGCATCAAAGTTTGATTGATAGCGACTAAAAGCTTCCCTTTTTCTAACGCTAACGCCCATCTATCACCTTTTTGAGCGAGATGTTCACGCACCGCTTCCGCTGTCGCAAAATCGCCTTCAAGCTGAATAGAATCTTCCCCAATTAATTCGCGAGTTTGAGCAAAAAATAAAATATTTAACATCTTATTTTTCCTCCGCAATAAAATGACCAGATTTTCCACCGCTCTTTTCTAACAGGCGAACGTGCTCAATCACCATGTCTTTTTGTACGGCTTTACACATATCGTAAATGGTTAAGGCTGCTACGCTTGCTGCCGTTAATGCTTCCATTTCTACGCCGGTTTTTCCGGTTAATTTACAAAGAGATTGAATACGAACTTGATTAGTTTCAAGTAACGGTTCTAAATTCACTTCTACTTTAGAAAGTAACAACGGATGGCAAAGCGGGATAAGTTCCCAAGTACGTTTCGCGGCCTGAATACCTGCAATACGTGCTGTAGCAAATACATCGCCTTTGTGATGTTTGCCTTCCACGATCATGGAAAGCGTTTCTTTTGACATATTCACAATGGCTTCAGCACGAGCTTCACGAACAGTTTCTGCCTTTGCAGAAACATCCACCATATTGGCTTCGCCTTGAGAATTGATATGCGTAAATGTAGTCATAATAAAATAAAGTGCGGTTAAAATATTGAATGTTTTACATGTGTGACAAAAGCAAAATAAGTGAATAGTTTATTCACTTATTTACTTTTAGCCACCTATAGAGGCCAAATGATTTCTTACGCCACTATCACCGATATGTAAATAATGATGTTCACGTTTACCTTGAAGCGCAGCGAAAATACGGGCTTGCAAAATATCTTGCTGTTCATGGGATTGCAATAAATCACGTAATTCAATGCCTTCTTCGCCGAATAAACAGAGATGAAGTTTGCCCTTCGCTGATACTCTGAGACGATTACAGCTTGCGCAGAAATTCTTCTCATAAGGCATAATTAAGCCAATTTCGCCAGCATAATCAGGATGCGTGAATACTTTAGCCGGACCATCAGTATGAGATTTGTGTTGTAATTGCCAACCGTTTTGCAGCAATTTATCCGCTAATACTTGTCCTGAAAGATGGAATTTATCAAAGAAACTATCCATTTCGCCCGTTTGCATGAGTTCGATAAAGCGCATTTGAATTGGGCGATCTTTCACCCAAACAAGGAATTGCTCAAACTCTTTGTCATTCAAATTTTTCATCAAAACTGAATTGACTTTAACTTTGTTGTAGCCCACTTCAAATGCACGATCGATACCACGCATCACGTCATCAAATTTATTGATACCTGTAATTTGATGGAACATTTTAGGATCTAAGCTATCAACACTGACGTTAATAGATGTAATCCCTGCTTTTTTCCAATCAGCCACATCTTTTGCCATGCGATAACCGTTTGTTGTAACAGCTAATTGACGAATGCCATCAATGTTAGCGATGCTTTCAGCAATAGAAATAAAATCTTTGCGTAAAGTCGGTTCGCCACCCGTTAAACGGATTTTCTCTGTGCCCATTTCAGCAAACGCTTGAGCAAGATGGGTAATTTCTTTTAAGGTTAAGAAACTTGGTTTGTTAGCTTCGGGTTGATAACCATCAGGCAAGCAATAGGTACAACGAAAATTACACTGATCGGTAATCGACAGTCGTAGATAGTAATATTGGCGTTGGAAAGGATCGACTAAGCGAGACTCTCCTACGTTCTTGATAGGAATGGATTGCATTTTACACCTTTCTAAATATGGAGAGGATAAACCGTTTCCAGCGTATCCCTGAATAACGTACCGCGTTATTGGCTTGCCACCGTATTTCTTGTGAAACTTAGGCTAAACAAGCTCGGAGTTATGCGTTAAAAATAAATTGTGTTGGTATTGTAATAAAAGCAAGCGGTTAATAGCAATAATTTGGTAGAATAACCCGACTATATTGATAAAAATAACAGAATTAACTTATATAAAAAAATATATAACATTATTTTTTATAATAATTTATAGGTGAAAAAGGAAGAAAAATGTCTGATTTATCTCGTCACAGCCGTCATGAACATTTAGACGAAATCAAACATATTGTTGCCATTGGTGGTGGTCATGGATTAGGGCGTGTATTATCGGCGCTTAGTTTTATGAAAGAGCGTTTAACCGGTATTGTCACCACCACAGATAACGGCGGTTCAACTGGCCGAATTCGCCAAGAACAAGGTGGTATTGCGTGGGGCGATCTACGTAATTGCTTAAACCAAATCATCATTGAGCCAAGCACGGCATCTGCATTATTTGAATACCGCTTTACTGGCGAAGGTGAACTTTCTGGGCATAATTTAGGCAATTTAATGCTCAAAGCCTTAGAAGATATGCATATTCGCCCTATTGAAGCCATTAACTTAATTCGTGAATTACTCAAAGTAAAATCTCACATTATTCCCATGTCAGAAGAACCTGTTCATCTTGCCGCGAGTTTAGGTTCAGGCTCCAGTATTGTGGGTGAAGTGAGTATTGATAATTTAACAGAATTACCCCAATCACTTTTCTTAGTACCCATGGTTAAAGCCGCACAAGAAGCCATCCAAGCATTAGAGCAAGCGGAAGTCATTTTACTTGGTCCAGGAAGTTTCATGACGAGCATTATGCCACCATTATTATTACCTGAATTAGCGACAGCCCTGCGTAATAGCAAAGCGAAAGTAATTTTTATTGATAATTTAGGGACAGAAATTGGCGCAGCCTCTCAGCTTTCACTGGCTGATCGAATTCAGAAAATTCATGAAATTGTTGGCGAACCCATTATTGATGGTGCTATTACCCCTTATCGAGAACAAAGTACGGTCGATTTGTCTGCGATTTCTCCCGTTAAAATCTTAGCTAAACGCTTGAATGCAGATGATATCAGCTATCGTCATGACCGAACATTACTTGCCCAAGCTATCGATGAATTAGTGGGTGAATTAGATTACGAATAAAAAAACCGCACGTTAAAGTGCGGTCATTTTTTGCTTATTTTTTCCCGAAAACTCTCACATTCGTGAAACCATTTTCTTTTAAATAAAGCGCTTGCAGTTTACTCATCACGCCTCGTTCACAATAAAGCACATAGTTTTTACTTTGATCTAATGAGCCGAATTGTGAAGATAATTTGTAAAACGGCAACTGCATTACTTGATGCTCGTCTGATTCAAATGGATTTTCATCTGTCTCTTCAGGGCTGCGAATATCTAAAATAATATCGTTTTCACCAAGCACTGAAATGGTATCCACTTCTACCACTTCTTTCTCTGTTTCTTCTGCAATTTGGCGAATATCTAAATATTGTGCATTTTCAACCGCACTTTCCAACACGCCAAAATCAAAGTGATTTTCTTCTTCAAGAATTTTTTCACGTACCGCTTTAATCGTTGGATTTTTAGAAATCACCCCACAGAATTCCGGCATTGATTTAGCAATATCATCTGTGCCGATCTCTTTCGCCATCGCGATAATTTGTTCTTTATCATGGGTAATAAGTGGACGTAATGCTAACGCATCAGATGCTTCATCAATTAAACGTAAATTGGTTAAAGTTTGGCTTGAAACTTGTCCGAGTGCTTCGCCGGTAACAATGGCCTGAATATCAAAACGTTGTGCAACTTTACTTGCAGCTCGCACCATCATTCGTTTTAACACGACGCCCATTTGGCCGTTATCGATTTTCTCTAAAATCTCGCCCACTACGCCTTCAAAAGGAATGGCAATAAAACGGACTTTATGTGATGAACTATAACGATTCCAAATATGGTAAGCCATTTGTTTCACGCCAATTTCATGGGCTGCCCCACCTAAATTGAAGAAACAATAATGCACACGTGAACCACGACGAATAAGCATATAACTGGATACGCCAGAGTCAAAGCCACCTGAAATCAATGAAAGCACATCTTCTTGTGTCCCAATTGGATAACCACCAAGACCAACATGACGAGCTTTCACCAGCATCATCTTGTCATCTTCAATATCAATACGCACCGTCACATCAGGATTTTTTAAGCGTACTTTTGCACTTTCAATATGCTGATTTAAACCACCACCGATATAACGTTCTGCTTCAATGGAACTGAAATCATGTTTCCCTTTGCGTTTTACACGTACACAAAAGGTTTTGTTTTCAAGTTGAGTAGCAACATCTGCTAAGGTCAACTCAAAGATATGATGCAAATCGGTAAACGGTTTTTCTTCCACTTCTAAAAAATGATGAATTCCTGGAATGCGTTGTAAAAGCGCAATCAACTCTTCACGATTGGCTTCATTTTTTGAGCGCACTTCGATGTAATCCCAATGACGAACAACCGCTGTTTCTTCATCATATTTCTGTAAAATATTGCGGATATTTGAGGTCAAAATTTTTGCGAAACGCTTACGCACGGTTTCGCTTTTAATCATAATTTCAGGAAAAAGTTTAACGATAAATTTCATAATAATCTGTGAATAATAAAAAATGGCCGTATTGTACGCTAAATTCCAGATCCCACAAAGTTCAAATTCTCACGAAAAACTGACCGCACTTTGAAATAAGTTTTTAACATCCCTATAAAAATCAAGTACAATACGGAGCAATTTATTCATCTGAAAAGGATAATTTAATGGCGCGTAAACCAGCAAATGCTGAACCTGATTTTGAAACAACACTTGCACAATTAGAAACCATTGTGACAAAACTTGAAAGCGGTGAATTACCATTGGAAGATGCGCTGAAAGAATTTGAGAACGGCATTAAATTGGCTCAACTTGGTCAAGAACGCTTACAACAAGCAGAACAACGTATTCAAATTTTGTTACAAAAAAGCGAAACTGCCCCATTAAGTGATTATCAAGGGGACGAGTAATCCATGAGTTATCAATTCGGCACTGAACTCAAACAAGTTCAAGATCGTATTAATCAGTTTTTAGCCAATCAATTTGAAGAAATTGACTCTTATAATGCCCCTTTGCGTGATGCCATGAAATATGGCTTATTGCTAGGCGGCAAACGCGTTCGTCCTTTCCTTGTCTATGCAACGGGTAAAATGCTAGGGGCAGAAATGCCAGCTCTAGATTACGCCGCCGCAGCCATTGAATCTATCCATGCTTATTCTTTAATCCATGATGATTTGCCTGCCATGGACAACGATGAACTTCGTCGTGGTCAACCAACATGTCATATTGCTTTTGATGAAGCGACGGCCATTTTAGCTGGCGATGCGTTACAAACTTTTGCCTTTGAAATTCTTACGCAAGCCCCTTCTCTTTCTGCAGAACAAAAGTTGCAATTAGTGAAAGTCTTAGCTCAAGCATCTGGCGTACAAGGCATGTGTTTAGGGCAAAGTTTAGATTTAATTTCTGAGCATAAACAAGTTAATTTAACCGAATTAGAGCTTATTCATCGCAACAAAACTGGTGCATTGCTAACGGCCGCATTAAAAATGGGTTTTATATGCTCTCCTCACTTTGAAAACAAAGAATTAGAGCAACAACTAGAACGTTATTCACAAGCTATTGGTTTAGCTTTCCAAGTACAAGATGACATTTTAGATATTGAAGGTGACAGTGCGGAAATCGGTAAACCGGTGGGATCTGATTTAGGCTTAGATAAAAGCACTTATCCAAAGCTGTTAGGATTAGAGGGCGCGAAACAAAAAGCGCAAGAACTCTATCAAACCGCCTTACATGAATTAGACAATTTATCTTTTGATGCAACTGCATTGCGTGCATTAGCTGAATTTATTGTCAACCGTAAAAGTTAATAGTGACAGCACTGACTTTGATTTTTCAAAGTGCGGTCACTTTTTTCACATTTTAGGACTAACGAATATATGAACAACTATCCTCTTTTATCCTTAATTAATTCGCCGGAAGATTTGCGTCTTTTGAATAAAGATCAGCTTCCGCAACTTTGTCAGGAGTTACGGAGTTATCTGTTGGAATCCGTTAGTCAAACCAGTGGTCATTTAGCATCTGGTCTTGGTACCGTTGAATTGACGGTTGCACTACACTACATTTACAAAACCCCTTTTGATCAATTAATTTGGGATGTGGGCCATCAAGCTTACCCACACAAAATTTTGACGGGTCGTCGCGATCAAATGTCCACCATTCGCCAAAAAGGCGGAATCCATCCTTTCCCTTGGCGTGAAGAAAGTGAGTTTGATGTATTAAGTGTTGGATACTCTTCCACTTCAATCAGTGCAGGACTAGGTATTGCTGTTGCAGCAGAACGTGAAAATGCGGGTCGTAAAACCGTTTGTGTGATTGGTGACGGTGCAATCACTGCGGGTATGGCATTTGAAGCCTTAAACCATGCGGGTTCTTTGCATACTGATATGTTGGTCATTTTAAATGACAATGAAATGTCGATTTCTGAAAATGTCGGTGCATTAAATAATCACCTTGCACGTATTTTCTCTGGTTCCTTATATTCAACCGTTCGTGATGGCAGTAAAAAAATCTTAGATAAAGTACCAACCGTTAAAAACTTTATGAAGAAAACCGAAGAGCACATGAAAGGTGTGATGTTCTCTCCAGAAAGTACGCTTTTTGAAGAGCTCGGTTTTAACTATATTGGACCAATTGACGGGCATAATATTGATGAATTAATTGCTACTTTAAGCAATATGCGCGATCTCAAAGGACCGCAATTCTTACACATCAAAACGAAGAAAGGAAAAGGTTACGAACCTGCAGAAAAAGACCCAATTGGTTTCCATGGTGTACCCAAATTTGACCCAATCAGTGGACAACTGCCTAAATCAAACGCCAAACCAACCTATTCAAAAATCTTTGGCGATTGGTTATGTGAAATGGCAGAACAAGACGATAAATTAGTCGGTATTACCCCTGCAATGCGTGAAGGTTCTGGCATGGTAGAATTTTCAGAACGATTCCCGCAACAATATTTTGATGTGGCAATCGCTGAGCAACATGCGGTCACCTTTGCAGCCGGTCTTGCAATTGGCGGTTATAAACCGGTTGTGGCAATTTATTCTACCTTCTTACAACGTGCTTATGATCAGCTTATTCATGATGTCGCCATTCAAAACTTACCTGTTCTCTTTGCCATCGATCGTGCAGGCATTGTAGGTGCTGATGGTCAGACTCACCAAGGTGCTTTTGATTTAAGTTTTATGCGCTGCATTCCGAATATGATCATTATGACACCAAGTGATGAAAATGAATGTCGCCAAATGCTTTATACCGGTTATAAATGTGGTAAACCTGCTGCGGTACGTTATCCACGTGGAAATGCAATCGGCGTAGAATTAACCCCACTTGCTGAATTAGAAATTGGTCGTTCAAAAATGGTTCGTCAAGGTGAAAAAATCGCGATTCTGAATTTTGGCACACTCTTACCTGCTGCTTTATCTGCGGCAGAAAAACTCAATGCGACTGTTGTCGATATGCGCTTTGTGAAACCAATTGATGAAGCTCGCATTCTAGAAATGGCGGATACACATGATTTCATTGTGACATTGGAAGAAAATGCGATCCAAGGTGGTGCAGGTTCAGCGGTTTCAGAAGTGCTAAATTCTCATGGAAAAACAACCGCACTTTTACAACTTGGTTTACCTGATATTTTTATTCCGCAAGGCACACAACAAGAAGCGCTTGCTGAAATTAAATTAGATGAAAAAGGGATTGAAGAGCAAATTATTGCCTTTATAAAGGGCTAAATTCATTCATTTTCGTTTAATTTTGATATTTTTAAAATTTTTTTCAAAAATATCGAACTATTTCAAAAACACACAGTCTGATACATTGCTAGTGCACTGCATATTGCAGTTATCTTTTTGAAGTTTCTTATAAATTAAGACCTCCCCGCTATTCAAGTTTTGAGTAGCGGTTTTTTCTTTTTGGGAGGTAATAAAAAAGGACGCTTTTCAGCGTCCTAATTTTTTGAATCTAAACTTTAAAAAATTAAAGTGCAGATTTTGCTTTTTCAACTAATGCAGCGAACGCCACTTTGTCGAATACAGCGATATCAGCAAGGATCTTACGGTCGATTTCAACAGACGCTTTTTTCAAGCCGTTGATGAATTTGCTGTAAGATAAACCATTTTGACGAGCCGCAGCGTTGATACGTGCAATCCATAATTGACGGAATTGACGTTTACGTTGACGACGGTCACGATATGCGTATTGACCAGCTTTGATCACCGCTTGGAAAGCAACGCGATACACGCGTGAACGTGCACCATAATAACCTTTAGCAGCCTTAAGAACTTTCTTATGGCGTGCTCTTGCAATAACACCACGTTTTACACGAGCCATTATTTAATCTCCTATGTAATATTTTTAACTAATTTAACTAATCGTACGTTTTGCTTAAATAACGGCTTATGCGTATGGTAAGCAAGCTACTACTAAAACTTGGTCTGCTTTCGCAACCATTGATTTATGACGTAAATGACGTTTACGTTTAGTTGTCTTTTTAGTCAAAATATGACGTAAGTGAGATTGTTTACGTTTGAAACCGCCAGAAGCTGTTTTTTTGAAACGCTTAGCAGCACCACGTACTGTTTTAATTTTAGGCATTGTTAAAAAACTCCGCATTTTAAGTTAAACACATAATTAGGCGAATCCGAAGATTACTTGTAGGCACTAATTATTCCAATATGGCAAATTGAATTGCCCTTCTCCAAAAGCAATTAGGCTGCGTAGTTTGCCCAATGTGCAGTTGTATTCTCACCGAAGTGAAAATTCGATTATCTAGATTAGATCTAAATAAAAAATTATTTTTTCTTAGGTGCTAACACCATTACCGCTTGGCGACCTTCTAATTTACCCGGTGCAGATTCCACTACTGAAATGTCAGCCAAATCGTTTTTAACGCGTTCTAATACGTCTAAACCGATATCTTGGTGAGCCATTTCACGACCACGGAAACGTACGGTAATTTTCGCTTTATCGCCATCTTCTAAGAAACGAATTAAGCTACGTAATTTAACTTGGTAGTCACCTTCGTCAGTACCTGGACGGAATTTAATTTCCTTCACTTGTACGACTTTTTGTTTTTTCTTCTGTTCTTTTGCAGTTTTGCTCTTCTCATAGAGGAACTTGCCGTAGTTCATAATACGACAAACCGGTGGTTCGGCATTCGGACTGATCTCAACTAAATCAAGCGCTGCTTGTTCTGCCATATCTAAGGCCTGTTGAATTGATACAATCCCCGCTTGTTCACCATCTTGGTCAATCAAACGAACTTCTTTTACTCGAATTTCATCGTTAATGCGATTCGGGCGGTTAGCTGCCGGAGCTTTTTTTACGGTTTTGATAATGTTATTCCTTCTATTTATTTAAGATAAAACCCACTGTATTTAAAACAGAAGATTTCTTCAATCATTTGCTATAAAAACAAACAAAAAACGGGCAAAATTTTATAGTATTTGCCACGTTTATGCAACAAGGATTTCTATTCCTTTAAATATCAGCGGGTAAAGCACTTATTTCAGCTGAAATACTCTCTCCAAATTGAAGCAATTTTTCTAATCTTGCGGTTTCAATACATACCATTGTTCTATATCCTTCTGATTGCATCGCACTTGGTGTTTTCTCCCAAGGATTCCATAGCACAATTGAATCTGCATGATGATGGGTAATTTGAATACGTCGATTAAATGCCTTATCCACCAAGAATGTTTTATCTTCCTCTAATGTATAAATACAATCGACGCCCTGCTCTATTTTACGAATTGAAGGAACATCTGTATGTTTACCTTGTAATGAGTCATAACAACGGCTTGGTAAATTTTGGACTTCAATTTGTGAAATATCACCAATATTAAAATAACTGTGTAATGCCGCTTGAGCAGGTTCTTGTCCTAAATGCGTTAAAGTCATTGTGCATTTATCGGTAAATTCCATTTTCATTTTGGCTTCAATCACACCATATTCAGAAAACAGTGAAAATTCTAACCGCACTTTATTCGCTTGCAGATCATAATCACTCAATTGCCACAAACGTAAACGCGCTGTACCGTGTGAAGGTTGTTTAACGCCTCCAAACCAAGGGTAACAAAGCGGTACACCGCCGCGAATTGCCACACCTTGTGTGAAAGGTTCAATCTCACTTAACCAAAAGATATCCTGCTCTGCCCCTTTAGGCTGCCAATTTAATAGCTGTGCCCCTTGTAGTGCAATTCGAGCAGATCCTGCTGAGTGGTTTAAAGTTAAAACAGGAATTTCATTGATACGCTCTAACGTTAATTCTGGTGTTAATTGTTGTATTTGAGATGTCATATTCGCCTCCTTGTGATAAGGCTATTATATAGAAGAAAGAGAGACTTGAGTTTATTTTTATACCGTGAATATAAAAAAACCGCACATCAAAGTGCGGTCATTTTTAATTAAGATTTTAAAGAGTCAATTACTCTTCACCCAACAATTTCAACTCACGTTGTCTTACTTGGGATTTTAAGATTTCAGCAAACTCTTCAATGGTGAAAGTACCTAAATCTGCACCTTTACGGGTACGTACTGCCACTTTGCCTTCAGCGATTTCTTTATCACCGCAAACGAGCATATAAGGCACGCGACGTAAGGTGTGTTCGCGGATCTTGAAGCCAACTTTCTCATTACGTAAATCAGCTTTAACACGTAATCCAGCATCAGATAGTTGTTTCACTACCTTTTGAACGTAGTCTGCTTGGCTGTCAGTAATGTTCATGACAATCGCTTGAACTGGTGCTAACCATGCAGGGAAGAAACCCGCATATTCTTCGGTAATAATACCGATGAAACGTTCAATCGAACCTAAAATCGCACGGTGAATCATAACCGGTGTACGACGGTCATTGTCTTCAGCTACATAAGATGCATTTAAACGACCAGGTAATGCGAAGTCTAATTGGATAGTACCGCATTGCCATTCACGATCTAAGCAGTCACGTAATGCAAACTCAATTTTCGGACCATAGAATGCACCTTCACCTTCTTGAATTTCATATTCAAGACCGTTATGTGCTAATGCTGCCGCAAGACCTGCTTCTGCACGATCCCACATATCATCTGCACCGATACGTTTTTCAGGACGAGTAGATAATTTCACCTGAATATTTTGGAAACCGAACGTGCTGTAAATGTCGTAAACCATTTTAATACAGCTGGTTACTTCGCTTTCAATTTGGTCTTCAGTACAGAAAATGTGTGCATCATCTTGAGTGAAGCCACGTACACGCATTAAACCGTGTAAAGAACCTGATGGTTCATTACGGTGACAAGAACCAAATTCCGCCATACGGATTGGTAAATCACGGTAAGATTTTAAACCTTGGTTAAAGATTTGAACGTGTCCTGGGCAGTTCATTGGTTTAATCGCATATTCACGGTTTTCTGATTGTGTAGTAAACATCAAATCGCCGTAGTTTTGCCAGTGACCTGTTTTTTCCCATAACACACGGTCCATCATGAACGGACCTTTCACTTCTTGATAATCGTATTCTTTTAATTTAGTACGTACGAAGGTTTCCAATTCACGGAAAATTGTCCAACCATCGTTATGCCAGAACACCATACCCGGTGCTTCTTCTTGCATATGATATAAATCTAACGCTTTACCGATTTTACGGTGGTCACGTTTTGCCGCTTCTTCTAAGCGAGTTAAGTATTCCGCTAATTGTTTTTTATCTGCCCAAGCCGTACCGTAGATACGTTGTAACATTTTATTTTTGCTATCACCACGCCAGTACGCACCAGCAACCTTCATTAATTTGAAGTGTTGGCAGAAACGCATATTTGGCACATGTGGCCCACGACACATATCAATGTATTCTTCGTGATGATAAAGCGCAGGCGTTGCGGTACGTTCGATATTTTCATCTAAGATAGCCATTTTGTATGGCTCACCGCGTTTTTCAAAAGTATCTCTTGCTTCTTGCCAGCTTACCGGAGTTTTGATGACGTCATAATTGGTTTTCGCCAATTCAAGCATACGTTTTTCGATAGCATCAATGTCTTCTTGCGTTAAAGAACGGTCTAAATCCACGTCATAATAGAAGCCATTTTCAATCGTTGGACCGATTGCCATTTTGACATCTGGGAATAATTGTTTGATTGCGTGACCAAGCAAGTGTGCGCAAGAGTGACGAATAATTTCTAAACCGTCTTCATCTTTTGCTGTAATAATTTCAAGGTTGGCATCTTCATTGATGATGTCACACGCATCACGACGTTCACCGTTTACACGGCCAGCGATGGTTGCTTTGGCAAGACCGGCTCCGATATCTTGAGCCACTTCTAACACAGAAACTGGACGATCAAATTCACGTTTAGAACCGTCCGGTAAAGTAATAATAGGCATAATTTTTCCTTATACAGTGGTCGCCCATACGAAAGGCAACATGCAAATAATGATTAAAAACAAACCGCACTTTCATTCACTCCCACTATCGAGCAAACCAAGTGCGGCGGAGAATTTTAGCACTTTCCACCACACTTGTTAATATCTCGCTGAATTCTTTCCAATGAGTAAACAATGATTTTCCTTATAGCTACTTTATCTATTCAAAATTTCCGATAAAATGACCGCACTTTTGATAAATACAAATTAAAGGAAACTCTATGAATGTATTAGTATTAAAATCAAGCATCCTTGCAGATAACTCTCAAAGTAATAAATTAGCCGATTACACCATTGAAAAATTAAAAGACCACAACATTGTGGTACGTGATTTAGCGGCGCAACAACTTCCCCATTTTGATGCAACAGCGGCAACTGCTGTACGTGGCGAGCCTAAAACAGCGGAAGAAAATGCACTTTTAGCGCTATCAGATGAATTAGTGGCGGAATTAAAGGCTGCGGATATCATTGTAATTGGGGCGCCAATGTATAACTTAGGTATCCCAACACAACTTAAATCTTATTTTGATTTTATCGCTCGCCCTCGTGTAACTTTCCAATACACCGCAAATGGTCCTGAAGGTTTACTTCAAGGTAAAAAAGCGATTGTATTAGCAAGCTTTGGTGGCATGTATGATGAAAACAACAATGTGACAAATTACTTAAAAGCGATTTTAGGTTTTGTTGGCATTACCGATGTTCAGTTTGCTTATGCAAAAGGTATCGGATTAGGTGCAGAGGCAATTGAAAACGCACAACGTTCAGCAAGAAATAAAATTGATGAGATCGTTGCTTCTCTCTAATCACTGAATCAACCTCTTCTATTAAGCCATTTTGAGATATGCCTCGAAATGGCTTTTTTTCTAATCAACTTCCTCTATTTTTAATATCTTTGGTTAAAAATTAAAAAAATATTGTAAAATCACGCCAATTTTTTGATTATTTTCTTGACTTATACATTGTGTACTAGTTTAATAGTGCAAAAGTTCAGAATACAGGATTGATTATGAAAAATACCCCTTTTATTGCGGTGACCTCTCAACCGGTTCCCTATCATGCCGACACCACCGCAATTTTTAATACACTATGCCAACAGAACTCAAATTCTCTTCTCCTCGACTCTGCCGAAATTGGTAGTAAAAATAGCTTACAGAGCCTTATTCTAATTAATGCTGCCGTTAAAATTACTTGTTTAGGCAATCAGGTGACCTTTAGAGCACTAAATGCGAACGGAAAACAAGTATTAAACGAAATTCATCCTGTATTAAGCCAACTCGGTACCGTAAGTGCGGTCAATTTTGAGAATGAATTTTCTGTGCAATTTGCGCCACTAGATAATCAATTAGATGAAGACAGTAAATTACAAGCCGCAACCATTTTTGATGGACTTCGTGTAATTTCTAACCATTATCAACATAGCAGCACACCTGTCTTTTTGGGTGGTTTATTTGCTTATGATTTGGTGGCAAATTTTATTCCAATGCAAGGTGTTGAATTAAAAGATGATGGCATTAACTGCCCGGATTACAGTTTTTATCTCGCAGAAAATTTAATCACCATCGATCACCAAAGCCAACAAGCCACATTAAAAAGCTTTTGCTTTAGCCAAGAAGAACAAGTGGAAGTCGCGAAAACGGCACTTTCTATTGCCCAAAAATTAAAAAATATTGATGGCGTACTTTCCATTAAAGCGGCAAGTGATGAGGTTAGCACCAATTTTGAAGATCCTGAATTTACAGGTATCGTTAAAGCGTTAAAACATCATATTAATATTGGTGATGTGTTCCAAATCGTGCCATCCCGCCGTTTTTCATTAGCTTGCCCGAATACCCTTGCGAGCTATGCACAATTAAAACATAACAATCCAAGCCCTTATATGTTCTATATGAACGATGAGGATTTCATTTTATTCGGTGCTTCACCAGAAAGTGCGTTGAAATATGCACCAGACAATCGTCAATTAGAAATTTATCCAATTGCAGGTTCTCGCCCGCGTGGTTTTGATGCACATGGTAATATTGACCCTGAATTAGATGCACGCTTGGAATTAGAACTACGTCTTGATCATAAAGAACAAGCTGAACATTTAATGTTGGTGGATTTAGCCCGTAATGATATTGCTCGCGTGTGTCAAAGCGGTACACGTAAAGTCGCCGAATTAATGCAAGTGGATCGCTATTCGCACATCATGCATTTGGTTTCTCGCGTGGTGGGTAAACTTCGTCCTGAACTTGATGCATTACATGCTTATCAAGCTTGCATGAATATGGGAACGTTAACTGGTGCGCCAAAAATCAAAGCGATGCAGTTAATTTATCAATTTGAACAGCAAAAACGCCACAGCTACGGTGGTGCAGTCGGTTATCTCACCTCTGACGGCCGTTTTGATACCTGTATCGTGATTCGTTCTGCCTTTGTACAAAATGGCATTGCCCATATTCAAGCGGGTTGTGGTGAAGTGTTGGATTCTGATCCACAGATGGAAGCGGATGAAACTCGCCATAAAGCGGCTGCAGTACTTAAAGCAATCAAACAAATCAATACCCAAGCAAAATAAGGACGATAAATTATGGCTAATATTCTCTTTTTAGATAATTTTGATTCATTCACGTATAACTTAGTGGATCAATTCCGTGTGCTTGGGCATAACGTAAAAATTTATCGTAATGACACCAATTTAGAACAAGTGGTGCAAGAGGCATTAAATACACCGGATACGATTCTTGCGCTCTCTCCTGGGCCTGGTACCCCGGCAGAAGCAGGCATCTTACTCCCGCTTATTGAACGTTTAAAAAATGATGTGCCAATTATTGGTATTTGCTTAGGCCATCAAGCGCTTATTCAAGCCTTTGGTGGAGAGGTTGTACATGCAGGCGAAGTATTACATGGTAAAGTATCGCGCATTCAACACGATAACCAAGCCATGTTTAAAGATATTGCCAATCCAATGCCTGTGGCACGTTATCACTCTTTAATGGGTA
The DNA here is from genome assembly GCA_902466845.1 of uncultured Haemophilus sp. GTDB lineage: Bacteria > Pseudomonadota > Gammaproteobacteria > Enterobacterales > Pasteurellaceae > Haemophilus_D. Next base: position 17,592 of record CABQSN010000011.1, read on the forward strand.
AAAACCTACCTGACGAATTTATTGTTAATGCTGATTACAATGGTATTGTGATGGCGATTCGTCATAAAACCTTGCCAATTTGTGCTTTCCAATTCCACCCAGAAAGCATCCTTACTGTGCAAGGTTCGAAATTATTACAACAATCTGTGGAATGGTTATTAAACAGAGATTAAGGAAGAAAAATGATTACCGTATATGGATTAAAAGAAGTGCTTGCACCTCGTCGTCAAGATATTGCTGAAGTAATTTATAACTGTTTAAACCTTGGTTTAGACATTCCTCGCGGAAAGCATGCGATTCGTTTCTTATGTTTAGATAAAGAAGATTTTCTTTATCCTATCGATCGTAACGATGATTACACCGTTATTGAAATTAACCTGATGCAAGGTCGTATGGAAGGTACGAAAAAACGTTTAATCAAAATGCTCTTCAGCGAACTCGAATACAAAATTGGTATTAAATCTCACAACGTTGAAATTACGATTAAAGAACAACCGGCGCATTGTTGGGGTTTCCGTGGTATGACTGGCGATGAAGCGCGCGATTTAGATTACGATATTTACGTATAAGGGACGAGATTATGCAAACGGCTCAATTATTAGAACAACTTTACAACGGAAAAACACTTAACAAAGAAGAAAGTGCGGTCATTTTTAATGCCATTATGCAAGGCGAACTGAATAACGAACAAATCGCTGCCATGCTGATTGCGTTAAAAGTACGTGGCGCCACTATCGATGAATTAAGTGGTGCGGTATCTGCGTCTTTGCAAAATGCCAAATCATTCCCTCGTCCTGACTACCCTTTTGCGGATATTGTGGGTACTGGAGGTGATGGTCAAAACACAATTAATATCTCTACTGCGAGTGCGATTGTTGCAGCTTCTATGGGTGCCAAAGTAGCAAAACACGGTAACCGTAGCGTATCAAGTAAATCCGGTGCCAGTGATGTATTAACCGCTCTCGGTGTGAATGTCAACGTCACACCAGAGCAAGCTCGTCAAGCGCTTGATGATATTGGCGTATGTTTCTTATTTGCTCAACAATATCACAGTGGGTTTAAACATGTCGCCCCTGTTCGTGCTGCATTAAAAACACGTACGCTTTTTAATATTTTGGGTCCATTAATTAATCCAGCTCGTCCAACTTATCATTTGCTTGGTGTGTATGCCCCTGAATTAGTGAAAACCTATGCTGAAACCGCTGTCGCATTAGGCCATCAACATACTTTTGTAGTTCATGGTGCCGGTCTTGATGAAGTCGCCGTACATGGTAAAACCCAAGTCGCTGAAATTAAAAACGGCAAAATTGACTACTTCACCTTAACACCTGAAGATTTTGGTTTAAAAACACAATCTTTAGAAAGTTTACGTGGTGGCGAACCGCAAGAAAACGCTCAATATCTGACCGCACTTTTACAAGGTAAAGGCAAAGCGGAACATGCTAATGCGGTAGCGGCAAATGTGGCATTATTGCTGAAATTATTTGGTCATGATGACTTAAAACAAAATGTTCAAAATGTGTTGACTCACCTTGCATCAGGCAAAGCGTTTGAGACACTACAACATTTGACAAAATATTAAGATAAAGGCTGATTTGATAAGCCATAATAAGAAGAAAGATTATGATCACGCAAGATTTCACCAAACCAATTGACTCTGCGACGGTGCTACAAAAAATCGTCTTAGACAAAGCGCAATGGGTTAAAGCAAAGGAAGCTGAATTTCCGCTTTCACAATTTAAAGAAAACATTCAAAAATCTGACCGCTCTTTTTATGATGCGTTGGCTAAAGGGACACATCAAAAGCCCGCTTATATTTTGGAATGTAAGAAAGCCTCCCCTTCTAAAGGATTAATTCGTAATGAATTTAATTTAGACGAAATCGCCAATGTGTATAAACATTATGCATCAGCTGTTTCTGTGCTAACGGATGAGAAATACTTCCAAGGTAAATTTGACTATTTGCCGCAAGTACGTGACGTTGTCTCACAACCTGTATTGTGCAAAGATTTTATGATCAGCGAATATCAGGTTTATCTTGCGCGCTACTATCAAGCGGATGCTATTTTATTGATGCTTTCGGTAGTAAATGATGAAACCTATCGCGTACTGGCTGATCTGGCGCATTCTCTTGGCATGGGCGTATTGACGGAAACCAGCAACGAAGAAGAGTTTGAACGAGCTCTTGCATTAGGTGCAAAAATTATCGGCGTCAACAATCGTAATCTTCACGATCTCACTGTTGATTTAAACCGCGTGGTAGAACTTACACAAAAATATGCCGATCGTATCCCCGCTGATGCACGTATTATCAGCGAATCAGGGATTTATAATCACAGTCAAATTCGTGATTTGCAAAAAGTGGCACATGGCTTTTTAATCGGCAGCAGCCTAATGGGCAGTGCTGATTTAAATAATGCTGTGCGTGAAGTGATTTTTGGAGAAAATAAAGTATGCGGTTTAACTCGCACGCAAGATGTCAAAGAGGTTTACGCAAACGGAGCATTATACGGCGGCTTAATTTTCGTCGAACATTCAAAACGCTGTGTGAGCCTACGTCAAGCCCAAGAATTAGTGACAGCATCACCACTTCGTTTTGTGGGCGTATTCCAGAATCAAGAAATTGATTTTATTGTAAAAATCGCTAAACAATTGCAGCTTTATGCCGTTCAGCTACACGGTTCAGAAACCGCTGAATTTATTACCGCACTTCGTCACGAACTGCCTGAAGAAATACAAATTTGGAAAGCCATTTCGGTGAATACTGAAGCACAAAGTGCGGTTGATTTTACGGATGATTTAAATATCACTCGCTATATTTTCGATAGCCAATCAGCTAATCAACAAGGTGGCACAGGAAAAACCTTTAATTGGTCACTCATTCCTGAAAACTTGAAACACAAAATTATTTTGGCTGGTGGCATTTCACCTGACAATATTGAACAAGCCATTAAGCAAGGTTGCTTAGGGGTTGATCTCAATTCTGGTGTAGAAACTACCGCTGGCGTGAAAGATAGCGAAAAAGTGCGGTCAGTTTTTAATAAGATTTTATCAAATTAATCTGATTGCTAAGGGGAAGCATTATGCAAAGAACAGCGTTAGTAACCGGCGCAACTGCCGGATTTGGTGCGGCAATTTGTCGCACACTCATTGAAAATGGCTATCGTGTAATTGGCACGGGGCGCCGCGTAGCTCGTTTAGAACAATTACAACAAGAATTAGGTGAAAACTTCCACTTTCTTGCCTTTGATATTTCAGATCGCCAGGCAACAGAAGATGCTTTCCATTCCCTTCCCGCTAGCTGGCAAT